>CAZIPZ010000081.1:0-17152 GCA_964541075.1 uncultured Solibacteraceae bacterium | reverse complement strand
TTGGAAAACCCTTCGGGTTTCCCACTTTCCCACAGCCACGACGGCGGGAAATACTCACTCTCGGAGCGTGCGTAATTCGGGGGTAAGGTCACTTTTTTCAACATATTCGCTCCTTTCATTTTCGAGCAAGAGGTGTTTTCAAACCACCGGCGTAACCGAAAATTACTGTGATGAGAATATTGCGCAGTGTGATCGAACAACTCCCACCCGGATCTTTACTGCGTTTTCGAATCGAAACTGGAAATGTTCAATAACATTCTCGTCTGAGCGATACGATACCCGCTTCAAAGTTCCATTTCATGTGTCATACTCAATGAGGCCACTTTTGCAAATACACCTTCCTACTTGACCGGCGGTCGCCGGGCGTATTCCCAACTTGGCCAGAAAGGTCGATGCTATGGCGCCATTGGATACGCTGCTTGTTAGTGAAGCTTGGAAATACGTTACGGGAACGAATCGTCGTCGCATTAAACAGTTGATCTGCTGCTACGAAGGGGCAGTCCGAGAATGTGCAACCGGTCGGACCTACAGACGCGATTTTGAGGATGCTCTAAGAGATTTCGTCTTGAACAGCCGGAGGAACGAGCGCATGCAAACACACCTGAGAGTTTTGCGGGAACATTCTTATGCCCTGAACCTCAGAAGTATTGCAATCAATGCAAAGATCGATCAATTTTTCGGCAAACGTTCCGCTTAACAATTCAGCAGAAATTCAACCTGAGACACTGTCTGAATTTCAGCCAAGCGGTGGTCGCCCATCCCCGGATGCCGAAAGGTGCGATTGACGCCGAAAGATAGACCAGGAACAATAGTAAAGATAAGGGTGCGGTGAAAGTTCACTGCAGGTTATCGGATGGTCGGGCCGCCATCGTGAATTGGGTGATGTTCACGTGGCTGACGAAAACGCTCCTATCTTTTTGAATCCTTCGAATCCACATCCTCCCGGAGTGTGGAGACCTTTTCGCAAGGGCGTTCAACGCATTCTTGCTCCTGCTGAACACTTTCTAAAAATTGAAGCAGCGAGCGGCATTCTATTGATGGTCGCTGCTCTTTTGGCTCTTACCTGGGCTAATTCGCCGTGGAGAGCCCACTACTCCTCACTCTGGCAGATTCCCATCGCGCTTCGGTTTGCCACCTTCATTTTTGAGCGCGATTTACATTTCTGGATAAACGACGGTTTGATGACGATCTTTTTTTTTGTAGTCGGACTTGAGATCCGGCGCGAGATCTATTCAGGCGAGTTGAGTGAATTGCGACGCGCCTCGTTGCCCATCGCTGCCGCCTTGGGCGGGATGGTATTCCCGGCATTGATCTATTTTTCACTAAACGCTGGACGCTCCTCCGCGACAGCTTGGGCCGTTCCTATGGCTACGGATATAGCCTTCGCCGTGGGAGCGCTCGCATTGTTGGGAAGGAGGGTGATGCCGGCTCTCCGGATTCTTCTGTTGGCTCTGGCCGTGATCGACGACGTTGGAGCGATCATTGTCATCGCCCTGTTTTACTCCACGGACATCGCCGCGTCAGGTTTTGCAGTGATGGGTGCGGGAATTCTTGGCGTCTTTGTCATGCAACTATTAGGTGTGCGCTTGGCTCTGACTTATCTCGTTCCTGGGATCGTTATTTGGTCCGGAGCATACATGGCCGGTATTCATCCAACGCTTGCTGGCGTGATTGTAGGTTTCATGACCCCGGTGCGGGCGTGGTACGGAGCCGATGAGTTTCTGCACCAAACAGAGACTCGCGTACGATTCATCAGAAACGAAGGCTTTTCCAATGATCGTGCACTGCTGCACCACTTACAGCCACTTCAAGTTGCCAATCGCGAGGTGGTCTCGCCGGTCGAGAGACTTCAACATGCTCTGCACGGTTGGATCGCGTTTGGCATTATGCCGCTGTTCGCGTTTGCGAACGCCGGCGTCGAAATTGACACTCTTCAGTTTCATGGTGATGCAGGCTGGGTCCTAGCAGGTGTGGTGCTGGGTCTTCTGCTTGGTAAGCCGATTGGAATTGTCGCAGTATCTTGGTTGGCGGTTCGCTTCGGCCTATCGGTTCTTCCGCCGGGAGTGAGGTGGTCTCATATCAGTATCGTTGGCTTGGCTGGAGGTATAGGTTTTACGATGTCACTTTTTATAGCGCAACTGGCGTTTCCTCCAGGATCGATGCTCGAAATCGCGAAGGTCGGAATTCTTTGCGGTTCAGGGATTGCGGGGGTTGCTGCGCTCGTCATTGGATCTCGAATCCTCAAACCGCCGCACCGTGGTATTGCAAGCACCGCCCCCAAAGCGGAGAACTCAACGCCGTGTCGTTCCTATATTTCGCGAGAAAACGTTGAGAACGAGAAATCTGGTCGCGAGGACCAGGGACCGGAGCTACACCAGAGGGGGTAGGTAGGAACCTTGGTAGAGGCGCCAGATGAGCTAAAGAACCAGGAACTGCATCCGAAGCGCGCGAATCCCTTGAATCACTATGAGGAGCCATCGTCCGGACGCGTTAGCGGTCAAGACCGAGACATACTTGCACTTGTTACGCGGCTGTCGGGCTTCCCCTCAGCGGGACTTTCTTCAGTCGGTGGCAACAAATCCAGGGCGACAAGAAAGGTTATAGGCGCCACCATCAATAAGCTTAAGAGCTCACATCAAGTGGCGCTCATCCTGCGGCCGTTGTTGGCAAAGGATGTGACGTCCTGAATATAAAACCCCAACTTGGTCGCCATAGGAATAGGACTACCACTGAAAATGGCATCCGATTACCACCTGCAGCGGCTTGGCCTGCCCCAAGGACGTTTTCTGTCGAAGGGTGCGTCCTGAAACAACATCCCCTGGCATGAAGAGCCTGTATCCCATATCCTAGCTGGCTCCGGACAATGGCTCATCCGTGAACATCGGAATTGCGGAGACGCCTAGCGCACAATATGACTCCTTGTGATTGCAAAGAAGCCCATACAAAAGGTCGCATAGTGCTTACAGATGGACCCTGCGCTGGTAAGACAGCAATACTGGAATTGGTACGGCAGTATTTCTGCCAACATGTAAAGGTGTTGCCTGAATCTGCAGGCATCATATTTTCGGGTAGATTTCCGCGTTCGGAGTTCGGAGCGCATTGACCTACGCCAATGTGCACAACGGGCCATTTTTTACGTTCAGCGGGAATTGGAACTAGTGGCCGATGGAGAAGCTCAGGCAATTGTTCTGTGCGATCGAGGCACGATCGACGGAGCGGTGTGTTGGGCAGGGGGCGGCCTTTGGTCCTCGGTGGGTACGACGTTGGAAGAACAACTTCATCGATATAATGCTGTCATCCACCTTCGCACTCCGCCCTCAGAAAACGGATATAACCGTCGGAATCCATTGCGGACAGAATCTGCAGCGGCGGCGGTAATCGACGCTCGAATTGCGGAAGCATGGACAATGCATGCTCGGCGTTATATCGTCGAACCGACTCCGGATTTCTTGAGCAAAGTCCAGCGCGTTCTGGAAATCCTACAAGCAGAAACGCCGAATTGTTGCAGCCGACATGCAGGGCCTCTATCCGATCACCAGCAACCTCACATTGAGTAGCTAGCCGGGGCAACGCCTTTTCACGCAGCAACGACCGCCCGCTTTGGAGCGGCTATCACAGTCACGCCGATTCGCAGATTTCGCAGAGTGGCGCCACTCACGGAATCACACGCGGGCCCAAGCATTTTGGAATCCCTCAATTCCACATATGCAAAACTCGGCGAGGCTCCAGTGACGAGATCCCGAACCAGCCTTACGTTTTGGACCGGATAGCCCATCGATTCGATCCATCGCCTTACGTCTTCCTCAAGACAGTCGATCGGAACGCCTGAAAGCAGCAGCAGTTTTCCCGGCATGATTCACCTCCATTCATAGAGAATCGTACGCCGTGTGTCTGCAAACGGGGCGCCGCGGCGTCGCTGGCCGTTGTCCAATGATTTAGAGGCATCATAGTCGATGAGACCGGAAACGCATTGTCACACTGGCAACAAAGCCGCCTTCTGAGGCGACATCTCCTGTTTTTCCGACAATCACTAGCGTGTCTGGATCGGGACTTTGAGCCTCGTGTAGGCATCTGCAGTTTGGCCACGAAAAAACCCTGCAGAGACGATGAATTCGCCACATTGTCTTCCCATCTCTCGCTCTTCTACTTGCCCAAGACGATCTGGCAACCCATATGGTTTCTAGTGAATTGATTTAACCCCGCCTGATCACGCGCACGCACGATTCGTCCATCCGTGTAACTCATTTTTGCACCGTAAGTTTCAATTGATTACTGCGCAACGCGCGCCTTCGCCCGTGATGGTTTCCAGCGGTTGGCCAGGGGCTTGCTAGTTCTTGGGGCCGTTGATGGTTCGGAACGGTCCGAGTTCTTGCAGATTCATAACGTTATTTTTAAGGACGGAGGTTCGAAATGAAGCTAAAGCTGGTGAAACCTAGCCGGTTTCTCATCCTTACTTTCCTGTGTATCACACTCGCACTGTTTGCACAGACGGGACAGAAACCCACGAAGCCCGCTGACGGGGCCGGCGCGGACGATCAGTTCAGGGACGTGCACCGGGAAATTGGCAATCCCGCGCCGGATAAGGCGAAGGAAGCAGTTCGACTGACGAATGAAACTTCAAAACTGCTCCCTGGCGATCGCCAACCGGTGAGCGAGATTCCGCGCAGCAACTTCATTGATGACATCGTTTTCGCAAAAATCGAACGCGACGGAATTCCTCACGCTAATTTAAGCAATGACGAAGAGTTCATTCGCCGCGTCACTTTGGATGCTACAGGCCTGCTTCCGACGCCGGATCAGGTCAAGGAGTTTGTGGCGAGCAAAGATCCTGACAAGCGCAACAGGCTCATCGACTCGCTAATCGGAACAGAAGAGTTTGCAGAGCAGTGGGCATGGTTTTATGGCGACCTTTTTCGTCTTATGAACTATGCAGGTGGAGCAAAGAACGCTTTTCAGTATTGGAATAAGGAATGGCTGAAGGTGGACAGACCGTATAACGAGGTCGTCACCGACATGTTGACCGGCGCATCCAAGAGTCATAGCTCAATTCCTCAACTCGCTTTTCTCGGCCGCGTGCTGCGCAATGATGGCCTGAAAAACCGAGACCTCACCGATCCCGACAACTACGGCGCGACGACGAATCGACTCGATGCGATTGACGCAATGTCGATCGAGATTTCTCGCAACTTCCTTGGCGTCAACACACAGTGCCTGGCCTGCCATGACGGCCCCGGCCATCTGGAGTCCGTGAACTTGTTCCAAGCCGACCACACACGCGAGGATTTTGCGAGCCAGGCAGCTTTTCTCGGCAAGCTGCGGCCGATCGGTATTTACAACGTAAACAACTCGGACAGCGTCATGGACAACGGGGCCAAAGGGTACGATACGGGAAACGACGCTCCGTTTTACACAGAGGCTGAGGGCGTGTTCCCTCGAAGTGGAAAAACATATGAACCCACTTTTATGTTGACGGGAGAGAAAGCACGGCCGGGTTTTGAACCGCGTGCCGAATTCGCTCGGATGCTTACGAAACACATCCAGTTCAGCCGCGCCACTGTGAATTTGATCTGGGGAAGGCTGATGACGATCGCGTTCGTGGAACCGTACGACGCCTTCGATCTTTATCGCCTCGATCCCGCCAATCCGCCCGAGAAGCCGTGGACCATACAGCCCACCAATCCTGAGCTGCTGGAAGCCATGGCCCACGATTTCCGCAACAACAACTACAGCATTCAGGGGCTGATCAAAAAGATTATGAAATCCAGCGCCTATCAGCTTTCTTCACAGTTCCCCGGGGACTGGAAAGACGACTACATGCCGTACTATGCCAGAAAGTACGTCCGCGTCATGACTGGACCCGAGATCGTGGACACCATCGCACAAGCGACCGGCCGGCCATACAAGTTCCAATTTGCGGGGACGGAAGTGACACGGTTCAAGCAACTGACCGACCTTGGTGATGTGCCGGGAGGACGACGAGGCGCGGGAGCCAAGGAAGGACAGGACATCACCAGCCTTTCCAACAGCTTTTTTGAAACCAACCGAGAAGCCCCGGTGCCGGCCGGAAATAAGGCGACCACACTGCAGGCGATCCTGATGATGAGTTCAGACCTGGTGACTGGCCGTGTCCTGGCGGAAAAAGGCGGTCGCGTCCAGAGCATTCTCGAAAGCGGCGACTCTGATGGAAAGATGATCGAGGATCTTTTTCTTTCCAGCCTCTCGCGACGGCCTACCCCCGACGAGAAGCGCGCGTCGATAGAAATTTTTCAATTCCAGAAGGATCGAAAGCATGCACTGGAAAACCTGCAATGGACCCTGCTGAATTCGATCGAATTCATCTTGAACCATTAATACGAAGGAGGCTTTATGAAAAGACTAATGGATATGGTTCCAACACGCAGGGATGTTCTGAAATTCGGCGGCATGGCTCTGGCCGGCACCTGGCTGGATCAAGTCGTCGGACCGCTGAGTCTTCGGGCTTACGGAAAAGCGAATCCCCGCGGAACCGCACGAAACGTGATCTTCATCGAAATGGGTGGAGCGATCAGCCCCTGGGACACGTGGGACTACAAGGAGCAGACGGACAGGAAGCAGCCCAAGGATCTCAATGTCCAAAAGACATCCACGGGAGTCTTTCTCTCTAAAACGTTGTTTCCGCAAATGTTTGACCAATGGTCTCAGGTCTCGTTGGTTCGCTCCATGCGCGCAAACGAACTCGTCCACTTTAATGGTCAATATCACACACAGACTGGACGGACTCTCGCGCCACCTCTCGCCAGAGAGGTTCCGGCATGGGGTTCTTTGGCGGCATTTGAATTGGATGCTCAGCGTCGTGAGACAGACACCTTTCCGGCCTATGTCAGCACGACCCTGGCATCCGGGTTTGCAGGAACGGTCTCTGCAGGTTTCTTGCATCCGCGCTTCGCGACCCTTGACCTCACGGCTACGACTGTCTTCGACACATTCGGCGGAGACAACAGCAGCATGAATCGACTACTCGAGGAACGCTGGAATCAGCTGTCTCTGTTTTCCGAGGTTTCCGGAGAAGGCAGGCGGACCTTTGGCAACCGTGAAGGCGATTATCAGGCCTATTATCAGGATGCATACCGAATTCTGACCGATTCTCGATGGCCCGCTGTGTTCAAAGCCTCGCAGGACGACAAGCAACGCTACGGCGACGACGAATACGGGCTCGGGCTGATCCTTGCACGGAATCTGTTGGCGGCAAATGCAGGAACCCGCATCGTGTATGTCTACGACGGAAGCCGGTGGGATCAGCACACTCAGATTTTCGATCGTAATGCGAGACTGAATCACTATGTCAACTGCGTCCGATGGGATAAAGGTTTCGCCAGCCTGTTGAAGGACCTTGCTTCCATGCCGGGACAGACACCAGGCAAAACACTTCTGGATGAGACGCTCATCGTCGCAGCGAGCGAGTTTTCACGCACCCCAGCCATAAACCCGACGATGGGCCGCCACCACTATCGGTACGCGTACACGACCCTGTTTGCTGGCGGAGGCATTAAGCCTGGACGCGTTCTTGGCGCCACCGCCGATAAAGATGGCACAGACCAAGTTACAGACACGGGCTGGAAGCACAAGGAACAGCCGCGAATGGACAATGTCCTCGCAACAATCTACTCCGCGCTGGGCATCGACTGGTTGAAAGAGGTCGAGAATACGCCATCTGGGCGGGGATACAAATACATCGAGAAAGCGCCGCTGGCTGCTTCGGAATTCCAAAGCGACGACTCGATCGATGAGTTGTTTGCGTAGTACGCGGTGAAGGGGACGCGAATCGTCGTCCCCTTCCAATCGCCTCTCGATAAAAGGATAAAACGATGGCTAAGAACAGCTTCTTTATAACAACTTGCCTTATTTTTATTGCGCTTGTCGCAACGGGTTCACAGGCCCAAACGCCCAGCATTGCTGAAGTCCCAGAAATGGTTCTGATCCCATCAGGCCCATTTTGGATGGGCAGAACGCACATGTTTCTTTTTGACGAACTCAGCTGGACCGCTCGAGCGCGATTGGACGATCAACCAGCACACCGCATATCCATCGATGCTTTCTACATCGATAAATATGAAGTGACCAATGCAGACTATGCGCTCTTCGTTCAGGCAACGGGCCGGCGCACACCCTGGCATTGGGCGAAAGGACAGATCACTCCAGGACAGGAACGTTGGCCGGCCTACAACGTGGATTGGAACGACGCTGCGTCGTTTTGCGCATGGGCCGGAAAACGTCTTCCGACGGAAGCAGAGTGGGAAAAGGCTGCCCGCGGAGGTCTTGATCGAAATCTTTATTCCTGGGGAAATGAAATCGGAGAAACGAACGGCTCTGCAGGTGAAGAAGGCGGCGGCGCGCGCCAGACCAAGCTTGCACGGTATGGATTTCCAAACGGACCGGCGCCGGTTGGATCCTACAAACCGAACGGGTACGGTCTTTACGACGTTACCGGCAACGTTTGGGAATGGGTTTCAGACTGGTACACCCGCGATTATTACGTCATATCGCCTTTAAACAATCCGGGCGGACCGGAGGATGGAACTTACAAGGTCATTCGAGGTGGAGGCTGGTCGAACGAAGACGATCAAAGAACCGGGCAGCGCAGCCTGTTGGGCGTACATTACCGCAACTACGCACCGCCGTCCCAGACCAGTGACGCATTCGGTTTTCGCTGCGCGAGATCGGTCGAACGTTCACCGAATCCCGAATAGCAGAGGAAGGAATATATGAAGACAACTATTTTTTTCATCTCACTGCTGTTGTGCAACGCGACTTCAGTCTTCTCTCAGGGAGGGAAGCAGCCGGCGGCAAAGGCGGCTCCACTTGCCGCCAGGGCAGCGAAACCGGCGCCGGCGGCCGTAAAGGCAGAGTCAAGTGCGAATCTTGAGATCGAGAAGTTCAAAGCCGAGCAAGACAAGCAAAAGGCCGAGCAGGACAAACTGCAAAAGGCGCAGGAACTGGTTCAAGAATGGTTCAGAAGGTGGAACGCCCTAGATGGGACAGAAGAGTCAGCGAATCGTTTTGTCGCCCTGTATCAGCCAGATGCGAGCCACCAGGTTGGGCCAGGTGAGAATCAGATTGGGCCGGCATTCTATGAAGGACGGGATCTGATTCGAAAAATGGCCGAGCAGTCGGCGGAACGATACACCCGGCTGGCATACTACGTCAAAGCGAGAACGGTTAACGAAAAAACCGCAGAATTGCTTTTCGCTTCAGCGAATCCGTGGGGAGGCATAAGCGTCACTGCCGAGTTTGGCGCGTCGTACGATCTACGCAGCGACGGCAAGAGATATATGGCTCCGGGAGCGGCGATTTTCGAAATTCAGAACGAAAAGATCAGTCGCGTTCGCCTGTATCACTCCGAAGGTGAGACCGCGCAAGTTACAGGGCCATTTAACGCCGGCTGCGGAAACTGATCCCAAAGTCGCGCCTGGCTCCGGGCGCGTACGGGCGAGTGAATACGACCTACCTCCGCTCACTCGCCCTTTTTTTCTCATTTTCTGCGTCAGTGCGGCGCGTCTTCCTGGATTTTTCAAGGCCATTCAGATCGCGTGTGATAGCCAGGGAGAAAAGAAAATAGTCATGATTTACTGATTGGAGGATGGAATGTCCAGGATCCGGCTCGCGCCTTCAACCAGGTCGCGCCGGCGTATGGGTTTCTTCAGTAAGTTCCGAACCCCGTGATCCAATAATGCAGTGCTGGCCGCGGGATCCAGGTCCGCGGAAATCATGAGAACAGGTATTGACGAGTGATGCCTCTTCATTTCGATGAGCAAGTCCAGTCCGCTCTTGTCAGGCATTCTGTAGTCGCAGATAACAAGATCGAATTCCGCCCTCTCCAGGGCCTCCAAAGCGCGATCGACATGGGCCACTGAAAGAACCGTATGGCCTTCCCTTTCGAGCACCTTCCGGATCGCTTCACGGCATCTATTGTCGTCATCAGCGAGAAGTATCTTACTCATGGTGAGTTTCAACACTTGAGAATGCGGTTGGAAATCGAGCTTTCACGAACATTTCTACTCCCGAACAAAATCGTCAAGCCTAAATCAGTGGTGCAGTTTGAGCACCCAATCCATAAGCCGTGTAACTTCTGTATCAAATGGTGTTACCCGATTGGGAGAAGCTGGCCTTAATAAGACCATTTTGTCGAAGTGTCAAAAACTCAGACGCTGCCTCCTCAAGCGTAGACCAATCAGCGAAAACTGCTTTGCGGATCGGTTCCACAAACGAGTGATCACAGTAACCTCTCACGTTGGAAATCCGAGTGACTGGCAGTCTAAGTGCACAGTCGATGCCCCAAAGGAAAGGAATATGACTACGAACGAAAGATACTTCCTTGAAGGAGCGCATTCCCGAAGCAGTGAGTTGCTCTTCTCCGTACGAGTTCTTGGTGAGTTCATTCGCGGGTTTCGCGCTCTTCACTTCATTGGCCCGTGCGTTACGGTGTTCGGCAGCGCAAGATTTGACGAAAGTCATCCTTATTACGCCCTCGCGCGGCAAGTTGGACGCGGGCTGGCAGAGCTCGGCTTTACGGTGATGACAGGAGGAGGCCCAGGGTTGATGGCTGCCGCCAACCGGGGGGCCAAGGACGTGGGGGGACGGTCCGTGGGCTGTAACATCAAATTGCCGAGGGAGCAACGCCCGAATGCCTATCTGGACCGATGGGTCGAGATGAATCACTTCTTCGTCCGAAAGGTGTTGCTTCTAAAGTATTCCTACGCTTTCGTCATCATGCCCGGCGGCTTTGGAACCGTTGATGAGCTGTTTGAAACGCTAACGCTGATTCAGACGGGAAAGATTCGAGACTTCCCGGTGATCATTCTGGGCAAAGATTACTGGCGTGACGTCGCGGAACTACTGAATACGATGGTGAAAACTGCGACCGCAAGCCGTGCGGACGCCGAACTCGTTTGGTTCACCGATTCTGTGGAGGAGGCGATGGACATTCTTAGAGATCGGTCCATCCGGAAATTTGGACTCCGAAAAAGGCTGCCGCCGTGGAAGGTTCTTGGAGAGAAAGGTTTGTCCGGGTTTCCCCTGCCGTGATCAACGAAAGTTACTTGCTGACTGAAGTTGAGACTGCGGCTCCGGGTTCCAGCTTAAGCTTTTGAATCGGATTTTTTCGGCAAGCCGGTTTTTCGAAGATATGTCCATTCCATCCGGCGCAAGTCCTGAAGCATCGCCTGCAACGTGGTTTGATCAGCGATAGTTTCAAAAGCCTCAAGCTGCTGAAGAACCTTTTCGTCATCCGCTCTAGACAATATCGAGCATGCGGACTCAAACAGGATTTCGTCTTCTTTGTAAATATGATTTCTCATCGCTGCGGCAAGCCGGCCAGCACACTGTGTGAACTCCGCAGACTTTCGCAGTCGGGCGGCTTTTTCCATATGCTCAATGAGAGACCGTTCCTGGTTGTGCTCCAATATCATGTGTTGTAAAGGGCGTGTCTGTTCACCTGCAGCCGCATCCTTCAGGGCGGGGAAGAGTACTTTCTCTTCTTTCTCTTGGTGGTGCGCATCGCCGAACCAACGTAGGAAATTCAAGATAGCATCGACATCCGTTGGATCAACTCCGGCATTCTCTTCAACCCTGACAACGATGGCATCGAGGACCTCGAGGGCTCTCAATATCAACTTATGCTCTTTCATCAAGTATCTTGTCGATTTCATCTATTCCCTTGATTGTCGGTATAGTACTGACCGTTCGTCCCAAAGTGACTTTTCGTTTTCAGCTTACTGTTCAAGGACGAACAACAAGGACGGAGCAAGGAGCATCCCAAGCAAGCTTCAGGGACACGCTTCCGAGCAGGGCATGCTTAATATCGGACTTGCCACTCGAACCAACCACAATCAAGTCGTAGTCTCCTTCTTCTGCGTGACTTGCCAGTTCCAGACCGGGATCGCCTTGTTCAATAATCGTTGTGGCTGACGCACTTAGGCCCTCGAGGAACCGCAGTCCCCGATCGATAATTGCTTCTCCTTCACTTTTCAAGACCGTTTCAAGCCGTCGCTGCCATTCCGAAAGGTCCCCTTCGATATCCGGGCTCAACCACGGGTCGATACTCGGGCGCACCCAGGGCATCTCCATAACGTGCATCAATGTAACGTCAATCGAGGCGTGCCGAAGATAACGGGGCAGAGAACGCAATGCATGAAACGAGTCATAGGAGCCGTCCAGCCCGACCAGAATCCGATAAGCATCATCATTGATCAAGTCCCGTCCGACAAGGACGCTGGATCGCGCTTGCTGTACAACAGTGCTCGAGACAGGTCCAATCCCTGGCTTCTTGCGATCATATTCACCATGACACCCGACCACAACGAGATCATACTCTGGAGCTCGTTCGAGAATAGCATCTGCCGGGGAACCGGACTGCACCAATGTCCGAGATTTCCATCCCTGATGATTGAGCAATCGCTGCCCAGCCTCAGCGATACGTGTACTTCTTTTGACCGCATGTTCTGCATATGCGGTTCTCAACTCTTGGTTGCCCGTCCCAGCAGGAACAAGTTCCGAGGCAACAGACAACACATCGCACGTCAGTTGATCCCTGTTAAGCAGTCGAGCCGACGTTCCCATCGCCGTTTCCGCATGTGTTGATCCATCTGTGGCTATTAGAACCTTCATCGGCGATCACCTCCGTCACAAAGCAGACCAGGTTGCATTCGATGGGCCAGAATCGGATTGGCAACAGTTTGCAGAGGTTGTGATTTGTATTGAGGTAGGGCCGGACCAAGTAGTTGACAATGTGACAAATACCCGCGACGAAGGAGTTCAGCCGAGATAATGCGGCAAGGCGCCATAGGGATTTTGACCAGCTACTACAGACCAATTCGGATGGCGATGCGGCTGTTCAGGAATGCGATGAGATCCGTCATCTCAGAGGCTGAAAGCGTAGGCCATCCCAGCTTTTCTTTCTCCAGAAACTCTGCTCCGGCGCGGTGCTTCCACGCTGCTGAAGCCATCGTGATCGGAGAAAATCTTTCCGCCGAGTTCACCAGATCCACCGCGCCTGATTCGCGGCGGTGGTTTTCGTGACAGTAAGCACAGTTCTTTTGAACATAGACTGACGCTCCGGTTTTTGAATCGCCACGTTCCTCAAAGTATCGTTTCGCGAACATGTAAGCGAGAAGATCGCGCATTTGTCCCCGAGCCAGCTTCGGAGGCTCGCCTCCACTCCCTTGAACCATAACCGGCGCATGATTCCACATGCTGGCAATGTAACCGCCGAGCGTGGTGGGTTTTGTTCGGCCGAGGAGATCGACCTTACGTGGTTGCGAACCGAAGCTGTGACAGGACTCGCAGGCGCCTTCAAAGGTGACTCGCCCGGCTTCAGGATTTCCGGATCGAAACGCGGCGGCTTGGGACCGTGCGGCAGGAAGGCTCCGGATATAGGCGATAAGATCCATCATCTCTGCGGCCGTCACCAACGGCCATGTCGCTCCGATTTTCCGGATTTCCGCCATCATCTCAGCGGAATGGTTCCACATACGCTCTGACCATTCGATCGGTTCGCTAACCCTATCCCACCTATCCACTGCCGGACCTATACCCCGTTTGTTCCCGGAATTCAAAGCGTGGCAGGCAATACACTTCTTACTCTCAAACACTACCCGGCCGCGAGCCGCCTCACCCTCTGCGTCAAAGTACAAGCGCGAATAGAAGTAGGCAAACAAATCTGCAGCATCGAAGGAATCCAGTGCAGGGGTTTTGGAACCTGTGCTTTTGATGACTGCCCACATCTTCGGGCTATGGTTCCAAAGCTGACTGGCCAGCTGCGCGGGAGTCTCGCTCTGGTGGGGACGCTGGGAGAGGTCCGGCGCCGCTTTTCCTCCCTGGCCATTAAAGGCATGGCATTGCACACAGCCTTTTTCCCGAAACAGGTTTTCACCTCGGCTGGCGTTTCCCGGCTCGACAATTCGCTGTGCACTGATTGTGAACGGCGCCGCCAGAACCAACAAGCCAACGAACGCTCGGGCGATATGCCTTCGCTTGTGCATTCCTTCAGAGTGACTGGTGAAACCGATCCGCGTCATAGGAGCTCCAGAGGCCGAATTAGATTCAAGAGAGCCCGTGAAGTTGCAATCGGCGTTCCAGCCTTCAGCAAAAGGGTTCCTCTTGGCTTCCGTGGCTTAATGTATTAAGTTTCGCTCTCAATTTATCGATAAGGTCATGAGCTATGAAACACAATGTTCGAAGTCTATTGGATGAACTTGGCAGCGAGATCAGAAACAGCAAGGCGTTAACCGAAAAGGATCGAAAGCATCTGGAAAGTATCGTTTACGAAATCGAGACAGTTCTTCGGATTTCCGGAGACGCTGCGATTAAATCGGAGTCGTCGATCGAGCGGCTCAAGGCTGCAACCGAACGTTTCGAAGTGTCACACCCACAACTGACGGCAGTGTTGGGTCGTGTAATTGATGCATTGAGTAACATGGGAATTTGACGAAAATTGCCAGATTGTCAACCTGCGGCCGTTCCTCGGATCGAGCCAGCACCTTTCTCACGCACGTTGCTTCCTTTGGAAGCCATCAATCCTGTCAGGCCACTCAGTAGGATATCGCCCTAGGGTGGGTTCTGAACCTTCCAGCTCTTCTGTTAAGCGGTTTGAAGGCCCTCCACATGCCATAAGCCGGCGGGAGGCCCTCAATGATCTTTCTTGCGATCCTGCTGCAGCTAACCCAACTTGTCGGCGGCGAATTCATACATACAGTAAAGAGCGGCGATTCATTGACTAGCATCGGGGCTCGTTTCGGGGTCGACGTCAGCGTACTTGCTGAAGTAAATGGCCTGAAACCATCCAGTCGACTACAGATCGCGCAAACACTGAAAATTAATAATCAGCATATTGCGCCGCCTGCGAACGGCGCCGCGCTCATCATTAACATTCCGCAACGCATGCTGTTTCACTTTGTCGATGGTGAATTGTTGCATGCCTTCCCCATAGCCGCGGGACAGCCAGGATGGAAAACACCTTTGGGAGATTTCACTGTCGTTACCGTCGAGGAGAATCCGACGTGGGACGTTCCGCCCTCCATTCAAGAAGAAATGCGCAGGAGTGGCAAGCCAGTTGTGACTAAGGTGCCGCCGTCACCAGACAACCCGTTAGGTGAATACTGGATAGGTTTGAGCATGCCAGGGATCGGCATTCACGGAACGAATGCTCCTGCTAGCATCTACAAGTTGGTCACGCACGGCTGCATCCGCGTACACCCCGACCTAATAGAAGATTTGTTTCATGAAATCGAACCGGGGATCAAGGGACGAATAATTTATAAGCCCACCTTAGTCACTCGAATCGGATCTTCCGTCTTTGTGGAATCGCACCCGGACGCATACAAGAAAGAATCTGATCCCATGGCCGGCGTGCTCGACAAAGCGCGCCGCGAAGGATTCTTGAACTTAATGGATGTTGCTGTGGTCAAGGAAACAATACGAAAGCACGAAGGCGTGGCCCGCAACGTTACGCGCCAGTAGTTAGGATGTTGGGCTCGGTCCGTAACGAAACCTGCGGGCGGAGGCGGATCCACATGATGGACGAGCCACCGGCGTTTCGTCCGTCTCAACCTAGACGTCCGACGAGAACTGTGCGACCGATAGGAAGTGAAAGAACCGGTAGCCGGGCTTCCCTGATGACGCGCTCGGCTGTTGAACCGATGATTGCACGTTCCAGAAGTCCCTTCGGCGCCACGGCGAGCATGATCAGATCGACCGCACCTTGCGCCGCAGCGTTCAAGATTTGCTCTGCAGCGTTCCCCTCGCAAATGATGCGTTCTACTCGAACATGATGGCGAGCCGCTTCGGCTTCCATTGACTTCAGCTGGCCCTGTGCAGCCTTGAGAACTTCATCAGCAACCGGCACGGCCATTTCGGACTCCCCGCATTTAACCGTTGCCGGATCAATCGCGTGAAAAAGAACGAGTTGTGCCTGCAACTTCTCAGCTATATCGAGAGCAGTGGCAAAAGCAAGTTTCGATGAATCGCTGAAGTCGGTCGCGAATAGAACGCGCCCAAACACCAACGGCTGCAACGCACGGCAGACCGTCAACACGGGAACTGGAGACCTTCTCAACATGTCCTGTGCAACCGACCCGATCAGAAAACGACCGAACAGTCCGCGTCCGTGCGTGCCCATGACCACAACGTCGGGACGTTGTTCGCGAATGGTTTCAAAAATCTCGTGTTCGATGCTGCCAATCTTGACTATCGTTTGAACACTCAGATCATCCTGGTCTTCCGGACTCACCAGTGCGCTCAACAGCCGATGCGCTTGTTCCGCCATTTCTCTTTTCAGCGCGAGGGAGTCTGCCGGAAATGCAGACTCGTATGCAAGATGCATCTCCACAACATGAAGCAAAGTCACCCTTGCACGAAACCTGCGAGCCATTGCTATGCCGGAGTTGACCGCAGCATTTGAAGACGGTGAGAAATCCACCGGAATTAGAATGTGGTCCACTTTCATGATCGGCCGTTCCTTTCTCTTTGCCGCTCATCTTGCATCCTTCGTGCCATTATTGGAAAACGATCAATCTGTCTAGAGAATGCTTCCGCTGTCCACTCAGCTTTGTAAGCGCGAGGTGCCATATTTTCAATGAAGCACGCTCAGTTTTCTGGTTCTTTGACAAAGTGTCATTGCTGCCCCTGATGCGACCTCGTTTCGCCTTTGTGAACATGGTTTGGAGTGAAGGCTACCTAAATGCAACTAAGTGCGGGACGATGAATTAGTGGGGGACCTATGAAAATGCTATTCACACGAATGCTTCGGGCAGCGCGTTTGGATCCGGCCGTATACGAAGAAGTTGAAGCAGACGCCAACAGCAGCCTAGGTGCAGTAGCTGTTGTAATTATTGCAAGCGTCGCAGCGGCTGTTGGAACGGGGACAACGAATTTCAGCGGACTGGTGGGCTTTACGCTGGTCGCATTACTGAGTTGGCTGGTGTGGGTTGGTCTCACTTATATTGTGGGCGCCCTCCTAGCGCCGTCGCCTGAAACCGAGGCCACATTGGGACAAGTGATGAGAACCACGGGATTCTCGGCAGCTCCAGGAGTGCTCAGAGTTTTCGGCGTAATACCGATCTTCGGGTGGCTAGTATTCGCAGCTGCGACAGTATGGATGCTTATCGCTTTTGTCATAGCC
>CAZIPZ010000080.1:0-17282 GCA_964541075.1 uncultured Solibacteraceae bacterium | reverse complement strand
TTCGATTCCACTATCCACGGCCGCCGGCGCAATCACGAAGGACAAATGCCGCACGTTTCGTGTAGACATCAATTCACTCGTTCCCGGACCTCAAGTTTTGGACGCACAAGTCGTTTTGTCATTCAGCGATGAAACCCAATTGACGGCACCGGCGGATGGACCGCGCAACATGGCCGCACAGTCGCCCATGCTGCCGTTATCTGACGCATTCGCGGGCATTGAAAAACATGGTCCGCCTCTGATCAAGGCTCAATTGGAAATCTATGTTGACCAGACGTGGGACGGCAAGGACCCCGACACCTGTTTCGATGTAAAGGTCCGCGACATGAATGGACAAACTTTCGCAAGGGTCTCGACCACGTACGGGGGACAGAGCAATCCGAACGAGCAGGTCACGTATGGTCCCGGCAGCACCCACGTTGTGGATCTCCAACTTACTGGTACGGGCGGCATTTATACGAAAGCGGAGTGCCAACGTTTTCACGTTGAAATGAAACAGACGGATAACCCGGGGCCTATCGGGACCCACCATGACGACTGGCATTTCAAGGCGATTGTGACACTCACGTTTGATGGCGGGACTCAGTTCTCGGCCCGCATAGAAGACGTCACGCTGAGCGGGCACAGCGAACCCGCCAACTCGTGCAGGTTTTTTTCGGACGACGTTTACGACTACCCACCGCCTCCAGAGCCGCCCGAGCAGCAAGCTGCACCCGACGAAACAACAACCCGGCGTTTTGAATTTGCAGGTGGGCAGTTGTCGGTCGTCACTACTCCTTCAGGGAACAAAGTGAGGAATCTCCCGGAGACGAGCTTTCATTACATACCGTCGGGATCGAGGTGGAGCATTTACTCCTTCCAGTCCGACGAGGACGCGGATCTGGAGTTGCTGGGCAGCGAGCCGTACTTCGAGACCGTCGATCACCCCGTAAACGATGGGGGCCCAACGTTGGCGGTTTCTTCCGCAATGTCTTACGCCTTTTCCAACGCTTATGTGCAGCGGTTGCTAGGCAGCCTGAATAGCGGCGATTTGGACAACCTGTTCACAACCTACCAAAGTTTGTGCGAAGCGCCTGATGACGGCGCAGACGGGAAAGCCGAGGCCGTCGGGATCTATGGCGGGGATGAGAAGGCGAGCGAACCGCTGGCGACAAGTCATGAACTGAAGCAGCCGTACTCACTCTACAACTGGGAAGCGTGTTTCCATGGTCCGATGCAGATCGTTGATCAACTGCTGAAATCGCAGCAGTTCGATCGAGCGCTGAAGATGTGTCATTACGTTTTCGATCCTCTCGCCGGGGGACCGGGCGACGTGACGGTCCGTTGTTGGCAGTTCCCTCCATTCAGGAAGATCAGCACGAAGAATGTGATGGAGTCCCTGTTCAGCGGCCTGGAGCCCGGCAAACCGGATGCGCGGATCGGCGAGTGGCGCGACCATCCTTTTCAGCCCCACGTTGTGGCGCGCAGCCGGCCATCCGCCTACATGAAGTATGTGGTGATGAAGTATATCGAGGCTCTGATTGAATCGGGAGACCACTACTTCGAACAAAACACGATGGAGTCCATACCACTGGCCATCCAGTGCTACGTGATGGCCTCTCATCTCTATGGCCCGCGCGGGCAGACAGTTCCCCGCCGCGGCAAAATCGGAAAACAGACGTACAACTCATTGCTGAGCCAATGGGACGCCTTCGGCAACGCCATGGTCGAAATGGAACTGGCGTTTCCATTCAGTAATCAGAACGCGGCGCCCGCCGCCAGCGGCGATGCACCGATGCCGAACCTTTTCGGCTTCGTGAAGACCTTGTATTTCGGGATACCCGACAATCCGAACCTGAAAGCGCTGCGGGATACCATAGACGACCGCCTACTGAAGATTCGCAGCTGCCAAAACATCCAGGGAATATTCCAGCAACTGCCTCTTTTTGAGCCGCCTATCGATCCGGCGTTGCTGGTGCAGGTGGCAGCGCAGGGATTAAGCCTGTCCAGCGTATTGAGCGACATCAACAGTCCGATGCCGAACTACAGGTTCTATTTCCTTCTGCAAAAGGCGATGGATCTCTGCACGGAGTTGAAAATGCTGGGCGCGGCGTTCTTGTCGATGAAAGAGAAAGGTGATGCTGAAGCTCTGTCCTATCTGCGCGCGACCCACGAGCGCGGAATTCAGAATCTGATCCTGGAGGTGAAGAAGCAGCAGGTCGAGGAGGCCGCTAGGTCGCTCGAGGCGTTGCAACAAAGTCGCAAGGGGCCGGCATCCCGCATGCGATATTACCTGCAACTCATTGGTGAAGACCTGAGCAAGGCGCCCGATGACAGCACGGATTTCTCCGACCTACCTATCCAGATCGAGCAGCCTATTGATGAAAGCGGACTGAAATTGATTCCCTATGAAAAAGAAGAGATGGATAAGGCGGCGGCCGCCGCCGATTTGCAGGTAGCCATAGGGATCGTCGAAACTCTTGCGAGCATTTTGCATGCGGGCCCAACGATCCAGGGCAATGGCCAACCGTTTGGGATTGGTACGTCCGTGTCATGGGGCTTACCCAATCTTGCCAATGCGACACAATCCATCGCTCGCGGGATGCAAGTGGTCGCCGGCCGCTTGTCGTTCGAGTCTTCGAACGCTGCGCGCAAAGCCGGGTTCCTCCGGCAGCTGCAAGACCGCGTTCAGCAGGCCAATGCCGCAGGCTACGAGATTAAGAACATTGATAAACAGATTCTGGTTCAACAAATACGAATCGCCATCGCGAATCAGGAGATCGCCAATCAACGCCATCAGCTTGACAATGCTGAGCAAGTCGACGATTTTCTGCGCAACAAGTACACCAATGCGGAGCTGTATTTATGGATGGAAGGCAATATTAGGACCCTGCACTACCAAGCATACAAACTCGCCTATGACATCGCGCGAAAAGCTGAAAAGGCTTACCGCTTCGAACGCGGATTGACGGACTCCAACTTCATTCAGTTCGGCTATTGGGATGCCGGACGTGACGGACTGCTGGCCGGCGAAAAGTTGCACCTCGCCCTGAAGCAACTGGAAGCCGCATATCAGGAGAAGCGCGGCTACGACTACGAAATCACAAAACTCGTATCCTTGCGGCAGTTGAATCCCTTTGCCCTTATCCAACTCAGGAAAGATGGCGTCTGTGAATTCGAGTTGCCGGAAGTTCTTTTTGATATGGACTACCCGGGCCACTATATGCGTCGCATCAAGTCCGTCGCCTTGAGTATTCCATGCGTTGCCGGTCCGTATACTGGCGTCAACTGCACACTGCGGCTGACGGAGCACACCTTCCGGACAACGACCGTGAATGGCCAGGGATACGCCCGGAAAACTGACGAGACCGACGATCGATTCAGCACAGTGAATGTGCCTATCACGGCGATTGCCATCAGCACCGCGCAGACGGACAGCGGTGTGTTCGAATTAAACTTCAGGGATGAACGTTACATTCCTTTTGAAGGCGCGGGAGCTATCAGCAAATGGAGTCTTGAATTACCACGCCATTTCCGGCAGTTCGACTATGACGCCATTGCCGACGTGATCCTGCACGTCCGCTACACAGCTACAGACGGCGGAGAATCCCTCAAACAATCGGCGGCGTCATTCGTGACCGACTATATCGGCAGTGTGCATGATCTGAGCGAAAGGGAAGGACTCTTTGCTGCGTTCGACTTGAAGCACGATTTTCCCAATCAATGGCGCAAAATGGCCAATGCGGCCCCCGGCCTTCCGCGGACGCTGACCCTGGACAGAATCCGAGAGCGCCTGCCTGTCTTCACGCAAGGACAGGAAGTCACCGCAACTGATGTTTATCTGCTTGGGGCGAGCGATACCTCGCAGTTGACGTTTGAAGGCTCTGCCTGCCCCCAACATGATCAAAGTTACGCTATCAACGACGGCGTCCAGTTCACCATTGGAAACGATCCAACCGGACAGGGAAACCTCTGGCTGGTGTTCAGGTACGAATTGACGAGAAATGGTTAGGGATGTTTGTTGTCCACTGGAGCGCACGTGGGGATGATGGAGCGGCGTCCACAAAGAATCTCCAGCGAAACCTTCGCGAAGGCGCCTAGAGAGAGCGAGCGAAATGAAGATCTTGTTTGCCGTTCTTCTTGTGATCCACGGCTAGATTCACTTAATAGGTTTCGCGAAAGGATTGAGGCTTGCCTTCGTTGACCAGATTCGAATGCCGATTTCCGTTCCAGTGGGTCTGTTATGGCTGGCAACAGCGTGCCTGTTTATTACTTCAGCGCTTTTGCTCAAGAGCTCGAAGCCATGGTGGCTCGTGTGTGCGCCGGGCATCGTTCTTTCCCAGATTTTAATCTTCCTGTCGTGGCCGGACTCGCGTTTCGGCACAATCGTCAATGTCGTGATCACTCTGCCGGTTGTGATCGCGTTTCTAGTCAATAGCGCATCAGGTTATCGCGCGCAATTGGATGAACAGATCAAGCGTGGAACGGAGAGGTTCGTCGCTCCCGCAATCGTTACGGGAGAGGACCTTTCGCATTTGCCGGAGCCGGTTCGCCGATATTTACACTTCAGTGGAGCCGTCGGCCGCCCGCGCGTCCTGAACTTCAGACTTGGCCTTCGCGGCCGGCTCCGTCAGGGCCCTAGTTCCACATGGATGAGGTTTTCGGCGGAACAATTCACTTGTTTTGATCCACGCGTGCGGGCTTTCTATCTGAAATCATCCATGTATGGAGTTCCACTTGACGGGTTGCATTTGTATGTGGGTTCAACCGCGACGATGGAAATCAAACTGGCTTCCTTAATCAAGATCGTGGATGGTCGAGGGCCGGAGATGAATCAAAGCGAGACGGTTACGATGTTCAACGACATGTGCGTTTTTGCTCCGGCGACTCTTATTGATGAGAGCATTCGATGGGAGGAAATCGATTCACGCACGGTTGCGGCGCGGTTTACAAATGCAGGGATCACAATCGAGGCAAAGCTGTTATTTGACGCGGAAGGAAAATTGATCAATTTCATTTCAAATGATCGATATCAATCGACCGATGGAAAGGTTTTTAGGAAATATCCATGGTCCACGCCCATCCAGGAGCACCGTGAGTTCGATGGCCGACTTGTCGCAGCCACAGCCGAAGCCGTATGGAGCCCGCCGGAAGGCGGCTTCGCCTACGGTGAATTTCTGTTAACGGAAATTGAATACAACCTTACAAACCACTAAAAGCCCCCGGGGAATCCGAGCAGCGCGCTAGGCGCGTAATCGAGCGACCAACACCATGACGTCATCGTCCGGCCGTGCATGAGTTTCGATCAAGTGCTGAGCGATGGCAATTGCAGGTTGTCGCAAGATGTCCAACTGTCCTTTTATAGTGGCTCTGGACTTCAGGCCATCGGTGAACATTACCAGCACAGAACCGGATTCGGCCGGATGTTCTTCGACTCGAAACGGTTTGAAGTTCTGACGGCCGCCAAGAACAAACGGTCTAGGAGTGAAAAAGTGGGCTTCGCGGAGGTTGTATAGATGGGAATGGACATCCCCGAGTGAAACGCATTCGAGACTTCGCCTTGCCCCGTCAAATCGCACAACGTTCATGACGCAGCCTCTTGTGTTTACGAGTGCATCGTGCAAGTCTGCAACGAGGTGAGGCAGATCGGCATCCTTTTTCTGATGGACAAGCTCGACCGCCCGATTCGATGCTTCGCGCGCTTCGGGTCCGTGTCCCAAGCCATCTGCAACTGCTGCCACGAAGCCGGATTCGTAATTAACGAAAATCGCATCATCACCACTGACCGCTTCTCCTGGGCAGGGTCTGCCCATGATTGCAAACTCCGAAAGTCGGGGAGCATCCGCAGATTCGAATTTCCTGGCGACGATACACGAGCCCTCGACGAGGCGATTGTCGAACTCCACTTCGTCTGCCATCCGAAAAATGCCGGAAAGTCCTGCGCCGAGGCTGCCTGGCTGTTTGGGAAGTTCGTCGTTGATCGCTGCCCCGGGTCTTTCGATGCCCGGTCCGATATCCGCCGCTGTCAACTCAAGGCCTTTCACTCCGTTTCTTTCGACTGAGCCTGCGAGAAAGTAGCCCTGCTTTGCGTGGGCAAGCTGATTGTGCGTCAGTTCACTCGCGATAAGCGCTGCGGACTCGATGGTTTTTTTACTGAGTCGCTCGCGTTGGCCGATCTCGCGCACTCGTTGCCGGGCGGAGGACACCGATGCTTCGTCATAGATGGGTAGCGGCTGGGTCGTTGATCCGAGCCAGCGCGTGATCAGAACTCTTTTTTCCATTTGCGGATCACGATCGTGGTTCCGCGTCCTGATTCCGTATCGACGCTGAATTCATCCACGAGCCGCTTGGTCCCGGACAAACCAAGTCCTAACGAGTTGGCGGTGCTGAAGCCTCCGGCAAGCGCCCGCTCCAGGTCGGCAATGCCCGGCCCTTGATCGACGAATTCGAGTTCTATGCCGACCTTGTTCCCGTTCCTTAAAACGGTGATCCGAGCTATGCCTTTGCCTGCGTGCACCCATACATTGCGGCTGAGCTCGGAAGCTGCGGTCGTGAGAGCAGCCACCGCAAATTGATCAAATCCGTTGCTCTTGGCAAGCTCACGCGCCCGCTGGCGGACTTCAACGATGTCAGCTTCTTTATCGATTCGGATCTCCCAGACTGGAGTTCCAGCAGGGCGAGCGGCGGAAAGGGATAAGGCTTCCACAGGTTTGTTTACTCCGCATGACGTTCACTTCCCAGAAACGCGAGTCCCTCTTCCAATGAGAGGGCAGTGCTGATTCCTTCCAGGAAGTAACCCATTCGAACGAGAGTCGCAGCGACAGGCGGGCGCATTCCGACGACAACCGTTTCGGCGCCCATGAGCTTCGCCATCTTTGCGGTATTCGCGAGCATTCTTGCCACGTAGCTATCTACAGTTTCGAGAGCGGAAATGTCAACAACGAGTCCGTTTGAACCGGTCCTCTCAATTTCTTCGAGAACATCGTTTTGAAAAGAATCAACCAACGTATCGTGGAGGTCCGTCTGAATGGTGGCCAAGAGCGTTAGACCAATTTTTAGAATCGGAATGGGCCCCGTCGTCATGCGTTATGCCTCCTTGCCGCCGCTCTTGGTGGTGATCTCTTTACCAATAATGCTGAGACCAAGTTCAATACCTTCCGACAGCTTCGACCGCGTATGCATGCGCGTGATCTCGACCCCCAACTGCACAACAGTGCGCGCCACTGATGCTGAAATGCCGGTCAAAATGGTTTGCGCTCCCAGCAGCTGCACGGCTGCCGTCGTCTTGAGGATATGATCCGCCACCCTGGTGTCGACCACTGGCACTCCGGCGATATCCAGAATCATCACTTTCGCCTGTTGCTCTACAATCTGAACCAGCACGGTTTCCATAATTTGATGCGCGCGCTGCGTATCGATCGTTCCGACAATGGGAAGCAAAAGGACGCGGTCGTGAACCTTAATAACAGGCGTAGATAACTCGCGGATCGCCGCCTGATGACGTGTCATTGTCTCAAGGTATGCGGCGATGTACGTGTCAATGGCCAGAGCCATATCGAAAAAGATGAGCTTTCGAATACTCGAAATGGACTGGTTGGCCTCAGCTTCATTTCCCTTAAAGTGACTGAGCAGCTTCTGGTGAATGAGTGTGAGATACCGCCGATACGCGCCCAGATACAGCTTTGGAGGCATTCCGATTCGTTCGTGAGCGGCGCCGACGCGTAAACGATCCCGCACGTAATCGAGATCACAATTTCCGGAGAAGAGGCGCAGGAAATAGGCGTTTTGCATTTTCTTTACGCGGTTTAACGTCGCCTGGTCCGGAAAAAACGCACGGCTTTCCGGTTGTCCCATGAGCAGTTCGTACAAACCCTCGGTGATTTCATGGGTCCATGTGTCCGCGAACGACTTCAAGCCTTTGAGTCGCGTGAAGTCCTGCTCATTAAGCTCGTAGAATGCAAGGCGTCTTTTGAGCTCCTGCTCGTCGAGCTTCAAAATGTCCATATAGTCGGGTTGCTGTACTTGCTTCACAGCGTCCTCCGCTCGCGCTGAAGTGACAGTGGTATTAAAATGCCTGCCAGCCCGGCCGGCTGCTTGTTTCAAGGCCTGGGGAGTATAGCATTACTCAAATGCCGCTTCCTCGGGACGACTTCGATCAATGTCGGTCTTGGGATTATGGGTTTCGGGGTGCAATGTGGAAGTTACAACCCTGGTTGAATTCAGCAAACTGGTTTCAGATTCATCCAGCTCCGAGCAAATTTTCTCTGCTCTCGGACAAACTGTAGTGGGCAAATGCGGAGCTGCGCACGCCTTCGTCTTTGGAACAACGGACGGCGGCGATTTCACGCTATTGTCCTCATACGGGGCGTGTTCGGATAAGGCCATAAAGGAGCTTAACCTCGAAGGCGCCGGTTCGGTGACGGAGCTGCGAAACGCCGTGGCGAAAGCATGCAAGGGCCACGACTATGATCTGCGAGCGCTGCCTCTAATCAGCGATGCCCGTCTTTTCGGAGCGATCGTCGTGTTGCACTTTCGATCGGAGCCCCTTCGCGCCGCCCAATGGACCTTGGTTGAAGGTCTGACCGAACTTACGGCGATCAGCCTCAACAAGACATATCAACATCAAAAACTTCAGCGCGCGTTTGACGATCTTCGTTTGTCCCAGGATGCCCTGGTTCGAACGGAGAAGCTTCGCGCCCTGGGCCAGATGTCGGCGACAATTGCCCACGATCTTAAGAACATGTTGAATCCACTTCTGCTCTACAGTGACCTCATTCGCGACGCTGCTGGAGACCGCGAAGAGGTTCTGGAGCTTTCCGAAAATGTGGACCGGATCTTGACACGCGGTCTCGAGACGGTCGATCGGTTAAGAGACTTCAGCAGACAATCAAGCGAGGATGCCGAAGGAGTCCTGACAAATCTTAATAGCATGGTGGGCGAAGCCATTGCCATAACGAGACCTAAGTTTGGGGACATTGAGCTGTCTCTGCAATTGGGTGCATTGCCTATGGCTCTGATTCGTCAAGCCGACTGCGTGACCGCAATCGTTAATCTTCTTGTGAACGCGATGGACGCCCTGCAGGGAAAGGGCGTTGTTACCGTGCGGACAGGAGTTGGCAATGGTATGGCGTGGGTCGAAGTTCAGGACAACGGCCCGGGAATGTCTGGCGAGGTGAAAGCCAGAGTTTTCGAGCCTTTTTTCACAACAAAGGGGGCTTCCGGCACCGGTCTGGGCCTTTCCACTCTCTACGCATTCACCCAACGGTACGGCGGCCGGCTTGAGGTTGAATCCGAGCCCGGCCGGGGTGCGCGTTTCCGCATGCTGTTTCCTGCAGCGCAAGCATAAGCAAGTTGCGCATCCCATTGTCAGTGGCAATGACGGCATCCGCAAATTTGTGACAATTTGTCTTTCCCTAGTGCAGGTCCACGTCTAGATTTGCCATTTTCGACAACATCCGGTCCGTGTATTCCGGTTATGCCAGTCTGTTACACGCTCGGCATGTTCGGTTAAGAACTTTTTTCCTTTCACTTTACCTATCTCACTCAGAGATGGTTTCCAAAGTGCCATGTCATGACCGCAAGGATGGCGCGTTTCGGAACGGAATCCGGCCTGAAAATCACAACAAATCAAAACCGGAGTGACACAAATGGCAAAGGAAACCTTACCAGTTAAGAAGACAGATTCGATCTTCGACGATTTGCAAAAAATGCATGAGCGGGTCATGCGCCGCGCCCATGAACTCTTTGAGGGCAGAGGGAAGTTTCTTGGCAAAGATCTTGACGATTGGCTGCAGGCGGAACGTGAATTGTTGTGGAAGCCTTCAATCGAATTGCGCGAGAAGGACCATGAATTTCTATTGGACATCGCGGTTCCGGGCATGGATGCAAAGGATCTGAATATCGAAGTTACGCCTGAAGACCTCGTGGTCAAGGCCGAGATTCGCCGTGAAAACAAGGAGGACAAGGGAAAGGTCCACACTTCCGAATTGGAATCTGGCAGTCTTTTCCGCGCCATCCGTTTCCCCAAGAAGGTTGATTCGGAAAAAGTAACCGCGGAATTCAAGAATGGCATGCTGACGGTGAAGGCGCCGATTGCAGCCGAGCAGCGCGCAAGAGCCGTAAAGATAGGAGCATGATGCCGAGTGAATGGGCCTAACCATGCGTGTATGCATGTTGGGCTCACAACCTCAGCAACCTCCATCGAGTGCATCATGAGCCGACAATTCACAACACAGATAATGAGAACGGAAGCCTTCATACTTGCCGGGGGCCGCGGAGAGAGGCTTCATCCTCTCACGCTCTCAAAACCAAAACCCGCCGTGTCCTTTGGTGGGATGTTTCGGATGATCGACTTCACTTTGTCCAATTGCCTTCATTCCGGCCTTTCCGAGGTGTCGGTGATTACTCAATACAGGCTTGAAGAGATACACCAGTATCTACGTCAGGGTTGGGGCGAGGTGTGGAATCAAATGGGAAGGCGAAGCATAAGGCTCCTTCCTCCTGTGAGCGGCAAAAGATACCGGGGCACAGCGGATGCCATCTTTCAGAACCGTGAACTTTTCCATCCAGGGGCTGAATTTGTTCTGATCCTTGCCGGGGATCACATTTATCACATGGATTATCGGGAATTGTTGCGTAGGCACATCGAGACAAGCGCTGATTTGACGATAGCTGCAGTCGAGCATCCGTTAACAGAGGCTTCTCATTTTGGAGTGATCGACATGGACCGGGATTTCAGGGTCATCGGTTTTGAGGAAAAGCCGAGTCGCCCGCGGGCACTGCCATTCAGTCCGTCCGCGTCTCTGGTGAGCATGGGCATATACGTCTTCACGAAAAAGTTTTTGCTGAAGTCCCTTCGTGAGCATTGCGAGTTACAAAACGCGCGCGATTTTGGTCATGACATCATCCCATCCCTTATCCATTGTGGCCGCACATACGCTTATGACTTCCGGAGTGAGGTGCAGAACTGCCCTCTCTATTGGCGGGACATTGGAACGCTCGATGGATACTACCAGGCCAGCATGGATCTGCTTGGGGATGATGCAGCATTTGATCCGTTCGCAAATGATCGATGGCCGTCGCAACCCACTCGGCATCCGTCGCGTGGCGGTGTTTCGGGTCTCTTCCCTATGGTGGACGGTGACTGTGACATCTCCCGAAATGTCTTGTCACCTGGTGTTCATGTCGAAAAAGGGGCGTCCGTCGAGGATTCCATCCTCTTGCCTGGTGTCAGAATCTGCAAGGGCGCGCGGCTTCGCCGCGTCATCGTCGATGAAGGCGTTCGGATCCCTGCAGGCTTTCAGGCCGGATTCGACATTGATGATGACCGGAAACGGCATTCGGTGACGCGATCCGGCGTGGTTGTGATCAACCAACCGTTCGGCAATGGGAAGGCAGAGGCTGGTCTCGCCTTGTCAACCGAATACAAGGGAAGGGGACGGTTTGGAGTTCGGGAAATCACACAACCGATCGTGTAAGCGCGTGGCGGCGTCATTCTTGCTCAAATTGCCATGCCCAGGCCACATCTTCAGTTCGTCCGGCTAGCGCTTTGATTCATAGATTTGGGCGATATTTGGACTCGAACGGTTCGTCAACCTAGCGAAACACCTGTCGCTTTGGCGCGCAGAGAATGACACTTCGTCACGCGGGTTGTTGGCTGCATTCCAGCTGGATGGGTTTGCGGAAACCGCCCTGCCGCACGTTAATGAGACGAAGAGTTGTTTTCGGCGAGTGTCTTAATTGTACGGAGCATCTTGCGACTCAGAACAAATCCGACCGGATCCATCAAGTAGGGACCGAAAGCAAGCTTTGCAGAGATTCCTTTGCCCACTTTGCCTCTGCCGCGCTCGAGCAACCGCGTGCTGCCGTCCCGCCCTTCGAGTAAGTAAAACGACCATGTGGCCCCTGACCCATTTGAATCGGGCGGTCCGCCGAGGACGATTGCCCATCCAGGTTTTATAAGGACTATGGGCGGATTGAACTGATCTGGCGGGCCACCGCCTTTCCTGGATTCCTGAGGTTGAAACTGCATTTCTCGGATGTTATAGATATCTCGTCCGATCATATTCTCAAACCCTTCATGGCTGTAGAGTCCACCGCGTTTCTGTCCGATCTGAACGAGCAACGGCCATACCTCGACGATCGGTTTCTCGATCGTGATCGCCCGTGTATAGCTCCAATCCGGCGCCGGAATCAGTTCGTCGCCTGGCAACATTCTTTCGATCTCATCCCGCGTCGCACCCCAATGTGTCCGCCAATGGTGGAGCAAGGGTCCAAGAGCAACATGAAGAACAATCTGTCCGCACCGTGATAGAAACTCCATGGATTTAATGTCGTTTGGCGCTTGAGTTCGCTGCTGCACGTCCACGCAGCTCAGAAACCGGACAAGCAGTGCAGCCGCGCCCAACATGCCCATCGAGTACATGACCGTTTCCAGCAAGCTGATCGGTTGCCCGCTGCGCGCCGTTACGGCTGTCGTGACGATAAGAGTCAGAAAGGTGGCCGCAAACTTCATAAGCAAGATCCCGCCAACCGCGTATCCTAGCGGGTCCCGACGCCGTAACCATAGTCCCCCCCAGAATGAAAGCGGCAAGAGCACAACACCATCGATGGCGATAACAAAGCGCGAGACGTCATCGAGTTCGCGACGCGACGCGATCGCCGAAACGATTAGCGTCAACCAAAGGGCCGCAAAAGCAAGTGACGATCCAACCAGGAAGCTTCCAATCAATCCTACAGGCGTGTCCTGCGAGAAGCGGTTTTTGAGAGCCTCCAGATCCAAAGCGACAAACAAGGCCAGAACGCCAAACATGCTTGTGGAGACCAAGGCGATGTATAGAGGAAAGAAGACATTGAAGCGAATCCCGACGATGTAAAAGTAGTAGAAGTATGCGACATAAAATAACGTCCCCGTCCAGCACAACAACGCTCGCGTCGACCCGCGCCGATGCGCTAACCATGCTGAACAGAGCAACAGAGGAACGGCCAACACAAGCGTTACGCCGTCCTGTCCAAGGAGCGCGGGAAAAGTGCTCGCCGCAGCGTCGTACCAACCCTCCTTTCCATAAAGCAGGCCGACAATCGAAGATGCAGACAGGAGCGCAGCGACGAGCCAGGTCAACTTGTAGACGAAGCCGACGCTCCGAACAATCGGCAGCAATGGGTTGGGCGTTTCCGTCATGGCCAGAATGTTTGCAGTCGGGATGCCATGCAGAATTAACTGGTCGGAATCCAAAAGTTATCCAAACTAATGACCGTCTAGGGCTGACCGGCCATCGTCGCCTGGCTGCCATTTTGTCTCAACTCGCGGCGAGCGACTTGCGGGTAGCGACAAGCCGTCAAAGGACTATCAACTCTCGTTCAGCTGGAGACTGCCCGTGCTCCTGCTGTTTCTTCAAACTGTTTGCTGGCGTGCCCCGGTTGTGGCATCGAACCTGCCCAATATTGTTGACCTTGGAATGGCAAGAAAGATTGAGGAATTCGCTGTGGTGCAATTTGACAAAGATGACATCGAGCGGTATTTGACGTCCTTGTTCGGTTCTGTTGTTCGTATTCATCATTTGAAGTTGTTAGGTGGTAAAGAAGATTCCGACATCAAAGCGTTCGGCTATGGAACACCGCTTCAAATTGAATACGACTGTCGCGGAAAGCTGGGACGCGCCGTACTCCATACTGTGAAAGCCTCCCCCTTTGGACATCAACACATGGCGGATCGCGCTCAGATGCTCATTTGGGACCACACAGCGTTTAACGCCCTTCCCAAACATGTCCGTTCGATTGATGTCGGGGCTTTCTGCGGTGACGGCGCAACGGTCTCACTGGGAGAAGCAAAAGAATTTTTTTCCTTAACGGAATACGTGGAAGGGCGGGGTTATGTCGAGGATGTCACTCGGATACGGGATGCTTCGGGGCTGACTCTTCTCGACATTGAACGCTCCGACGCCCTATGTGATTACCTTGTCGAAATCCATCGCGTTAAAAAGGATGAACCTAGCTTGTATGCCCGCCGAATCCGAGAACTGGTCGGACACTCGGAATGCATCATGGGGCTCATCGACAGTTATCCATCAGATGCACCCGTTGATCCAGCGATGCTGAAGATGGTCGAACACAGTTGTGTGGAGTGGCGGTGGCGATTGAAAAACCGGGTGCACCGTCTTCGCCAGGTTCATGGCGACTTTCATCCATGGAATATTCTGTTCAGGAATGGTTCGGACTTCATACTGCTGGACAGGTCCCGAGGTGAATGGGGCGACGCAGCCGACGACATCGCCTGCCTGACAATGAATTATCTTTTCTTTTCTCTACAGCGTTCCGGCCGGCTCGACGGCGATTTTGAATTTCTGTTCAGCCGCTTTTGGAAACGTTATCTGGAACATTCCGGCGATGAGGAGATATTTGAGGTTGTCGCACCATTCTTCGCCTTCCGCGGCTTGGTCATGGCGCACCCAGAGTGGTATCCAGATCTGTCACAGGAGGTCCGGACCAAGGTGTTCAATTTTGTCCGATCGGTTCTCGATGCCAGCGTCTTTGACCCGGGTGAAGTGAATGCCTATTGCGAAAGATGACGCACGCAAGACATTTGCATTCTGGATTACGGGGTTGCCCGCTTCATGAAAAACCACTTAAGCTGCGGCGTAATCTCGGAACTTACGCAATGCGGGGATCAACGTCGTTGTACTGGAGTCCGACGTTCTACGAAAACTGTTTTCCGCTGATGCTGGCTATGGCGATCTGGATCGCGAGTACTTTTACGGGGCTGTCGCCTTTATTGGGCGCATCCTCACCGAGCATGGTGTGTCCGTTATTTTCGATGCCACCGCGAATCGTCGGGCCTATCGTGACCGCGCACGGGAACTCATTCCTCGGTTTCTGGAAGTGCAAGTCGAATGTCCCTTGGAAACATGTATCCAACGTGATCCCAAAGGCATTTATAGAAAGGCCAGCGAGGGCAAAGCCGCGCATGTTCCAGGCGTGCAGTCCACGTATGAGCCGGCGGTAAACGCGGATCTGATCGTTCATGGCGATCGTGACGACCCGGAAACCGCCGCGCGGCGGGTGATCGATCTCCTTACCAGCAGGCATTTTCTATGATCCGGTGTTCGGCCAGGCCCGAATGGGCCTGGTTAATTCGATTCGTGCGCCCTGTTTGATGTGCTGCATTCCGGCGGCGCCTCATGCAGTGTTGGTCTTGTTTTCTGCTCTCCCTCCCGTTGCTTAACGAGAGCGCTGACGCGGCTCTTCGCCTCAATAAATCCGCTGGAGTCCAGACGCAAGTCCTGTTTCGGAGGCAAATAGGTGATTTCACTGAATGTGCTGATGATTCGCTCAAGGAATGGCGGATGCGTTCGGAAGAAACTCACAGCTTTGACATATCCTTCTTCCTTCGTCATCTTGTCGAAGAATGTGATGAATCCCTGCGGATCATAACCCGCATGCCATGCGTATTGGGCGCCAAGTTGATCGGCTTCGGCTTCGTAGTCTCGGCTTACGCCCAGCAATGTGAGGTCGAGGAGCATGCCCAGGCCGTAAAAACCATACTGGAGTGCATAGTACGTTCCAACGCCGACTGCGCCGCCCGTTAGAACGACCGCTGCAATCTGCGCTCCTTGGAAAAAAATATCCGCGAGTGTTGCGCGTTTCATGAGGCGCGCACCATGGCGCGCGGCGGCATGGGCGATTTCATGGGATAGAACGCCCACGAGTTCGGATTCGGTTTCCGTCTTGTTAATGAGCCCTGTGTTCACGAAAAGAAATCCGCCCGGCAAGGCGAAGGCATTGATTTCCAGGCTGTCCAACAGAGTGACCTTGATCGGAACTTTGAGGTCCGAACTATGGGAAATCGTCAGTGCGAGCTTTTCGACATAAGAGGTGAGCGCCTTGTCTTCAACCTCGGGAGGCGTAATTCCTTCCGATTTCATCTGTCGAATAGCGTCCTGGCCGGTCTTAACATCCTTTTGCTGTTTTTCCGCGAGATCGTCCATGCCGAGGTTGCGGATTCCGATGTCCTCAACGTTTCCATACGGCCGCATTCGCGCCTGGCCGTTTTCGATTTTGTTTTCGATATCCGACCGGATTTGCGGCCACCTTTGGATCAGTTCGAGTTTCGCAAATCTGTTCTGAAAAATGATAGGAACACCTTTTTCCCGCTCTGTTTTCGCATTCGCAAGATCTGCTTCGAGGCCGAGAACTTCGCAGTGAAGATCCGTTCGCTGCTTTTGCGTTTCAGCATCATCCCGCGACGCTTTTTTGTTTAAGTCATCGAGCCGCTTTCGGGCGGCTTTCAAAGCTTTCTCCGTCCGTTCTTCCTCTTTTTTCAGCCTGGATTGTTCAGCCTCCTTCTCTTTTTTGAGTCTTTCTTCGACAGCTTTGATCTCGTTCGAAGAGAATGTCCGGATATCTCGAAGCTCAAGGAGGTCAAGATAAGGTTTCTGGATAAGGTCGTCCGCTTTTTGGACAGGTTGCGGGTTCTTCGCTTGGACAAACCCGGCGGGATATGCGAACCAGGCACACAGGAACAACGCGATTGCTTTTTTCATTGTGAGACCTCCACCAATTACTTGATGGGAGAGTAGTATCCTTTTTTGTGACGGGCCCGCAGTTTCTCTGGCTTTCCGTCGTAGTCCACGTCCGCCTGCGCGACTTCGACCCTTAAGGTGCGAAACTTGCCGTCGGCCTTTGCATTCGTTGAAACATAGCTAAGCGTGTACTGATTCTCGAGGTCGAGATGCGCCGTGAGGTAAGCATTTCGATACTGCGCCGCCAACGACGGCAAAAACGACAACCCTCCGCTTGCCTCAGCTAGAGCGCTCATAACGTCGCCTCTTCGAAGAGGCGCCCCACCGGATTCGAACTCCATGTAAGGATCGATGGCTACCCTTGTAAATGAAGTCAAATCGATGGAGTAAATCATGGTGTCGGAGCTTTCGGCTTTATTGAGCGCATCGGCATAGCTCCGTCTGCTGATGGTGTCCATCCCAGTTCCCAAGAGGAAAATTGCTTTCTGACCATCCACCTTTTCCATGCGTTCGATAGCAAAACAGACCGCATCGTAAAGAGCTGATTCATCGTAGAAAGGCTTTTGAAGCTTACGCAGGTTTGCGAAAAGTACGCTTCGATCACGCGCAAAATCGGCGAGAATGTTCGGTTTAAGGTCGAACGTGACCAGTCCAACCCACTCCTGTTGTGGAAGTGAGTTGATGAAGACGGATATGGGGGCAATGACGTTGTCGTAGTAGTAATAGCCGAAGAAATCGCTGAAATCGATGACCACCACAACGGCGTGCGGCTTCTCACTAGGCTCA
>CAZIPZ010000079.1:0-17406 GCA_964541075.1 uncultured Solibacteraceae bacterium | reverse complement strand
TAGTGGACGTTTCTCACATGAAATTGGGCGTATGCACAGAAGATAACTGCACAGCTTCGGATTCTGAAAAACCCAGCGTTTGAAGCCGTTTCACCCTATTCTCATGCATCAACCCATGTAAGTCCCTGACCGCGGAAACACCATTCGGCATCCGCTCGGGTGCAAGTCCACCGGATGCGAGAATCACCAGCGATTCTTCAACAAGCGGATTCAGGGCCTTCACATCGTCAAGTTCGGCGGCGCGCTCCTGGACCGATGCCGAGAGGCGGTGCTTGACAAGCGGGTTCATCGAGATCGCGTGGTGGATATGACTCAGAGCAAAGTGCACATGGCGCGCCTCGTCGAGCCGCGTACGACGGGCGATCTCTTGTGTGACGACGTCGGGAGCATGGATTTCGATGTAGCGGAGCAGATCCAGGAACGTTCCTTCACCGAGCACGCCGAGAAGGAAGCCGGCTTCAAGAAAATCATTACAATCGAGAAGGGATTGAAGCGACTTCTGTGTTGAGGCCGACGAAAACTGAAGGCCGCCGCCATTAAGGAGGGCGCGCTTCGTGAAAGCCTCAATGTGCCGCGCCTCGTCACGCACCTGTGTGGAAAGAAAGAGAATGGTTTCGAGAAAATGGGGATGTATCCGTGGAATCCACCGAGCGGGCACATAGAGCGCGGAGAATTCGTTCTCGGCTAAGAACGTCATGATTTGGCAAACAGCCCGCTCGACATCCGGATTCACTTCCCCGATACCACCCCACGGGATATCGGTTGCCGCATTCCAGTGATTTGCACTCGCCTGATCGTAAAACAAGGATGCCTGCGGGCTCCAGGCGTTGCTCGCGTCGAGAACATCGAACGGATAAGGCGGCGCACCATCCTCGACGACAGCGCCACGGGGCGAAAGGCCTGCCCGAACGTCCGCGCGATCCGGAACCCGGGCGGCTGCGCCAATGAGCAGAGAGCGGGTATCAAATATCCCTTCTTCTATGGAGGCATGATTATTCCAGTCCGGAGTCGACCATGTGATGATGCGCTTGACCGATCCGCGCTCGATCAGGCAAATGCTCCCGCCTTCGACCACGCGAGCATCAACCAGGCGATGACCCGACAGCCGAACCCACGAACGAATATCGTGAACAAGACTGGCGTCGGCCGAATGAATTTCCAAGGCGCAATCCATCGGAAGAGCGTCGAGTTTTCGATTCAACAAGATCGAAAGGCCGTTCGATAGGCCTAGCGATCCGGTTTCACAGCGTTCAATAGCTCTCATTCGAATTCAGAACCACGTTCTTCCAATGCCTCGAACAAAGGACGATAACCCTCGAGCTGCGGTTCGACCCAACGCTTCAAACCCTCAAGATCCATGATTCGGCGATGGTCCGGAGTGTTGTAATCCATGTTCAACAGCAGTTCTGCCCAACGTTGGATGTCCGAATTGTATCGTTCAGCCAGGATCGTGAAGTTGCAGTGGCAATACGGAGGCGATGTCCAGACCGCGCGAACCCTCCTGCGGTCTACCCGTCCCTCATCCAGAACCCGAGCCCAATACTGATCGCCAAGCGCGCCGGAGTCGGCCTGTCCCGAAGTGACCGCTCGAAGAACTTCGACTTCACTCGTGCCTGTATCGCCGTGCTTGCCGACGTCGATGTCGAACCGCAACGCGGTGATGTCCTTGAATGGATCAATGCCGTTCCTCTTCAAAAAATACGCCGGAAGAATCGCGGCCTGGCCGGAGTCGCGGCTTCCGAAGGCAAACGTCTTACCCTTCAAGTCGGATAGCGTTTCAATTCCGGAATCCGAATTGGCCACAATGACGGTTGTGAATTCGACATCGGTGTCGCGCATTGCCAGGACGCGGCATTTGCCGTGCGTGCGCTGATGAACGCGCGCGTACGCAAGATTCGTGTTCCATGCGATGTCGATGAAACCGGACATCAGGGCGTCAACTTGAGCTTCGTAGTTCGAAAACAGAACGAAGTCGTTCGCCATGCCGTTTGTTTGGAAGTATTCTCGGATCAATTCCCAAATGGTAACGACCTTCGGATCGTACGCGACGGCGCCGACTTTGATATGACTGTTCATGGTTCCTCCCGAAAACGGATCGACCGGGCGTTCTCAGTAAACCCCAAAACAAACGTCTTCAACATTTCTGCACGCATGGGGCTAGAAAAGCGGCAAACCCGCGACGGCCTTGCCGATGAAATCATGAAGCACGTCTGTGGTCGGGGCCATGACCGACGCGGCGCGTGCATCCCTGAAATGCCGTTCAATGGGCAAATGCCGAGCAAAAGCGGCGCCTCCGCAGGCGCGCATCGCCTCGTCTGTGATTTCAATGGCAGCTTCCCCAGCGACCGCCTTAACTCCCAGGATGGCGAGCATCGCATCGGGGGCCTTGCTCTCAATTTTCGTCAGAGTGCGGTCGAGATAAGCGGACGCCGAATCTAACACAAGCCGCATGCGAGCCAGCCTTGCGCGAACTCCTGGAACGGCTGCAGCCAGTGTTTCGCCAACATGCTCAAGCTTTGCCGAGGATGCATGACCAACGGTCGCGCCGAAAGTCGACTCTGCGATGCCAATCGAGACGGCGGCGCTTCCGATCTGAAACCACGGCAGCGCGATTTCGAGCATGGCCTTGAAACCGCCCCCTTCCGGGGTGAGTCTCGCGGTTTCATCGAGCGTGCAGTTGAAGGTCATCGGAGCGCTGCTGTTTCCGCGCAATCCGATGCCGGTCCATGGAGACGACACTTCGACGCCTGGGATCTTCTTGTCGACCAGATAAAGAGTCGAATCCACAGGCGATTGACCACCGATCGATCCTGCCGAGGCAACGTAGAGGTCCGCATGTCCAGCGCTGGTGACGAAGGATTTCGCTGCATTGATGTGAATTCCGGGGCCATTTTGACGGGCTTTGCTTACGGGCGCCCAGAAATGACTGCGGCTGCCCTTTTCACTGAAAGCAAGCGTGGCGAGTGCTTTGTCTCTCACGATTCGCTGGATCGCCTCCCGGTGGTTTGCCGCGGCGATTACTTGTGATCCGCAAACATGCATGACATAGATCATTGCCGTCGATGGGCACGCCGATGCCATCGATCGCACATTTGCGGCAAATTCAGTCATTCCGGCTCCCATTCCGCCGAGTTCCGGCGCGATCGCCGCTCCCAGTAGTTCCGCCTCTGCAATCGCCTGCATGGACCGTTCGGGCCATTTCGCCTCGAAATCAGTAACTTCCGCCTCGGCGCGGAGGACGCTGCACACGGATTCAATGTTGTACGAACTCTGGCCTGTAACACTCATGTCTGGACCTCTGCTTTTGAAGTAGTCGCGCGCAACGGCGGCGACGTCGACAATGACGTTTTTCGGACGTGGACGCGTCGCCCAGTCCGGGCCTTGTGTGAAGGAGTGTGCGGACGAGGGCTTACATCCCGTGCGGTTTAGATCGCTGCACGACCTGCAGCGTTCGCTGATTTCATCGAACGAAGTTCATTTTTCTTTTACCTCAGCGCGAACAATTGTACTCCATACTCTTCAAGGCGATGTGCTGCAGCGGCAACCTGAGTTGCGCCGATTCCGCGGAGGCTTGTGAGAACTCTTTTGCTCGGTTTAGTCGTGATTGCTTTCATGCCGTTCGCGTACGGTCACCAGGTTCAAGGAACGCTTTTGGTGGAGGTGCGCAGCGGCGCCCAAGCCGTAACTCAAGTTGAAGTTCGGGTCGGCGACCTCGTCGCGGTGACGGATTCAGGCGGCGAGGCGGCGCTTCAGGTCTCACCCGGCGACATTGAAATAACGATTGAGCGTTACGGATATGCAACACGAACCCTCCGGGCTTCTGTTGCTGCCAATGCAACGACCCGCTTGACGGTGGAACTTCAACCTGAAGTCATGCTGCGCGAGGAAATCACGGTCACAGCGACGCGGACGGAAAGACGAATTGAAGATGAACCTTTGCGCGTTGAAGTTGTCGATCGTGACGAGATTGAAGAAAAGGTGACGATGACTCCCGGCGATATTGCGATGCTGCTCAACGAGACCAGTGGACTGCGTGTGCAGGTGACCGCGCCATCCTTGGGAGCAGCAAATGTCCGCATTCAAGGCTTGCGCGGACGTTATACGCAGCTGCTTGCCGACGGCCTCCCATTGTATGGAGGCCAGTCCGGGTCGTTAAGTTTGCTGCAAATTCCGCCGCTGGATCTCGGTCAGGTTGAAGTGATTAAGGGAGTGGCCTCGGCCCTCTATGGTTCATCGGCTTTAGGAGGCGTCATTAACCTGGTTTCGCGGAGGCCCGAAGAACCCGAAAGGGAATTGCTGTTAAACCGGACATCGCAGCAGGGGACCGATGGAGTCTTTTGGCTGGCGGAACCACTCCAGGGACGTTGGCAATACACGATGTTGGGCGGCCTGCATCATCAAGCGCAACGCGACATCGATGCAGACGGTTGGGCAGACATGCCTCGATATCAACGCGGCAGTTTGCGGCCGCGTTTCTTTTGGAATAACGACGCGGGCCGTTCTTTCTTCGCCACCGCAAGCGCCATGTTGGAGGACCGGCAAGGCGGCGTTGTAAACGATTCCAGGTTGCCCGACGGCTCGACGTTTGCAGAGGAACTCCGGACCCGACGATTTGATGCGGGACTACTTTCCCGCTTTGTGCTCGGAACCCGCGTGCTCACTGTGCGCGGATCCGTAATGACGCAACGGCGCCGTCACGTCTTCGGCCCTGTCATTGAAAATGACCGACATCACACCATGTTTGGCGAGGCGGCGATGAGCGGAACAACAAGTGGTCACACTTGGGCCATCGGCTCGGCGGTTCAAGCAGATCTGTATCGAAGCCGGGAGGTTTCGCGATTTGATTATACGTATTCAGTTCCTGCGGTCTTCGCGCAGGACGACTATTCTTTCGGCCCGCGTTTTACGTTATCAGGCAGCGGAAGGATTGATTTCCATAGCCGCTATGGTGCTTTTTTCAATCCGCGCGTCTCCGCCTTGATTCGATTGCCGGCTGAGTTTGCGATTCGCTTGTCGACGGGCGCCGGAGTATTTGCACCTACACCTTTTACCGAGGAAACGGAAGCGGTAGGGCTGTCGCGTCTGCTGCCTTTGCAGAATCTCGAGCCAGAGCGGGCCTGGAGCGCCTCGGGAGACGTTGGATGGAAGCGGTCTTTTGCTGAATTCAATGCAAGCGCGTTTGGATCGGTCATTCGCGACCCGCTTGCCGTGCGCCTGCCACAGGGCGCCGGATCCGTTTTACGAATCGTGAATGCGGCGGGAGCAACCAGAACGGCGGGAACTGAGGTGCTCGCGCGCTTCCGTCAAGGTCCGTTTGGCCTGACTCTTACACATACATTCATGCGTTCGACGGAGTTCGATCCCGGTGAGGGTGCACGCCGCAACGTTGCATTAACTCCAAAACATACGGCGAGCATGGTCGGGACCTACGAGCTTGAGCAGCAGGGCAGGTTGGTGCTTGAAGTGTTTCATACAGGGCTGCAGACGCTCGATGACAATCCGTTTCGCACCGAAAGCCGGCCGTACTGGATCGTGGGCGTTTCAGGTGAGCGCCGCTTGGGTGTGGTCCGTCTTTTTATCAATGCGGAGAACATCACAAACGTCCGGCAAACTCGGTACGACATGCTCGTGCGACCACAACGAAACCGTGATGGACGCTGGACGGTGGACGCCTGGGCCCCGCTGGAAGGCCGTGTCATCAACGGCGGTCTTCGTCTTCGTTTTTAGGCTTAATGAGCATCGCTCCTTTGTCGTCCCGAAACGCGGTCCCTCGGTATCGCTGACCATGGCTACGCTATTTCTGACTCAGTGATAACGCGTACTTCAGAAAACAGGACGCTAATCGAAGTCGAAGAGGTCGGAAAGGAAACCCTTCCGCTTTTTCCGGTAACCATAGTCGTGTTTATACCGATCATCATCGTCGCGCCTATACTGACCTTGCTGGTATTCCGCGTCCGGCGGCGGGGACATCCGTCCTTCCGGCTGCGACTGGGCGCGATCGATAATCTTGTCCAACTCGCCGCGGTCGAGCCATACTCCCCGGCACTGGGGACAGTAGTCGATCTCCACTCCCTCCCTGTCGCTCATTCTTAGTTCAACATTGCAGTTCGGACACTTCATACCGCCTCCTCTTAAGTCGTCGTTTTCGGAAAGCGCGCCTCGCGGCGTTTAACGGATAGGATGGAATGCGTAAGAGGAAGGCGGGACCGCAAATGCGGCGCCCGCCTGGACAAACGGAGGAAACTACTTCTTTCCGATCTCCACCAGACCGATGCGGTTCGAGCTGGTCTGATGAATCACGAGATTGCCCGTCTTGGTGACCCACATATTCCGCACAATGCCTACCCCGGAAGGAATCGGCCAGCTCTGGAATTTTTCGGTTTTCGGATCGAAACGCACGAGCGTGTCGGGTCTCATCCCCGACTCGTTGTACCAGACCGTATCGTTGACAACGGCTAACGCGTAAGGATGCGAGTCGGGTCCGCTGGGGGATGGCCACTCCTTAACTTCGCCGGTCTTGGGATTAAGTCGTCCAATGCGGCCTCGAGTCGCGTTTCCGTACCACACCATGCCATCGGACGAGATGCCCAGACGACGAATTCGTGACGATGCATCCGGAATCTCGTAATAGCGGACTTCCAAGGTGTCGGGATGGAGGGCGCCGATCTTGTTCGTGCCGTTGTAGGCGATCCAGAGCGTTCCGTCCGGCGCCGGCATGATGCCGTATGGGTTCGGCTCAGTCTGAATCTCTGTGATCTCTCCGGTTTCGGGGCTCAGCCTTCCAATCATGCGTGCGCCCTGAGCCGTGAAATAGAATCGACCGTTCTTGTGAAACGCGGCGCTGTGGGGATCGCGGGCCTTCGTCTTGTATTCGGTGATCTTGCCGGTCTTTGGATCGAGTTTTCCGATTGTGGCATTGCTGTTGCCCGTGTACCAAATATTCCCGTCTGCATCAGGAATGATCGTGTGGGGTTTTGCGGTTGGAGGCAACGGATATTCCTTCATCTCACCGGTTTTTGGATCCAGCCTTCCCGCAAGACTCGCCCACATTCCGGTCCACCAAATGGAGCCGTCCGGCGCCTCAATAGGGTCGCGCGACCGCTGGCCTAGCGTAGGAGCAGTCCATTCGGTGATCTTGATTGATACGTCGCCCGGCATCAGCTTCGGACGGCGCCCGGGCTTTTCAGGGAAGTTTGTCGCCAAGTAGGCGCCGACCATTCCAGCTTCATCCTTCGGTAAGGCCACCATCGTTGCGGCGAGAGCTTCCCATCCGCTTTTGTCGAACCCTGCCGAATTAGCGATCTGATTGATGCCGTGGCACTGCGTGCACTTCGCCTGGACGACCTCTTTACCTGGCCCGGCCGGTAATTGAATTCGTTGTCCTTGCTGGCCTTGGCTCCGGTGAGTTCCCACGGAAAACAACAAGGCAGCGACGATGGATAGCGATAAGAGTGACGTTCTTAGCATAGGTCCTCCAGCAGGAAGCTTCAGCTCACATCAGCAGATTTATCACATGAGTTGCGCCGAACCACAGAAATTACGAGGTTTCAAGAGAAAGTTACGCAGGATCAGTCGAGATGGTTACAAACACGGCGGATCGGGGTTAGGATGCCAGCCTCAGCCCTGTATCCTTATATATATCGTCTCCCATCATTCCAGTTGACGCGACGAGTAGATTGGATACGCTCTGCCGCCAAAGCGTGATCGCGTCAAAGTCCCAAAATATTGCGCTCTGGACACCGGCAAACCGGAATTCGCATCAGGCCCCATACTGTTCTTGGGACTCCCCATGAAGCTGCCGGCGAATCTCTTCTCTGATAGATTCGTCAGTATCCTTTTCCTTAAGGCATAAGATGACTTTTGTTCTGAACGATCCTTGCCATGAAAAAAGGATGCTGATGGCGCCGCCTCGCACCTCAAAACTCTCAACGGCAAAACCGGCAAAATGTTGCGCTACATCTTTCGCAACCTCGTTGGCAAGTTCCTCAATTTTTTGATGGGTCATTTCAACACTTGTGCTCTTTAATGTGTTGTTCGAGGGCTTGCTGGGCTTCGCGGGCGTCCCAACGTAACAATTCGGTGCGCCGGTATGCGGCGGCATACTGGATTTTAGAGAGGGTTCCCATTGTGCTCTCGAGTTGCTGCAGCGCTTCAGCGTATGCGGTGGCCGTTTCCTGGTAGGCAGCCATCAAGGCGGTCTTCTCAAAGCAGACTGGTGATGCGTTCATTCCTTGCCGCCCAGTCCCGCCGGGACGTCATGGCTCGGTCAGCAAAATCTGCTCAAAGTGTACTCCGGGGAAAATAAGCTCGTAACTTTCTTGTGTTCGAGAACGTACCAAGTCCGTTCAGAAAGTATTTGAAGAAAATCCCACAATCAACGGGAAAGTTTTCTTCGTTAAAGGTGGCAGCGCCCTACCACATTTCAAGCCGAGCAGTAGTTGAACTCGATGGAGGCGGCACAACGCAATTCACGCTCAACGATGTTGAACTCAGACTTTAAGGTATGTGAAACGCAGTGTTGGGGGAGTCGATACACAGCGTGTGGGATCTGGTATTCTCGGCAACCGATCTCGGCGCCGCCTGACTGCTCTGTCAGGCACATTGAGGCGCCGTTGCCGTGGCGCCCGATGGTGGCTGCATTTCTGGGTGCGACAGAATTCGCACCGATTGTCCCATTTTATCCTCCCGAATTGGGATGCAGGGCGCGATAGGATTCATAACCCCCCGAGAGGTTTCGCGCTCGGAATCCATGCTGACTCAGAAGGCGGCAGGCGTAATAGGCGCGCTGTCCGACTCCGCAACTGACCCAGATTTCTTGCTCGCGAGGTAGTTCCCCGAGGCGGTCGCGAAGCTGTCCAAGCGGAATGTTGATGGCGCCCTGAATCCGGCCGCCCTCGAATTCGGCGGGTTCACGGACATCGAGAAGGAGAATGTTCTCGCCCCGTTTGCTCCAGTCCGCCAATTCGACATCTTTCCGGACGACATTCGCCGCCACCATGCCGCAAATGTTAACAGGATCCTTCGCGGCTCCATACTGCGGCGCATAGCAAAGCTCCGCTTCCTCGAGGTCGAACACTGTCCCCTGCTTCTGCATTGCCATCGCGATGACATCCACTCGACGTTCTACGCCAACTTCTCCAACGGCCTGCACACCGAGAACACGGCCATCCTTGCTGTCGAAGAGAAGTTTCATGTGGATTGGCTTGGCGCCCGGATAGTAACTCACGTGGTGGCCTGGGTGGAGGTAGACCGCCTGGAAATCCGCGATACCCGCGCGGCGCAGGGATTTTTCCGTGGCCCCTGTCATGGCGACTGTCAATCCAAAGAATCCGCAAACGGCCGTAGCCTGGATGCCCCGGAATCGGGAGTTTCTGCCTGCGATGACGTCGGCTGCGACACGTCCTTGCCTGTTTGCCGGACCCGCGAGGGGAATCAACTCCCATTCGCCAGTAACCGCATTTCGTGCTTCGACGGCGTCGCCGACAGCCCAGATATTTGGATCACTGGTTCGCATCTGGTCATCCACCCGAATTCCGCCACGCGATCCGATATCCAACCCTGCCTCGTGCGCCAACTTGATTTCGGGGCGGACGCCAATGGAAAGAATGACAACGTCGGCCGTGAAGGCGGCGCCTTTCTGCGTGCGGACGAGAAGGCTGCCCTTGTCGTCTGCGTCGAAGCCCGCCACCCCGTCGCCCAACTGGACGTGAGTTGTATGGCTTGCCACGCGCTGGTGAACGAACTCGGCCATTTCCGGATCGAGTGGCGGCATCAATTGATTCGCCATTTCGACGATCGTCACCTCGATGCCTCGATGGACAAGATTCTCCGCCATTTCGAGGCCAATGAAGCCTCCTCCGACGACTACAGCCCTGCGGGCGGACCGCGACTCGAGCCATTCACGGATTCTGCGACTGTCCGGAACCGTGCGCAGGGTGAAGATTCCCGGCTGATCGATGCCTGGCAGCGGAGGCCGGATGGGTGCGGCTCCCGGCGACAGAACGAGAGCATCGTAACGATCGCGATAGGCGCGTCCCGAAGCAAGATCGCGGACTTCCATCTCGCGTGCATGACGGTCGATTGCTGTGACCTCGTTCTGGGTCCGCACCTCGATATTGAAACGCTTTCGGAACAGTTCCGGAGTCGCCACCAGCAGCTTCGACTCATCCTGTATGACATCGCCGACGTAGTATGGAAGTCCGCAATTGGCGAACGACACATAGGGGCCGCGGTCCAGAAGCACGATTTCCATTTGTTCATCGAGGCGGCGCAGCCGCGCGGCACAGGTGGCGCCGCCCGCAACGCCACCTACAATGAGCACACGTTTATTTGCTTTCATCTTTTTCCACTCCCGTTCCATGCCCGTGAAACCTATCACACAGCTTAAACCGGACGAAACACCGGGCCGGCAAGGGGCCATCACAAGCCGATGTTGTCTTCGAGGCGAAACCATGCGCTTCAGGGCGCTGGTGGAGTTATTGCGATACACTGTCCGCGGAGAGAACAATGAAATACAGCCAACCATATCCCACTTCGAACTGGCATGATCACTAGGGACTGGGAAGGCGTGTCGACCATGGACGCCTAATTTCGCGAGCGCTTCGAAAGCGCAGGCGGCGGTGAAGGCCGGAGGTTTGGGAGGTTGCTGTGCTTCCACAAGGACAACGTCAGGTATATTACCGGCGCGCCTATTGTTGAATGCCGCGGGACAAATTCGACCGGTATTCGCTTAGCGCGCAATGGAGCAGATCGATCTTCATGTCTTTTGATGTAATCGCATTTGCGGCACATCCCGATGACCTGGAAGTTTCCATGGGCGGCACGGCGACGAAGCTCGCCGCTGCAGGGCTCCGCATACTGTTTGTTGATCTCACTGATGGTGAACCTGCGCGGTACGCGCCCTCCGGCTTGCGGAGAGAGCAGGCAGTGAAAGCGGCCAACATCCTTGGAGTGGAGCGGCTGATTCTTGAAGAACACGATCGTCTTCTCCAAGATTCCATTGCGGTGCGGTTGGCGGTCGCACGCTTGATTCGTTTTCATCGGCCGCGTCTCGTATTCAGTACGCAAGGCGCCGGCGTCCATCCTGATCATCGCGCAGCCACCGATATCGTGACCAATGGAGTCTTTTACGCACGTTTGCCAAATTGGGGCCGAGTCGAAGGCGGCGCCGTACTGGCAGACACGGAACCCCACGAAATAGACCGGCTGTTTTTCGCACGATGCAGGATGGAGGCGCCCTGGACGCATTTTGATTTCGCCGTCGATGTGAGTGAAGTGTACGAGCGGAAGCTGGCGTCGATCTCTGCCTACGAGTCGGTCTTTCAAGGCGAACAGGCCTCGCTGGTGGAACGATATCGCGCCGAGGACCAGTATGTGGGAAGTCTTCTCGGTGTGCGTTTTGCCGAACCCTTTAAAGCGCGGACACCCTTGCTCGTGGATACGCCGTTGGCCTTCCAAAAAGTACGCTTCGGCTAAGCGCGTTGTAAGCGCGCAATACGCAAGTGGTCGTGAGGGCGCGAACGTCAACTTGCCCGGAAAGATATGGCACGAAGAAGAGATTTAAATACGGAGTTGAGTCCTGGAGAGCGACAGTCGCTTGTAGAGCTAGTTTTGTCGTATATAACCGACGAACTGGTCTTTCATCACTTTGGGATGCATCCGAGAAGCCTCATCGACGGAACAAACGTATTCACGATGCACCGCAGCCTCGTCGAAGAGATTGACGAGTGGCTTAAGCACAACGGCGGCGCCGACTTTGTTCCGCTACCAAAGTGGAACCCAGGGAACCCCATTCCATCAGAGTTCAACGTCGTAAAGGGTCGTGGCCATTATCCACCAGACCACTGGACCCATCCATATCCGCCTCCCGGCGTGCGCCCACCCCTAGGAAATCCGCATCGAGGTGAATACTCGCCAGTTCCGTTGGAACCGAGGTACGAGTACTCCGCTCTTTGTGATTACGCGACCCTCGCACTAATGGCTGAAGATTTGGCGCCCAACTTTAGATTGGGTGCTGGATATCTTGACGTTGAAGGGGGACGCACTTGGTTTGGCGGATGGCACAAGGCGGTTCATGACGCAGTTGGCGGATCGATGGCTTCGCCCAGTCAGACCGCGGCTTGCCCTCTTTTCTGGTGCTTCCATGCCTTCATTGATGACATCTGGCACGAGTGGGATCGACGCTCGTGGAGCTGGAGTTGGTCCAACTTGAGAAAACCGGCAGGTGTGGAGATCGGCGACGCCGTTGGAGTTCTTACTGTAGCGGATAGACCATGGGCAGAACAGCGGCCCCACGTGTTCGTAAAAGGCAATGATCAGAATCTTTGGGTGAATTCGTGGGATGGAACGCAGTGGCATTGGACGAATCAAGGTCGACCATTTGGATCGATCTTTGTGGATTTTGGGATTGGCGTGCTCTCCGTCAAAGATAATCCCTCGGGCAGCGAACGGCCTCATGCCTTCGTTGCAGGGACGGATCGTAATTTGTGGGCGAACTGGTGGGATGGGGCGCAGTGGAACTGGGAAAACCATGGTCGGCCGCCCGGAGTGCTCCATTTCGGTCCAGTGGGAGTCCTGACCGTCATGGACTCGCCTGGTTCTGCGCAACGACCCCACGTGTTTGTTCGGGGCAGCGACGGGAATCTATGGGTGAATTGGTGGGACGGAACGCAGTGGAACTGGATGAATCAAGGTAGACCGGGCAATGGTGGAATTGCCGGACCGGTAGGCGTCATCACGGTTAAGGACACACCTACGTCTCCGCAGCGAGCTCATGTATTTGTGCAGACAAACGACGGAGATCTTTCTGTGAATTGGTGGGATGGAACTCAGTGGCATTGGACGAACCAAGGTCGTCCGCCAGGGCAAACTATTAACGGTCCGGCGGCGGTGTTGACCGTAGTGGAGGCTCCGACTGACGCACAACGGCCGCACGTATTTGTCCGGTGCAGTGACGGGAACTTGTGGATGAATTGGTGGAACGGATCAGACTGGATTTGGACGAATCAAAGAAACCCTGGCTTCGGGATCCGAGGCGCTTCGATGGGGGCCTGCACCGTGATGGACACGATGAAGTCTCCCCAGCGACCGCATGTATTTGTTCCAGGTGAGGACGGAGATCTATGGGTGAACTGGTTGGACGGGTCGCAATGGCGTTGGACCAACCAGGGTCGCCCGACGAACGCGAATCTGGGGTCTCCAATTGGAACACTGACGGTAAATGACACACGAACGTTTGCGGAAAGGATTCACGTATTTGCAAGGGGCAGTGACGGCAACCTTTGGGTCAACTGGTGGGGCGCCCACGCTTGAATTCAGATCGCTGCCTCCCGTCACGGTTTATTCCCGTTCATTAACCCCAGAGGCGTTAGGAGCCGGTCGCCTTCGATGTTGTGTCACAGTATGCATCAGTTCGTCCGTACTTTGGACGAACGAGGAGAGATTGAGTTCTTGAAAGCTGCGCTTCGCTGCATGCAGACGATCGATCGCGACGCCGCTGGCCCGACGTATTGAGGCGATCTCTGCACGGTAGATTCGCGTGCGTGCGGCTTCAAAGTCGGCTGGCAATGAACCGAAACTGATTCAGCGCCCTCTCGAGCTCCCGTTCCGCTTCAACGGGATCATTCAGAGCCATCGCAACGCGACCGAGGACGCGCGGCATGAGAGAGCGGCGCCAAACGGAAACTCGGAATCCTTTCAAAGCTGCAGACTGTGGGCGGCCATTTGCCGACACTGCGGCGCCTTTTCGATCTTCAACGGGCTTGAACGAATTATTAGGCATGCTACTCATAGCGTCGGTTTACCTCCGTGACTGAACCGACGACAAGCTTTTCGAGCACCGACTTATCAATATCAGCAAGCTGTTTGAAGTACAGACACGCCTTGCCCACCTTGTGCTTACCGAGCTTAGAGAGCAAGGATTTTTGCTTCTGGCCTTCGGTCGCCAGGTAGACCACCAGTTCTCGCCCGCGGATGGCAAAGGCCGCCAAGGGGGCTTCCCCAGTTCGTCCGCTTTCGTAGGTGTACCGGTAGGAGCCATAACCGACGATGCTGGGCCCCCACATTCGTGGTGTTTGCCGGGTGACCCTCTTGAATAGAGCCATCAGCTCACGGCAGTCCGCACGTTGCTGCGCATTGGCTCTTGAGAGGATGTAGTCATCGATGCTGGCGTCGGTTGGCTTGGTTTTGTTCTCGGCCATCGAAATAGTCCGCGATTGCTGGTTTTCGGCGTCTAAGTTGTATTTTTCTACGAGAAGAAACTGACCCCGTCTTTCACGCTCAGCATTTTTTTTGATGCTTCACATCGAGTCCTGTAATACTTGGTGGTTTTGACCTTTCCCCGAAATTAGTCCTATCACGAAAGCGGGGAATTAATCGAATCTGGAGGACGAAAAACAATGAAAGAACTCCCGCGAAAAATCATCTTGGGATTGACGAGTCTCGTGCTTCTGGCAGCCACATTCAACGCTACTGCAACCCGTGCTTTTGGGCAGATTAGGCCGGCGTACACAAAGAATGTGGATGAGCCTGGACGAACTCCCTACGATAAGAACGTGGTGGCGGAAGCCGCTTTTGGTGTGGCATTACCTGTGGTGCACTCGGCCATCTTTCCGGCCGTGCCACTGGGAAAGCGACTTGTACTGCAGCACGTTTCAGTGTTCGCTAGCAACTTCGGCGCACCTACTCCTGCCACGGAAGTCGCCTTTATCGCTTTTCCGATGCCGTCGGGTAATGCAAGCGACGGTTACAAGTTCGTGATCGAGCCGGACTTCAAACGTGTAGGCGCTTACTTTTTTCTCGACCGCCCAATAACTCTTTACTATGAGCCAGGAGCGGCTCCGCGGATCAATATGTTTGCGGCGAGTGGCAATTTCACTTACATCAACATCACGCTGCACGGGTATCTGATCGACGCCGTAAACTGAGGAAATATGGAGGGGGTTGGATTCGACCAGCTCCTTCCAATTCATAACCTGGATTCCAGAGTTCGATGATCCGGCGCTATGAAAGTGAAATTGAATTCAGGCGCCCGGTTCAAAGGCCACAGGATTGTGACTCGACCGGATCGTGAGTAGTCTCGCCTAAACAAAAAGGCTCAGTACGTCGTGTTCGATAAGGGAGATGGATCCGCTCTGGCCGTCTTTTCCTGGTAGTCCGGGCCCCTCGCTGCCGGTGGATCCACCGTCGCCTCCGCCATGTCCACCCTTGCAGTGGAGACTTCCGTTGCCTCCTGGCGCACCTTGGCCTGGAGCGCCGGGTATTCCAGCTGCACCCGAAGCCCCGCCGGCGCCGCCGCGATTGTCCAGTCGGCTAAGAGCGAGGGAATTGAGTACGGTCCGAGTCGTCGCGAAGTAGATGACGTCAGACCCATGTGCTGCAGGAGTCCCGTTTCCTCCTCGACCGCCACGTCCACCGTTTCCGCCACGTCCACCGTCTCCGCCCGGAAAGGCACACCAAACGCCGTTGTCGACAGCGTCGTCTCCCTTGACACCATTTCCACCACCCCCCCCTCTGCCACCGGGACCGCCATCTCCGCCGTCTTGTCCTCGGAACATCAGATTGAGCCATGTGAAGAGCGGAGGTTCGTCGCGTGTGTTGTCCCCACTGCCCGCAATCTCGTGACAACCGATGTAAATCGTCGGCATCTTCGCGATGCTGCAATTTCCGCCATGCGCGGCTGGGCCTCCCGGCGTCCCGTTTCCACCATCGGCGCCCCGGTATTCACCGTCCAGTCCACGCTGGCCATCCGGACCTGGATGACCGGGCGCCGGCTTAAGCCCGTTCGGGAAACGAATCAGATGAAGCTGATTCACGTTTTGGAAAAGGAGTTTTCGAGCCACGACGATTAACGGGCTATTCGTCCAGGCATCGAGAACTAGAGTGCTGTTGGGGCGGAACAATATTGCGTTGGCTTTCAAGATGTGGCCTGTGAACACCGTTGTTCCAATGACTTCGAAAACGCCAGTCTCGCCTCCTTCCATTGGGGCCGATCGGATTGCCTCGACCTGTGCGTCCGGAAGGCCGCGAAGAGTGGTAAATGGGATTATGTAAGACATACGATCATGGCCTCTCTACATCGATTGTGGATGTCCGGTCCGGCGAACGAGGAACAAAGGGTTGCGTGCTCGAACGGAATGGTTCCGCTCGCAGCGATACGTGCGTTATTTCTGACTCGGGGACGCCAGTGTCAAACGAGAAAAACTGCGAGATTATATTGGTTCCTCGTCGCCGCTGCCGAGTATTTTCGGGAAATGTGAGGCTGTTATAATCACCCGAATGCCGGTCCACAATGTTGACTCGATGGCTATTCGGCCCTCTCGCCTTTACCTTCCCAAACTCGATAGTCCTCCGAAGACCATATTCGCCTACCTGCTGGAGCGCTTCCCCCGAGTCCACGCGACCATTTGGCGAGAGCGCGTTTCGCAGGGCTTGATCAAGCTCAGCGATGGGACGACGCTGCAGGAGCATTTTCCATATCGGCATGGGATCACCGTTTTCTATAAGAAGGAAATTCCGATGGAACCGGCTTCGCTCGAGGAGCCGGTGATTGTCTACCGCGACGACGAGATTGTGGTTGTGGATAAGCCTCATGGCATGCCGGTGACGCCTTCCGGAGATCACGTCGAGCGCTCACTGCTGGTCCGCCTTCAGAGGCTCACCGGGCTGGCAGATCTCGCGCCGATACACCGGCTCGACCGTGAAACCGCTGGCCTGCTTCTGTTCACCATCAAACCGGATAGCCGGGCGCGGCACCACCATCTATTTGCCGAGCGGCTGATCGAACGGGAGTATGTTGCCGTCGCGCATGTCGATGCGCCGCTATCCACAACGCACTGGCATATTGAGAACAGAATAGGGCAGGGCGAACCGTGGTATCGGCAACGGATCGTGGAAGGACAAGCTAACTCGATCACGGACATTGAGCTGATCGATTTCCGGCCGGGGCTTGGACTGTTCCGGCTCTGTCCAAAAAGCGGGAAGAAGCATCAGTTGCGAGTGCACATGGCGTCAATCGGATGCCCGGTCGTCGGCGATCCTTTCTATCCCGTGATTAAGGAAAAGCGAGACGGTGATGCACCGCTTCAGCTTCTCGCCAAACAACTTGCCTTCATCGATCCACTGACAGGCAGAACGCGCACATTCCTTTCCTGTAGGACACTGTCAGAATTCTGAAAGCTCCTGCACTCCTTGTCCTTCCGGCAGAAGTGATAGAAGTACGGGTTGTGCACTACTCCGCGGATGTTCATGTTGGGTATGAGATCAAACGAAAGTGATCCGTAACCCCATCTGAATCGACCGCGTTTATAAGAAACCCATCCACAGCGCTAGCAACCCGTCCGGAAATCGAAGAAGACTTGGCTTTGGTCGAGCGGGGCGATTAATCTGACACCGCCCCGCCGTCCTGTT
>CAZIPZ010000078.1:0-17419 GCA_964541075.1 uncultured Solibacteraceae bacterium | reverse complement strand
GGTCACAAAATACTGAACATCCTGCTGTGGCTTAACCCGTTCGTAGATGTGGTCATGCCCTGAGAACACGGCATTGACCCTATAGCGGGTGAATAGTGGCTCAAGTTGTTTTCTGAGCATGAGGTTCGAGCCATGCCTGTTGCCGGAGGAATATATCGGGTGATGGAAGACGGCAATCTTCCACCGCGAACTTGACATGCGCAGCGCTTCTTCCAACCAGCCGGCCTGCGGGGCATCAAAATCGGTGGAATCAAGCATAAAGAATTCCACAAGCCCATCGCCTTGCCTGAGGGTGTAGTAGTTCCTGCCCCCCATGTTGAAGAGCGGGTATCGGCACTGGTCCTGTCTTCCCTCCTCGACATCATGATTGCCGAGCACCGCGTAAAAATTCACGCGCTCTGACAGCAGTTGAGCAAAGGGTCGCTCGAAGTGCTTGGTGAAAAAACGTCCGCTGCCACTGGGGTAAATGTTATCCCCTGCAGCAATCACGAAATCCATCGGCGCTTGCCTGTGGCTGTTGAACATCTGGCGTGCTACCGCCGCGGTATCATCGGCGCCGGAACCCCAATCGCCGATTACTGCGAATCGAATTGTGTCCTGGACGGGGCCGGCGCTGAAGAGCGACGCAGGCTTGATTACGGCCGCCGCCGTAAACGCGGCCATTGACTGGATTGCCTGGCGCCGCGATATTGTTGTTTTGCTCATCTTTTGAAAAAATCTCTAGTGTGGGTGAGCCCTGACTTGCGGGCCTGTGAATTAGACATCGCGGTCCCAGACTCGGTTAGCAGGGAGCATTTCCCGTGCAACGAATGGAAAATGTGTCTGCAAATGGAGCTTTTCCTTGCGTAGTTGCTGCGCAAGCTTAATTGCAGAATCAATGGTATTCAGGCCGCTAGGTAGACGCAGTTGTGTATTGAATCCATGTTTTCAGAATCGCCCTCAGACTGGTTCTGATTCTCGGACGGCAGTATGAAGGTTCACCGATTTTTGATGCCATTAGAGGACGCATAAACTCTCGTGTTAGGATACAGCCAAAGCCATGCCATTCGAAGTCAGACGCGATGATATCCAGAAGCGCGTAACGGTGACCATCTGGGGCGTCCTTTCCACGGAGCAGGATTTGGAGATCCTGGACCGACTCCGTCGAGAAAACAACATCGACGGATACGGCATTCTCTACAATGTGACGGCTGCGACTGGAAGCCCGACTTTTGCTGATGCCAGGCGTTTTATCGGTGAAGAGTTGTCCATCTTCGGTGGTATAGGACGCGGGCCTATAGCTGTTCTCGTGCGAGATCCCAATATCTATCGTACCGCCTGCTTTTATGCCGCTCTTGGCCGCGGCAAGTTAAACATCCAAGTGTTCCGGGATCGCGAAGAAGCGGAGCAATGGCTGGCATCGAACTAACCATCATCCCTCAAATTACCAAGATACATTCATCAAATTACCAAGATACATTCATATGAAGCATGAGCGGATAGTGATCTGATCCATGCGTGCTCTGACCGCGGACGCATTCACTAGCCCAGCTTCCTGGAATTCTCGCGAACAGGTGATCGAGCTTCATCCCAAGAATATGTGTGGCTACGCTTCCGCAATTGGCATGCGGTGCGATTTCGGACACCGTTTCCAAGGCCTGTGAGCCCATGTATGTATTCAAATCGCCGCCGATGACGAGCGGCAGGTTGTCGATTCCGACTTCCTTCAGTGCGGAGACGAATCCTTTCGCCTGATCGTTTCGTGTCGCCGGCCCACCGAAGATCCATCCTTTCATCAAGGGCGCCCGGGTGTCGAAGTGTGTAACCGCGACGCGAAGCCTGGGCTGACCTTGAACATCAGTAATGGCGGCCGTCAGTGCGACACGACGCTGCACGCCAAATGGCAATTCAAAAGCCTTAACGTCGCGAAGCGGAAGGCTGCTGAGTATCGCATTGCCTCTGTCTTCGGCGTCAGCACCTACCAAGTCGCCGTTCCGCATTGAGGGGGCGTAGTACAGCCACCAGCCGAAAGACCGTGCGAGATCCTCAATATCCATGGCTGAATCCGGCGGTGCAATGCGTCGCGGTGCTTTTACGCCAGTCGATGCCGGAATCTCTGCTCCCTGCCGAAAGCTTTCTTCCAATAGCAAAACGAACTCAGGTTTCCCGAGCCCCTTCGCGTTCTCGGCATCCGAGATGGTTTTGAGCAAGGCCTTGATGTCTCCGTGTCCGACGTGAACGTTCCAGTTCACCACGATCAGTCTGCCTTTCCGATCTGGGGGTTGGCGCATAGGCGGGGGCGTAAAGACGATCGGAGGTCCAACGGTGTTGCGAGAGGATACGACGTTGACCTCAGAAGCCGCCAGGAGGCTGACAAACATTGAGAGGACCAGAGAAGAGAGAACAAAGCGCCTAGGCATGAACCTAGCAGTGTTGCATTGGCATGCCTTCTTGTAAATAGGTTGCCGTTGTGCATCATTACTGAAAAAGCGAGGTGGGGAATGTCTGAACTGCACTGCGGCGTTAACACATTCGAGGGCTCGACGACTGGGGAGGGTGAGCATCCACTACCGGTGAGAGCATATGAACTGGCGGAAGCCGATGCCATCGCGAAGGCCCGAGATCTGGTTCGGCATTACAAAGCTTTGCCGTGTCCCATTCAATGTCGGAGGCAAACCGTTCTCGATGAATACGTTGCGAACAGACCTGCACGCGTGGCTGGTTTCCCTGCGCGCAAACGAGGGAATTACTACATAAAAGTCGTTTGGCGATATCGTGTCGTTATTGAGTGCAAAGAGCCCTCTCCTTCTCCGCCCGTTTCTGAGCCGCCCATTATGGAGCCCGCGACGCCTCCAATCTCAACGCCGTCCGTCGAGACCGGGCAGCCTCATACCGATCCTTGTCCCGGCCCTAATCCGCCGGTTACGCATCGTGCCGGTGATCGCGTCGGTCAAGCTGCTTGGTTCGAGATTAGGCCAGGCGATGCGATTACCTCTAATGACGGCTATCTGCAGTGGCACGACGCCGGTCCGCAAGCTGATCTGGATGCATGGCTGGGCGACGTGCCATGCCCGGACGGGTGCGAGCCATACTGGGATCCGCCGCCTCTGTGGAAAGAAAGAAGTGCGGATACCGCTACGGGCCAACGGGTCTGGTGGGAGCTCACCAATGATATACAGGCGAAATGCAGACCGCGGTAAACCGAATGCAATCAGGGAATGTCGTGGCAAGTCAGGGGCGGGAAAGATCGCCATTCCAAAATCCGGCAAATGGAGTCCCTCGCCCCTTACACCGCAATCATAACGGCGCTCTCGGCAAGCTTCTATTTATGCAGCAGGGTTTTGGTGGGTTCTAAACCATTCTTCCGCCTCGAGCTCCGCCTCTTCTTTTGTCATTTTGTACTTTTCTTGCAGACGTCCTATCAGCCGATCTCGAGTGCCCGCTACGTAGTCCAAATCATCATCCGTCAGCTTGCCCCATCTCTGTTTGGCGGACCCTTTGATTTGCATCCACTTCGACTTTAGATCGTTCCAATCCATACCTCTCCTCCGTCCTGCAATCAAATTTCAAACATTTAGGTGCAGTTCCTGGACCAAAGCGGAAGGACTTTCAGTCAGAAAGGATGGTGTTGGGAACGGGGAAGATCTTGTACTCACCGGCGACGTCTTCCCGGCGGATCAGTGGCAAAACAGGACCGGTATAGCCTACCCAGCTCTTTCCGTATACGTCGTATTTCATGCAATGGGAGATGCCCGTCTTGGGGACGATCATCGGATTTACCCACTGCATGGGCGCGCAGATAAGTGAAGTAGCCTATGGCATACGTCCTGACATCGGGGTCCCTAAGGGCGCTGCAGAAGTGGATGCCCTGTATCGAAAATCTATCAAGTGGGGCGCGTCCGAAATTATCATCTGAAGAATACTGGATTCTGGGACCGTTCAAGGTCAACCCGATCTGATCTTTGCACGCGCAAGTGAGGGACCATTCCTGAGTGAGTTTGGTTTGGAGCCGCACTTGCTTTTGCATCAAATGTGGCCGTTGATCTGCATGAACAGCGCAAGGCGCGCGAACATTCAGACATAGATCGCCTGCCCCGCCCTGGAAGAAAGAAAGGTCAGATAGGGTTCTTTGGTATTTGTCGGCGGGCTATCTGGTCATGGTGGCTATGGGTGCTGCTAGCTTCGGTCGCCATATCATTCCACATGTGGAATGCTGCAGGGGCGATGTTGCTTTGGGCCGTATTCTCATACCTCGTAACCCCGCAGGAAGAAAGTCCGCAATACGGACTGGATTCTCAATTTTCCATCTCATCGGAGACGTTTCTAAGCAGCGTTGCGGGAGCAACCGGCGCCCCTTTCATCAAGGGAAATTCGGTGACAGTCTTGAACAATGGAAAGCAGTTTTATCCCGTGATGCTCGATGCGATTGCTCACGCGCGGCAGTCCGTCACGATCGAGGCATATATTTACTGGGCAGGGGACATCGGTGTGCGTTTTGCTGAGGTTCTTGCCAGCAGGGCGCGAGCAGGCCTTGCAGTGAAGATCCTCCTCGATGCGGTCGGCTCATCCACGATTGGAAGTGAAATACTCAACGAGCTCCAGGCGGGCGGATGTCAGGTGGCCTGGTTCAATCCGGTGCGCTCGCGAACGATTGGACGGTTCAACAATCGGACACATAGAAAGTCATTGATCATCGACGGTCGGGTTGCATTCACGGGCGGCGCCGGGATTGCCGATCACTGGTTGGGCGACGCCGAGAATCCGAAGCACTGGCGCGATGTTCAGGTCCGTCTTGAAGGACCCGCTGCGATCGCTCTGCAGACGGGCTTTGCGCAGAACTGGTTGAAGACGACTGGCGAACTGATCAGCGGCCGCGAATATTTTCCGCCCTTACGCGCTTCCGGCGGCATCGCGGTCCAGACGGTGTTGAGCTCTCCTGAGGTGGGAGCGTCGGCCCTTCGGATTATGCATTACCTGTCGATCGTTTGTGCTGAACGCAGGCTCTACATTGCAAATCCCTATTTCATTCCGGACAACGCAGCCATTGACATTCTTATCGATGCAAAGAAGCGAGGAGTGGATGTCAAAATCATGGTGTCCGGAATCCACAATGACATGAGCCTGGCCCGTCACGGGAGCGTTCACCTTTATGGAAGGCTGCTGGAAGCCGGCGTGGAGATCTATGAATACGATCGCACCATGCTCCATCAAAAGACTCTCGTTGCTGATGGAGTCTGGGTTACGGTCGGCACAACAAATTTCGACAACCGGTCATTCGCATTGAATGAGGAAAGCAACATATGCGTTTACGACCATGCTCTTTCCCGGGAATTTGAAGAAATATTTCAAACGGACCTTGCACATTGCACTCGGGTGAGCTTTGAGGCGTGGAAGCGTCGCGGCCTGGTTGCGAAAATTCAGGGGGCCGCTTCTTGTTTTCTCAGGGATCAAATTTAGCGTACTCGCGAAAACGTATTTTCAAATATCGTCGCGTTTCAGAAATGTTCGGACGACCTACGCCTTCACGACGATGGTCGTGGGCGCCGGGAGCCAACTTTTCGCAACGGGGATAACTGATGGCCAACGCCGCTTCAGAGAGGTGTTGAATGCAGAACAATTGGTGAAGGTGGCAGATAAATATTTGCCTTTTATGTTTCTTTTGCGTAATAAATATGGGCATGGAACGTAGACCCGATGCTTTACCAATAACTGTGGCGTGTGCAGCTGCGGCTGTGTTGTTGTTCGTGGTCCTGTTCCCATATACGCCGACTCCCATTGCTTCAAGCATCGACAAAATGCTTGTCGCTTTGGCGATTCTCCATGCCTGGTTTCTTTTTCTGTGGACTCTCCAAGTTCCTCGCTCTCCGCACGAGTTTCAAAAACCTTCTTTAGATTTTCCTGCCTCCAACGAGATTTTGGATTTGATCTGCCTGCGTCTGCGATAGAACGCCTTCCTCTTAGCTACACAACATATTGCGTTTGCCTGAGTGCTTTAGTTCCTACTGCTAAGGAGGATCATGCCATTCATTCGATATATCGCCGCTGCTGCGACCATCAAGAGTCTGCAGCGCACATGTCCATCTTGTGGGAAGACGCAAACGATTGAGCAGGCCAAGATCCGGCGCAGCGTGGCGTGCAAGTACTGCAAATCCACGATTCCTGCGAAGAAGTAAGGGTTCAATCTCCACAGAGAAGGCAAACATCGCCCGCGGCGGGTGCACCATGAGTAAGGCAGAAGAAGAATCCTTTCTCTTGTCTCAATTTCGGACTTTTTATGGCGAGTTGATCAATCTCAAGCGACTGCTCAAGTCTGGAAAAGGCTTCATCGCTGAAGATTCATCGGGCGACAGCGCGACTGATTACGCCGCGACCATTGCGGAGCGGCTCACGGAGATAATGGAACGCCAGGCGATGGTGGCGGGTCGTCGAGGCTCAGACTATACAGGTCTCTATGGCCAGGCAGAGTATGTTATGGCCGTGCTGGCTGACGAGGTCCTGCTGCATCATGTGGAGTGGATAGGGAAGGACGTCTGGCAATACTATTTGCTCGAACACCGCATGTTTCAGTCGCGCATAGCCGGCGAGGAATTCTTTCGACGAATCGACAGACTCCTTCAAACTTCCGATCCGATATACAAGGACCTGGCTACAGTCTACTTGTTGGCGATCATGCTGGGTTTCCGGGGAAAGTACTCTGGTGGAAATGATAGCGGAAACATCGATTTCTATCGGCGCCAGTTGTTCATCTTCATCTTTCACGGAAGCCCGGAACTCAAGGAAGAGACAAAAAAACTCTTTCCGGATGCGTACTTGCACACCGTTGCGGAGAGTGGGGAGAAGAGCATCAAGGCGCCGCAGGTAGCGGTATGGTATCTACTCTTGGCGGCCTTGGTCGTGTTTTATGTGCTTGTTTCGAGAATAGTATGGACGAATTCAACGACCGATCTAGAGGGAATCACATCGCGTATTGAGCGATTGTTGCCTCAATGACGGCAATTCATATTCAGCTGGCGCGGAAGACCTCGTCGCGGACGCGCCGCCGTTCCCTGTCAATTTGTTCCGGCGTCGCTCCCAGGATTCCAAGGATATATTCGGTCATTGCAAGTGCGACTTCGCCCTCACCGGCAAAAACCTCGTCGGCCCCGGCGTCACGCATGACGATCGTTTCTTTAAGGTAATTCGAGCGGGCTAAAACACGGACCTTGGGATTCATGCTTCGAGCGATTCGAATGACTTCCGCGGCCTGCGCGGCTGCAGGGCCGGAAACGATAAGCGCAACAGCGGTCCGAATGCCTGCGGCTTCAAGGATATCCGGATGTGTCGCGTCACCGTAGACAACCCGGTGTCCCTCACTGCGGACGCGGCGAGTCGTTTCTAAATTGGTCTCGATGATAACCGGTTTGATGTCGCCATCCCGAAGCAGGCGGGCCAGTGTTTGGCCAATAGGTCCGTAACCGACGACAACGGCCCGATATGACGGGTCACTGACCTGTTCCTCATTCTTGCTGCTGTGAGTGATCCTGGCGTTTCGATTCAGCATTCTCCACACACTTGATCGCCGGGCAAGTGCAGATTCCCAAGAATCGATGGATCGATAAAGAATGGGATTTAGGGTTAGCGAAACGATTGATGCGGCAACGATCAGATTCGTCGCGCCCAATGGAAGAATGTTTAGCTGATCCCCGACGTTGGAGAGAATCAGCGAGAATTCTCCTATCTGCGCGAGGGCCACTGCGACGCCTATAGCGACCTTGGATCCATACCCCATCAATGTCGCGATGGCAAAAGCGACTGCGGGTTTCCCCAAGAGGATGATGGCCAGCGTAGCGAGCAATAGGCCCGGAGAATTGAACAACGCGCCCGGATCGAATAGCATCCCGACAGACACAAAGAATAGAACCGCGAATGCATCACGCATTGGAAGGGCGTCCGATGCGGCACGAAAACTGAACTCGGACTGCCCGACAATCATTCCAGCGATAAATGCACCCAGAGCCATGGAGACGCCGAAGGCTACTGCTGACCCTACGGCGATGCCGAGCGCTATGACAAGCACCGCCAGGGTGAAGAGCTCTCGCGAATGTGTTGCTGCGACTCCGTTCAATATTTTAGGAATGAGGCGGTTGCCAAAGACGAAGGCTCCCACCGCCAGTAAGACAAGCTTTGCCACCGTCGATGCCACAGCGATCGCAAAGGATGCTTTTTCGCCGGAAGAAGCTGACGACATTGCCGGCAGCAAGACGAGCACAACAACCGTGAAGATATCCTCCATTACGAGCCATCCAATGGCGATCCTTCCCCTTGGTGTCTGAAGATCGTTGTTGTCGACGAGGACGCGGGTCAACATGACAGTGCTCGCTACCGACAGGGCGATTCCAAAAACGAGGCTTGCGTTCCAGGACCAGCCCATAGCCTGGCCGCATAGAGCGCCCAACAGTGTGGCGGCCGCAACCTGGCACAGCGCGCCCGTGATGGCTATGTTTCCCACGGCCAGCAGATCCTTAACATGGAAGTGCAATCCGACACCAAACATCAGCAGAATGACCCCGATTTCTGCGAATTCGTTTGCGACCTCACGATCTGCGATGAACCCCGGTGTGTAAGGCCCTACGATCAGGCCGGCGAGCAGGTATCCGACAATTGGAGATAAACCCAGCCGCTGAGTCGCGTAACCCAATGCCAAAGCAGCTGCGAGACTGCCCGTCAAAGTCAGAATGAGTGCGGATTCGTGCATGGTGATTTTTCCATGATCGTTATGCGCGCCAAGGTAATTGCTGCTGTCGAAGGCGCCTCAGTGCGATTTAATTTCCAACGTTTCCGAAGACCAGTAATGGGATGTGATTCTGGCTTCCTCTAATAAGAAATGGAGCTAGCGCGGCGGGGAACGGTCCGTTGCGGCGCCGTAATGTTCCAACGCTAATCGACCGGGAAAACCTTGTTCCGAATCGCAACGGTTTGATAATCGACCAACAGGCAGCCATAAAGCAGGAATTACTGCGTTGAAAGGAGGTCTTTTCGTCGCAGCCGAGATCCAGAAAGAACGGCTCGCAGTCGCCCCGCTGAATGCGGCGTGTGTCGGGAGCGAGTGAGCTATGAACGCTGAACCGTCGCGATTGCAGTCTATCTTGACCCCGCCATGCGGTTTCGCGAAATCCAGAAAAAGTAAGACCAACGCCAGCGCCATTGATCCCTGGGCTAAGCCGCCAAACCTGAGATCCATCATTAAAGTAGACTACGTGAAAGGTTGCTCTGAGGAAATCGGTTCCTATTGAGGATCGTTACTGGTCCGACGAAATTAATCCTCGGTGTGGGGACGCCATCCTACATGGATGCCCCGGCAACCCGCAAAGTAGAAATCCATTATTGGGTTTGGGATTTCGCCTACGGAGATCGTCCGAACCTGTGTGAGGAGGTCGCTGAGTCGAACAACGCCTTCGCTGCGTACGTAGACAAAGTGGGGAACCCAGGAATTCACCGCTCTGGCCTGGCCTCTCCACCCCTGCAGGAGTTTGTCCTGCTCCCGCATGATGTCCTGGGTCGTATACGGCTTGTCAGTATCAGGATTTGTCTGCTGCCAATGCGAACCAAGTCCGTTCTTCACGACATAATTCCAGCATTCCTGGTTGGGTGTGAATACTTTGCCTTCCAGCGCATCATTTCCTCTTAGAAGTTTGTTCACCTTCCTGAACGCTGCATCCCTTCTGTCGATCGTGTTATCGCTCCTGGATACGCTGCCTGATCTTCTGAGCTTGGGCTTTTGCTCGACATAATAAGTCGAATTTGTACTGCGTTCCTCAAGCTTCCGGATTACTTTGCCGTTAATCATTTGAACAGATGGCTGAATTCCAAGCAGGTCTTCGGCAGGCGCAGTGACCAAGGTCGCTGTTTCGATATTGAAGGTGACGTCAGAGTCATCGGGCTTGCGAGCCAGCGCAGCTTCTGGTCTGGTCCGGTTCGCTTGGCCATGGATCGTGTAGAAATGAAGAGTGACGGGATACGGCACTCGAAATGTCCCACCAAGATTTGGGTTGTCCGGAACCTGGCCGGCATGTCCCCATATGACGCAGTCGGTCGATTCTTCCAATGGACTTTTCAAGAACTCAAGATGGGAGCCGATGCCGAAAGAGCGACCTGAAACTTTGTACTGGGTTCTGAGGTACGTAATTGCGGCGGCATATTTGGATTGCCTGTCCGCTGGCATCGCGCGAATTGCCACGTCTATTTCGAATGGCGTCGCATTTCGATCTACCAGATCCAGGACTCTTCTAAGGGAGCTCTTCGATCGGACAAATCCTCTGCTGAAGAAGCCATGTTCGGCATTCTGAACCAGGTTCATGAAATGATCGAAGTTCCAAGGCATTACCGTATGGACGAGACTATATCAGTGATGGAGCAGGCTCTCAACATAGCTTATTGCGAAGCGCTGACGAGAAAACAAACTGACGCGTTTGCACGGAAGTTCATCGTACTCGATGGTTGATCGGCACTTCTGCCGGTCGGGGTTTTTCGGTCTTTTTGCCCGCGAAGTCTAAGCCACGAATTCGCTGACTTCGGCAGGCTCGATCGCTGTGTTCAGGACCTCTTCAACAGATGAGACGATGTGAAAGTGCATCTGTTCTCGGACGTCTGCAGGCAAATCATCCAGGTCAGGCTCGTTCTTTTCCGGGATGATTACTTCTGTTAAACCGGCGGCCTGAGCCGCCATGACCTTCTGTTTTATTCCGCCGATTGGAAGAACACGACCCTGCAGCGTCACCTCTCCAGTCATGCCGACAGTTCCCCTGACTGGGCGGGCCCGCAGCAATGAAACCAGCGCCGTGACGATCGTAACCCCTGCACTCGGTCCGTCCTTGGGAATTGCGCCGGCTGGCACGTGAATATGGAATTCCTTGCCATTGAAGGACGCAGCGTCAATGCCCAACTGCTCGGCATGACTGCGCACATATGTTAGAGCGATGCGTGCAGACTCTTTCATCACGTCGCCCAGTTGCCCCGTAAGGACCAGGCCATTATCGCGTCCCGACATGGATGCGGCCTCGACAAACAACACATCGCCGCCAACGCCCGTGACAGCCAAACCAGTAGCTACACCTGGGACGGCCGTACGGGTGATCGCTTCATGATGAAACTTTGTTCGGCCCAGTGCATCTCGCACAGTCGTGAGATCCATTTCAATCGGCGCCAGACGGTCTCCAGATGCGATGAAGGTCGCCGCTTTCCGGAGCAGGGTCCCGAGTTGTCGTTCCAGTTGGCGAACACCGGCCTCGCGTGTGTAGTCCGTGACGATGTGTCGCAGAATAACGTCATCGATCGCCACTTCGTCGATACGCAAACCGTTCCTCTCAACTTGGCGGGGCCAGAGATATCCGCGAGCAATGGAGATCTTTTCATCGGTGGTGTAGCCGTCAAATCGAATCACTTCCATACGGTCAAAGAGTGGTCCCGGAATCATCTCGGCTACGTTAGCTGTCGCGATGAACAGCACGTGCGACAGGTCAAGCTCGACATCCAAGTAGTGGTCCTGGAACGCGTGATTCTGCGCCGGATCCAAAACTTCCAACAGTGCTGCGGAGGGATCGCCCCGCCAGTCGGAACCGAGTTTGTCGACCTCGTCGAGCATAATGACCGGATTCATCGTGCCGGCATCGCGTAAGGCGCGGACCAGCCGCCCGGGCAGTGCGCCGATATATGTGCGTCGATGTCCGCGAATTTCGGATTCATCATGGACGCCACCCAGGGACATGCGGACGAATTTCCGCCCAGTGGCGCGAGCGATTGATTCCCCGATGGAGGTTTTACCCGTTCCGGGAGGTCCGATCAGCGTGAGAATGGCTCCCGATCGGCGATCATCAACTAGGCCGCGTTCCGCACGCAGTTTGCGCACGGCGAGATACTCTGTAATACGGCGTTTGACGTCGTCAAGACCGGAATGGTCTGCGTCCAGTACTTCCCGCGCATGCTTCGGATCCAGTAGTTCTTCCGAGCGTATCGACCATGGGACGGAAAGCAGCCAATCAAGATACGTCCGGATGACGGATGCTTCGGCATTCGATTCACCCATCTTTTCCATGCGACCGAGCTCACGCTCCGCTTGTGCCTGCACAGGTTCGGGCATATGCGCATCCGCGATCTTCTTACGGTATTCCTCGATGACTAATCCTTCGTTCTCGCCGAGTTCCTTCCGGATCGCATCCATCTGACGACGCAAAAAGTAGTCGCGCTGCTGCTTCTGGGCTCCGGATTCCACCTCGTCGCGAATGCGGCGTCGCACGTGAAGTTCCGTGAGGCGATCCTGCTGAAACTTCAGAGCCAGTTTTAAGCGTTCGACCACATCGAGCGTTTCGAGCAGGAGGACTTTCTGCGCAAAACTGAGGTCTGGTGAATAGCCGGCGGTGTCGGCAAGACTGCCCGCATTGGTTATCGAGCGAACAAACGCGCTGATGCGCCCATCGTCGCCCCGGAGTTGAAGAATTTCTTCAACGATTGCGCGGTACTCACGCTCCAGGTCGCGGGTGAGAGCCATCGGCGGGGCGGCGTCGGGCTTTTCCTCGACATTCACGCGGAGGCGTCCATCGGTGTCCGTATGGGCGGCGCCTGGTATCCCGCGATGCAAACCGATGAGCGAAACCGCGGTTCCGCGGCCGCCGGGCAGTTGCACACGTTCAGTGATTTCCGCCACAACGCCAACTTTTGCAAACTGATTCCCTTTCCGCGGCGCCAGGAAAACGAACTGCTCCACGCCTGCGTCCAGACTCAGCGTAATCGGCATTCCAGGGAAAACCACAACATCGTCCAAAGATATGAGCGTTAGCCTTGTCATAGGACGAACGATATGCATATAGTTGAGCTTGTCAACTATTGAATGGCTAAAGTAGTGAAATCAACCAAATCCGAGACATGTGAGGCCTGGCGCCTGCTGGTGAAATTTTTTTTCACGCAGCGTGGGGGCCTGCCTGCGCTCGCGTCTGAGTTCGAACTATCGCCGGTGCAATGTCATGTGCTTCATCTAATCGAGCCGGACCGCCAGATACCTATGGGAAGCGTCGCGAGCGCATTGGCTTGCGACGCATCGAACGTGACAGGATTGATAGATCGACTGGAATCCCGAGGTTTGGTCCGCCGGCAACCTTCTCCGGAGGATCGCCGCGTCAAGGTTCTGGAGTTGACGCCGGAAGGAATCCGCATGCGCTCCACTCTCGTTGACCGGCTCAACAGACCGCCCGAGAGTTTGAAGCGCCTTTCCATTCAAGACCAGCATACGTTGGTCAAAATTCTCAAACGCCTCATGAAATAGCCCACAGCTACATTCCACATAGCTCGCATCGTCTCTCGCTCCACCCCGACCTCCAGTTGTATAATGCCGGCGGTTCCGATCTCCATGTGGAGGTGCGGCCTTGTCGGCCATTATTTCAGCGATTCTGGTGACTCTGTTCGTCGCCGTTTCCGCGGAAGCTCAGACTCATACCCTCGACGTGTACACCACTGCCACCCGCGGACTTGATTCGCACGCGATGCACGGAGTTCAGAAAGAATTGCAGCGCTTATTGGTCCCAGCCAACATTCGAATCGATTGGAAAACTGGGCAAAGCGCGACCTCCGAAACAGAACATCTGGTGGTTGTTTCTTTCGCCGGCGACTGTTCGGTGCAAGACCTTTCAAATGTCCTCAGACCCGCACGAAAGATCGACGTGCTCGGAGAGACCTCAAGCCTGGACGGAAGAATCTTTCCATATTTTTCGGTGGACTGCGGTGCCGTGATTCAGGCGCTCCGTTCGGCGATGGACTATCTCAGTATGCCCTTAAGACAATCCATTCTTGGCCGTGCGTTAGGCCGCGTAATGGCGCATGAGATTTATCACATCCTTGGTCAAACCACTGAACATGCGGATTCAGGAATCGCCAAGCCTTCCTTTTCCATCGCGGACATGATGTCTAAACACGCTGCATTCAACGCGCCCAGTCTCAAACGAATGGCCTCCGGCGCCGTTGAACAAGTCGGACTGGAGGCGAGCGACTTTGCGACGAACCTGAGGCCGCACCGGAAATTCTGACAAACTTTTCCACTTCACAGGATCGACCTACCTGCTGGATTGACGGAACCGGGTGAGAGGATAGAAATTTCCGTCACCCGGCACCACTACGGTTCTAGAAGTTGAACTTTAATGCGGCTTGCATTTGGCGGCCATCGATCGCATTTCCGATGGTGCCGAACGCTGGCGAATCGAAGTTTAACGATGCCCCGCTTTGTGGATAGAAATTCACCTGGTTGAACGCGTTGAACGTCTCCCATCGAAATTGCACATCTTTCGACTCCGACACACGAAAACGTTTCATTATCGACAGGTCTGTAGCAACGAAGGCTGGTCCTATTACACTTCCTCGGCCGGCGTTGCCGAAACTTCCTCGTTCCGGCAATTGGAAAGCGGAGCGGTCCCACCACCCGGTTTTCGGGTCAGCATTCTTGCCGCGGCTCGGTTTGCCAACCAGATTGGGCCGGTCCGTGCGAGTGCCTCTGCCGCTAAGATCGCCCGATAAGCCTGGAGTCAGAGGGACGCCTGTGTTCGCGCGGGCTATGCCTGAAATTTCCCAGCCGCTGGCGAATATTCCTGCAATCCCGGTAAGGTTCCGTCCAAACGGCAGTTCATAAACAAAACTGCCGGAAAATCGATGCCGCATGTCCTCCTGGCCGCGACCGCGTTCGGATCGAAGATCGTAAGAATTCTGTGGAGTCCCGCCGGCACGCCGGGACCCGTCATCAATCAGCTTTCCCCAGGCGTAAGCAAGAAGGACCGTGGCGCCGTTGGTGGAACGCTTTTCAATTCGCGACTGCAGTCCGTGATAGATTCGGTTGCCGCGCGTTTCGTCGTAAATGATAGGGGCGAACAAGGGATAGGGTTTAGGACCAAATGCGGTTAGGGGTTGGTTGATGTCTCTTGGGCCAGGCAGCTTCGAACCCTTTTTGCCAACATACGCGACATCCAGCGCGACTCCGCCCGGCAGTTCTCGTTGGATGTTGAGGTTCCAATGAGAGTAGTAGTCGTTTCTCAGGTTGTTTTGAATACTGGCAATGACGATTGCACCCACCGGAACCTTGCCCGGCTCGCCGTATGGAAACGTCGGACTGCTTCCAGGAAATGGATTATCCCAAGTTGGTCCGTGTTCTCGTTGCGTGAAACGCTGATTCATGAAAAATGGCGTCTGATTTCTGCCCGTGTTCAAGTCATAAACCTGGAAGAAGATCCCATAGCCCCCTCGAACAACAGTGGTCGTTCTGCCGCCCGGCGTCCACGCGAATCCAAAACGTGGTGCTAAGCTGTTCCAGTCCGTTTTGTAGTGCTGGTCGGAATATCCGAATACGAGGTCAGGATACAGAGCTTTGAAGAAATCCGGGCCGCTCTGATATCTCTCCTTGGATTTCGTCAGCAAGCGAATGCCACCCTTACCGCCTCCGAGGTCGGGATCGAACGAGGAGAGTTGGCCAAACTTCTCGCTTTTTGGAAGGGTGAGCTCGTAGCGTAGGCCCATGTTAAATGTGAGGTTGGACGACTTCCTCCAGTCATCCTGGATAAACCAGTTTGTCGACCATTGATGGGGATAGTGCGTAATCGGTACGCCGGGAGCCGGAATTCCGCGAGCGGTGCTGTCGGGATATCCAAGAAGGAAGTCCGCAAATGCATCACCTGTCGTCGATCCCGTGAATGTGAATTGGCCTTCGGTGCCGGGTGTTGCACGAAAGCGAGTAATGTACTGGAGATAAACATCGGCTCCCACCTTCAGAGCGTGATTTCCTTTTTGTATCGACAAGGTATCTGTGACGCTCCAGTTGCCTTCCGCCGCTCTCCAATCGTTTTGACCCCCACCCAGCGTGTCGTATCCGGTAATCTGGATCAGTGGGTAGCGCCACAGGACCGGATCGAAATCGCCACCCGTGCCGACAATGCCCAATTCGCGCGCGTAGTCGCGCGCGGTCTGCTCCGGCTGGCGCGGTCGGAATTGCCGGTTCCACCCGGCGCGGAATTCATTAATCACCGTAGGCGAAAATGCGATGACGTCCTGAAGAGCGAGCAATTGCGCTCGTATTTTGCAGCAGTTCAGAAAACCCGGAATCTCGATCTTTTGGGCGGTCCAATCGAGAAATGTGTCGTCGTAAAGGTTGTAAGCGCCGATGATCTGGTGAAACTGTGAAAGGTTGTAATTGATTTTGACATTCGGCTGGTGAAAGTTATCGTACTGCCGGATATAGCCCGTTGCATTACGAACGAGGTCATTCGAAATGTAGGTTGCCGCCCCATATAGAGGACGGATTCTCAACGATACCGGATGAATGCGATTTCTGGGAATCTGACTGTTGGGAAAAGGCTGGCCCGTTAACGGATCTCGAATTGTCTTGTTTAGTCGCGAAAGATTTCCATCCCAGAAGTCCGGCACGGGAATCGTCGGGTTGGATGTCCGAATATTGATTTCACGCTGGCCCTGATAGCCCGCAAAGAAAAACAACTTGTCCTCAATAATAGGTCCTCCTAACACTCCCCCGTATTGATGTCGCTTGAACTCGGGATTCTTGCTGGTTGGATTGAAGAAGTTGCGGGCGTCGAGATTGTCGTTTCTTGTAAAGCCGAACAGGCTGCCGTGGAATTCATTTGTCCCTGACTTTGTAATCGCATCGACTTGAGCTCCTGCATAGCGACCATATTGCGCGGGATAGTTCTGGGTTTGAATCTTGAATTCCCCAACTGTGTCGATGTTGATGCGTAGAGCGATCTCCATCGTTACGGAACCGTTGTTGTTGACTCCATCGAGGAGATACTGGTTATGCCTTTCGTCCATACCCAAAGCGACAAACCCTCCTCTGTTTGAAAGGTGAGATCCTGGTCGCGGTGCGAATGTTCCCGGAGTGATATATGCAAGTGCGGAGAAATTTCGGCCCGGTAGAGGCAAGTCCTCGATCTTGCGCTGCTCAATGACCTGTCCAACCTGGGAACTGTCCGTTTGAACGACGGGCGCAGTGCCTAACACTTCGACGACCTCGGACACAGCGCCCACTTCCATACGAAAATCAATTCTGACGCGGGCGTCGACGTCAATCTTGATATTCGTTCGAACCTCTTTTCGGAAGCCTGTCAGTTCTGCGCTGATCGTGTAGACGCCGACCTGCAGCGGGTCAATCCGATAGGAGCCCGTCTCATTCGTGATGACGCGGCGCACCTGGTTCGTGCCTTCATTGGTCGCGGTGACCTCCACTCCCGGCATGAGGGCGCCCGAAGTGTCCGAAATGGTGCCGATCATCGCTCCTGCGCTAATTTGAGCGCTTGCCAAAGTGGCCTGTAACCCAAAAAAGGACACGACCAGCAAGCAGAGCAATGCAATTTTTTGCATACATCCTCCTCAACTGAATGTTGCCTTCATAGCCAGCCGCAAGATCTCCTCTGCGTATTCGCGA
>CAZIPZ010000077.1:0-17431 GCA_964541075.1 uncultured Solibacteraceae bacterium | reverse complement strand
GTTGCTGCTGGACGAAATCGGTTGCAGGGGCCGCCAACCCCCATTCCGTCTCACTCATATCGCCATTGATCACGATTCTGTTGTTCGGAATGCGCACAGCCCGCACGCGGCGTTCGGCGCGGAGCGTCTCCGCGCGTTCCGTTTGGGACTGCGCAGGCGCCGTCAAAACTCCGCACAGAATCACCATGAGGACCGCAATCAATCTTCGCATCAGCGTGGCAAGGGTCCCGCACAATATAGAAGGAGCCGGTCCTCTCGTCAACCGCAAGCGGTTCAGTCGCTTCTTTTTCGTGGCAATGTTGCCGACTTGGCCAAGAACATTTTGAAAAGGAATTTGCGTTTGCTGCGACAAAGTTGTCACCCACGCTGACTTTTCCTATCTGGCGCCAAATAACGGGAAGGTCCCACCAAATTGGCTCCGCTTATGCCCAAGTCATGGTCCGACGCTAGATGGGTTTTCCGTTCTGGACGGACCGCGTCAACTGTTCCAAGACGGCTGTCGGCCCAGACCGGAATTGGTTCCTACTTATGCAGGAGGCGGCAATAGGTCGGTAGCCTCTGAGAGCTTGTAGACATGCTGCGAGCGCTGCAACCACACGGTCACCAGAACGCCAAGGATGAACTTCACTATGTCCAGCACCGTGTATGCGGCATGCAATAGTCCGAATGTACGCAAGGAAGGAGGGGGAGGATCGCGGGGCGTAAAGTCCAATGCCCGTCCTACCGACAGGATCTGCGGAGTGATAACCGTGGTGAGGAATAGGACGATGGCCAGCATCGCGACGATGCTCCATTTGGCCTTCGAAGATTCCGCAGAGGGCAGCTTTGTCACCAGCCACAGCGCCGAAATACCAATCGCAATCTGAGCAATGTTCCAGTATTGAAAGTAGAGGCGATTGAGTTCCGACGACAGATATCGCAACAGGTCGCGTGCTTCAGACCTGCCCAGTTTGTTTATGGCGGCCGCAAAAGCCGGATTCGGCTGCGATTCAAGCAGCCGGTCGATTGTATAGAAATTCTGGGTGGCGACAACCATCATGCACAGCGTCCCCATAAGCCAGATCGCCATGCAGAAGGCGACGAGTGTTCGTATCATCTATCTCCTGCGAATGAGTCCCTTCGAGGTGATATGAAACCCCTCGGGCAGTGTCTCTTCGATGGTAGGCCGATATCCTTTCACAGCCCAATCCTGATCTGCAAAGATCTCTGCAATCTTTATGCGAATTCTCGGCCTGTCCTGAGCAGCGATGAACGCTTCTAGCAACGGCTCGCGCATCGGTTCGCCGACCTCGGCTATCGCTTCTACGGCGGAAATCCTCACGTCATCGTCATCGTCCGATAGGAATTCGTTCAGTGCTGCCGCGATTTCCGGAGTGACATGCCCTCGCATCGCCCGAATAAGGTCTGCCTTCTGTTCCGGAGGAGTGAACGCGCTCGCTGCCGCAACCTTGCCTAATACTTCAACGAGCTGAGGAACCAATTCCTCTCGCGGAAGAATTTGCGACAGGGCCTGAATAGGCCATTCCACCTGGTGATGCGTCTTCAAAAATCGCAGGATAGGTTCGATCGCCTCTCTGCCCTTTTCCACAAGCATCCGTACAACGATCCGCTTCTCTTCAACATCCTGCGAAATGACTTTGCTTGAAATGGTGAACCGCTTGAGCAGCCCATACAGTGAATCCGAAGTACCCCATTCCGAAAGCCGGTCGGCAGCCTCCATCCGAGGCGCATCTTCCCCTCCCGGCTCAGTTAGCCGCTTTACTTGTTTTTCAATTTGTCTTGGAGAAGGCTGACTGCTGCGCTTAAGAAAATCAAACATGGCGTATGCAGCATAACAGACTTGCGGAGCGACCTATCTCATCTCAACGAGAGAAAACGGATCCACTCGCGCACCCTGGACGCGCATACCCCAATGCAGGTGAGGGCCGGTGACGCGGCCTGTCGCTCCAGCCAGTCCGACGACTTTATCTCTTTCGACTAGGTCGCCCTTCTTCACGTCGATCCGGGAAAGGTGAGCATAGAGTGAATAAATCCCGATGCCATGATCGACGATCACCGTGTTCCCCGTAAAAAACAGATTTTTCGCAAGTACGATGCGGCCGCGGTTAGTGGAGTGTATCGGGATGCCTGTTGAGGCTCGAAGATCAGCTCCGGCATGCGGCGCGCGGGGTTCTCCATTGAAAACCCGCCGATGGCCGAAGTTTCTTCCGGCGCCACCCTCAATCGGTACGATGAAATCGTCCTTCCAGAGGATCTCTGGAGTAATTGTCGAATGAATCGCCTCAAGCTCTTTCGTTTCCCGATTCGCCCGCTTAAGGTTCTGCGGGCTTAACTGAACATACTTTTCCTCAACTTTCAGCTCCGTCGTCGGATATTTCACATCATTGACGGTGATCAGCATCGGCTTGAGATCAGTGCGTCCGTCCTGCATGGTTACTTTGACGTTCGCTGGATGATCTCCGGGCTTTGCGTCCAGATCTACGCCCAAGACAGTGATCCACTGATCACCCACCTTTGCGAAAGGAACTTTCTTATTCGACCATTCCACTTCCATTGATCGAATCCCGGCTTCATCGGGGAATTTGATTTGAATCGAACGTCCCAGATCGGCGGAAAACGTGGCAAGCACGATCAACAGGGCAATCAATTGGTCACCTCGTCGAGCTCGTAAATGTAAACTTGGCCAATTTTAACGCAGGAACGGTCACGGCGCCGTATCCAGAACGCAGGACCAACCGGTTGGTCCCAATTGCTTCCGTCCAACGCAGTGCATCAAGGAAGGATTGAGTAAATCGTAAAGATTTCGCCGGCCTGACGATTTCACCATCTCGTATTACAAACGTCCCATCCCGGGTCATGCCTGTAACGACGGCGTCTCGCGGATGAACTGTTCGCGTATACCAGAACCGCGTCACATAGAGTCCGAGTTTTGTTGATCGGATCATTGCCTCGAGGGATGTGGTTCCCGGCTCAAGAAAAAGGTTCATGGGCATCGGACCCATTCGGCCATACGGAGAAGGGGGCGTGGCGTGTCCGGTCGACTCTTTTCCGTTTTCTCTACCTGCAGTAAAACTGTCGTGAACAGGTCCAAGGGCGACACCGTCCTTGATGATCGGAACGGTTTCCTTCGGGACTCCTTCAAAGTCAAAAGGAAAAGGAATCCCGGCGGGGTTTGCTGCGTCATCCAGAATGGTGACGCCGTCTCCCATGATCCGTTCGCCGATTCTTCCGTTAAGCCACGATCGTCCCTCTTGAAATGAGAGCGCGCTCATCCCGTCGTACGCAAGCATCTCTAATAAATTTCCAACGGCATATGGGTCGAGGATGACAGCATAGTCTCCTGGATCGAAGTCCACCGGATCAACACCGAGACGAACCTTAGCCAATGCCTCTTCCGCCATGGCTTCCGGCTGGACGGCTTCCAGACTCCAACCGGTTCTCTGCGACCAGCCGGAAGAATTGCTGCCCATGATGACGGTCGTGGCGTCGGCGAGCGTTGAACCAGCCGAAACGAAGACTCCTCTTGAGTTCGCCACTCCCATTTGGATCTCAGCAGTGGTGACCGAACCTGCAGCGGAGCATCCAGTCGTGGAAGCGCGCTGGCAGATTGAGGCTGCACGGGCGGCTCGAACGTCGGGAGGGCATGCGGCGGTCGCCTCGTCAAAAGCGGCTTTGATTTTCAGCGGTCGAGGCAGTGGCAGGCCTTTGAACTCTGAATTGTCAGGCTGCAGCCTGGCGACTTCGGCTGCGCGAGCAGCTAAAGACTTCAGACCGTCCGGGGAAACGTCATTTGACACCGCGATCCCGACTTTCGCACCAATCACCGATCGAACAGTAATGTGCGAGTTCAGTTCCGTCACATTCTGATGGATGGAGTTATTGGCAAAGCGGGTGAGACTTTCATTCTGCTCGATGGCAAGCACTTCGGTTTGTTCGGCGCGAGACGCCTTCAGAACGATTTCAGCGATCGCGGAAAAATTCATTTGAAGACTCCGACCTTTACATTCCGGAATCGTGCGGGGGAGGCTCCGTGACCGGTGCCGATTGTTTGCGTCGGTTCACCCTTGCCGCAGTTCGGTGTTCCCCAAAGAAACCAGTCCTTTTCATTAGAAATCGCGTCGCACGAGTTCCAAAACTCGGGCGTCATGCCTGCATACGTACAGTTCTTCAGAAGCCTTCCAATTTTTCCATGTTTCACTTCGTAGCCCACTTCGGTTCCAAACTGGAAATTGAGACGCATGTCGTCGATACTCCAGGAACGATTGGTTTCCATCAGGATTCCGTCATCGGTGTCGGCAACGATATCGGCGTAGTTCCAGGATCCAGGCTCGAGCGAGACGTTGGTCATGCGAATAAGAGGAATCCGGTTCCAGCCTTCAGCGCGCATGCAACCGTTGCTGTGAAGGCCGAGCTTCGACGCAGTCTCCCGCGACATGAGATAACCCACAAACTCACCCGCGCTAACCAATGGTGTGCTTGATGCTCGAATTCCCTCGTCGTCCCAGCCGAAGGTTCCCAAACCGGTGGGCCGGATGCTGTCGGCCGTTAAGTTGACGATCTCTGATCCATAACGGAAGTTGTTTCTTTTCTCCGTTGTCAGGAAACTGCGGCCCGCAAACGCCGCCTCGTCGCCAAAAACGCGATCAAGCTCGGTTGGATGTCCACATGATTCGTGAATTTGAAGGGCAAGCTGCGAACTACCTAAAATGAGTGTGGTCTCCTTACTTGGACACATTTCTGCCGAAAGCAATGCCGCGGCTTCGTCCGCAACGCGTTCCGCGTTTCCCACCAGGTCTGCCTTGAGGACGTATTCCCAGCCGCCCGTGCCTTGATACCGAAAGGAGTTTGGATGAGACCGCACCTGAATATCGGTGTCATTCACTGCAGTAGCGACGATCGAACCTCCGCTCTCAAAAATCGTTTGTTGCAGAAAACCACCCTCCGTGTTCGCAAAGGTCTTTTGGTGACGAACCGCAAGAGCATTCGATTCGCAAACCTTCACCATGGTGTTCCGTCGCATCAACTCGTCTGCTTTGAGCAGCAATTGAAGCTTCTCCTCCAGCGATATGGAGAAAGGATCAATCTCGATGGGCGTCACGTACTCGCCAACACTGGCCGCCGGAGGCCCCAAATCGATTGCTTCTCCGCGAGTGGCCGCACTTGCCCGAGCAATCCTGACTGCCAAGGCGGCAACCCGATCGATCTCCTCGTGGGATACATGCGAGCTCGAAGCAAACCCCCACGAATTTCCAACCAACACGCGGACGCCGAAACCCTGGCTATCCTGATCTCCGATGCCGTCCACGGCGCCGTTCTTGACGCTGACAACCTGTTGCCTGGTGTCGACGATTCGGATGTCGGCATATCGCGCACCAAGCAAGGTCGCAAGATTCAATGCTCTTGAAGTCAGATCCTTCATTTGCGGATTGCACCCCGTATCCGATTTCGCATTACGCGCAACACATCACAAGTCGAAACTCTGCAAATACGTCGGAATTTCGACGTGCCAGTTCTTTAAGCGGCCTTCGATATGACTTTTCATGGCGGCGATCGCGCCTGGTTCCCCGTGCGTCAAAAACGTTGTCCTCGGAGGACGGTCAAAACCGCCAAGCCACTGCAGTATCTCTTCATAATCACCGTGTGATGAAAAGCTATCAATGACGTGAACGGCTGCCCGGACCGGATAATCCACGCCGAAAATACGGATCTGCCGTGCACCATCCGCGAGCGCCCGTCCACGCGTGCCGGCGGCCTGAAAACCGACGAACGCCACCGAATTCCGGTTGTCCGTAACGCGATGGGCCAAATGATGAAGAATTCGTCCGCCGGTTGCCATCCCGTTCGCGGAGATGATGATCGACGGATAGCGTTGATCATTGATTTTTTTCGAATCTTCGACCGACCTCGAGAAGTTCACCCAACGCGTGTAAAGAGGATGAGTTCCCCTGTCTTCCAGCGCCGTCATTTCTGCGTCATGCTCTTCATGATGCGCGAGAAACAGCTCTACTGCGTCTACCGCCATTGGACTATCGATGTGAACAGGTAAATCAGGAATCTGTTTTTCATCCTCCAACTCCCGCAGCACATAGAGCAACTCCTGCGCTCGTCCGATGGCGAAGGATGGAATAACCAGGGTTCCGCCACGGGCGGCAGTCTCCGTAACAATTTTGCGCAATTGCTCCTTGCCGCTTGCTCCATTCCTGTCGTTGTGAAGCCGGTTTCCATAGGTGGACTCGAGGATAAGGTAGTCCGTATCTTCCACCGGGCTCGGATCCAGAATGATAGGTTGATCGTAGCGCCCAATGTCGCCCGTAAAGAGTATGGTCTTCACCGAAGGGCCTGACGCATCTCGAAACCGGACAAACGAGGATCCTAGAATGTGTCCGGCCGGAACGACTTCGACAGTCAGGGTCGGAGAGAGTGAGATGCTTTGGGAGTAGGTCATGGATGTCAACAGTTCCAACGCCGCAGCAGCATCGTCGGTTGTATAGAGCGGAAGCGCCGGCTTGTGTTTCGTGAGGCGGTGCTTGTTCCTGAAAGCTGCTTCCTCTTCTTGCAGATGAGCGGAATCAGGCAGCAGAATACTCAGCAAATCACAGGTTGCGGAAGAACCAAAGACGCGCCCCTTGAAGCCCTGCTTGACGAGGCGTGGCAGATATCCCGTGTGATCAATGTGTGCGTGAGTCAGGACGATGGCGTCCAGAGAGGCTGGATCTACTGGAAACTCTTCCCAGTTTCGTAACCGCAGTTCCTTGAGACCTTGGAACAGCCCGCAGTCAATCAGGATGCGTCGATCGCCCGCTTCGAGGACAAATTTGGATCCTGTCACGGTCTGTGTGGCGCCCAGAAAAGTAAGTCTCATACGAGGCCAGGATACGTGACGCGGGTCCCTTCAACCTTTAAAAACTTCGTCAAACGGTGTTCTTCAACCTTGGAAGAGGAATAAATCTCGCCGACCCGGCGCCCTCTTACCGTAAGGGCGTCGGATACAAGACGCCGGTGGCATCGCCAGAATACCGCCTCGGTGCAAGCGAATGCGGTCGTCTTGGCGGAAAGGATTCCAATCAGCTCTTCCAGAGCGCTTTCGAATTGCGGCGTCTGCATGTAGTCCGCATAAGCGCGGAATCCTTCGTTTTTCCAAGCGGCGTTCGTTCGGTTGTTTCCAATAGGTTTTCGCAAGCCGCCTAGAGCCTTCAAATGAACATATTCGATGTTCGCCGTCAGGAGGCTTTTCGCCAGATCTTCCTGATTGAACTGTGGCGTATGGCGGGATCGGGGCAGCGTGCGTATGTCGGCGACGCACTGAATCTGGAATTTTTTGAGAAGTTCAATAGTCTCTTGCCATGTTCTCGTGGAGAATCCGAAAGAGTAGACGTCAACGTTCGCTGCAACGTCCGGAGGACGATCATCGAAGAGGCGCATACGTCAACGATGACACACTCCGGAGCACGTAAAAAGGGGGAAGGCTCCGATGCTTGATGCCATCTTCAGGGAGGTGAACGGGCGGCGCCGCCGTTTGTCAGCCGGCTTTCGTTCTGCGTAATCAACCGCTGTCATTGGCCTGGAATCCATGCCAGTCGTGGCTTCCAAGCGTTTTACCAGGGCCGATTGAGGGTGCTCTGAGGAAAAATTTCGCCCTTGCGTCCATTGAATGCCGCTGGTATGGTAGCGGGCCATGGAAACCTGGCTACAAAACTACAATCCGCTGGGACATTGGCTGCCTTCGGCGCTTGTCGCCGCAATCCCGATCGTCCTTCTCTTTTACCTCCTGGCCGTGCGGCGTATGTTTGCGCCGTATGCTGCACTCTGTGCAGGAGTGTCCGCGATGATCATCGCGGTGGTCGTTGTGGGCATGCCTGTGCCTCTCGCGGTCGTCTCTTACCTGTATGGCGGAGCATTCGGCCTGTTGCCTATCGTATGGGTGGTGTTCGCGGCGATTTTTGTGTATCAAGTATCCATCGAGTCGGGCCAATTTGAGATTGTAAAAGCATCGCTGACAAATCTCACCCCGGATCGCCGGCTGCAAGCGCTGCTGATCGCCTTCGCATTTGGTGCAATCATGGAAGGCGCTGCCGGCTTCGGTGCGCCCGTTGCCATCGCTGCCGCTCTAATGGTAGGCGTCGGATTCAAGCCCTTTCACGCCGCCATTCTCTGCCTCATGGCTAACACCACGCCTGTGGCGTGGGGCGCAGTGGGTGTACCCGTCATTACATTGGCTGGAGTGACCGGTTTGCCGCTGAACGATCTCAGTGCGATGTGCGCCAGAATTCTCGCCATCACCGCCTTGTTCGTCCCCATATGGATGATCCGGTTGATGGTGCCCTGGAAGGAGACCTTCGAGATCCTGCCGGCTATCGTCGTGTGCAGCCTCTCGTTTTCCGCAGCGATGATGTTTTGGGGCAACTACATGGACGCCTATCTGATTAATGTGGTGTCCGGCTCTGTTTGCCTGCTGGCGATCGTGATTTTCCTGAAGTTGTGGAAGCCTCGAACGATCTGGCGGTTTGAAGATGAAGCCGCTATTCAGACTTCGAAAGTCCAATATTCGACCGGCCAGGTCTTCCGTGGATGGCTTCCCTTCCTGATCCTTGGGGTGGTGGTCATGGCATGGGGTTGGCCATCAATCAGGACTGTTCTGGACCAGTTTGCAATAGGCGGTTTTAAGGGCACCTACGCCATTCAAGTACCGTTGTTGCACCAGGTTACGGTAAGAACTCCTCCCGTGGTCGCGAAAGAGACGCCGCAAGCGGCTATCTACACATTCAATTGGCTGTCGACAACGGGAACCGGCGTATTCATAGCCGGCCTTCTTGCCTGCGCGCTTGGCGGCCTATCGGTCAAGCGAAGCTACGAGACGTTTTTGCGGACGTGTAAGTTCATGCGAGTTCCCACCATGGCAATCTTCTGTATGTTGGGTCTCGGTTATGTCATGCGTTACGCCGGACTGGACGCTATTCTCGGTTTGGCATTCACCCGTACTGGAGCGTTCTATCCGTTCTTCGCAACCCTGCTGGGTTGGGTGGGAGTCATGATCACCGGCAGCGATGCTTCGGCGAATGCTCTGTTTGGAAGCCTGCAGCGAATTACGGCCGAGAATCTTGGGTTAAGCCCGGTCTTGATGAGTGCGGCAAATACGACTGGGGGCGTAGCAGGAAAATTGATCGCCTTCCAGAGCATCGTCGTTGCCACAACCGCTACGAAGCAGGTGGGAAATGAAGCGACAATCCTCCGTTATGTCATGAAACACAGCGTTGTGCTTGTCGTAATCATTGCGTTGATTGTAATGGCGATCCAGTACCTCTTTCCTCAAATGGTCCCGAACAATCTTCAGTTCCTCCAATAAAGGACTCCTTTGAACAATGTGGACTGCCTGAATTCTCAGGCGGTCCGCATCGGCCGCTACGCGGCTCGATCCTCCGACGTAAAGATCTCGTCTGCTCCTGATGACTTAAAAATCCGCAAGGCTTTGTCTTGCCGGGCAGAACTGTCTGAGTGAACAGCGATCAGAATCCCGCCGCCATGGATCTTTTTCTCGAGTTCGGCGGCAACCTCCTCCGGGATGCCAAAGCTGGCGAACGCGCCGCTTCCTCCCGCCAGGCCGCCCACAACCCCTCCCGCGGCGGCGCCGCCCAGTGCTGCCACAATGGGGCCAACAGCCACGACAGGCCCGATGACGGGAATCGCAAGAGCCGTGAGTCCGATGAGACTGCCGATGAGGCTTCCCGTTTCCGCTCCGCGAATCGCGTCCTCTTTCAGCGTGATGTTGCGGGTGTCCTTGCTTTTCAGCAGCACGGAGATTTCAGAAGAACGGAATCCGATGTTGCGCAAATGCAGCAGGATCTCGTTGGCTTGCGGTTCGCCTAAAGCCAGACAATAAACGGTGTTCTTCATGATGCTCCTCAATAAAGCATTCAAGGTGCAATCCTAGGACCGCCCGGCGTCCGCGGCGCCTCCTTAAACCTTAACGATTTAGTTGTCGCGAGATTGATGTTCGAATTATATGGGGCGGGAAGAATTCTCTGCAACGAAGGATGCTTCCGGGCCAAAAGGTTTGCCCGAGGGTCGAGAATGGATGGCGGCGGCCACCAATCCGCCATCCATTTGCAAGCTCGTCTGCTTTACTTTTTCTGGAGGCGCTTCAACTCGTCCTCGATAATCGCGACAATGGCGTCATAGGGCTGGGCGCCTGCGATCATCCGTCCATTGATAAACAAGGCCGGAGTTCCGGTGACACCGGACCGAATGCCTTCATAGACGTCCTGCTTCACTGCCTGGGCCTGTTTTCCGGAATCCAAACACGCGTTGAAAGCGGTGGTGTCCAGCTTCAACTCCGCAGCCTTCGCTTTCAACTGGTCCACCGCCAGCGCATCCGGGCGAGAAAACATCGCGTCGTGGAATTCCCAAAATCGCTGCTGCTCGTTTGCACACAGCGAAGCCTCGGCAGCTTTCTGCGCCCGCGGGTGAATGCTGTTCAAGGGAAACTGCCGGTATACCAGACGAATATTGGCTCGATGTTTTTCTTCAACCTGCTTCATAGTCGTGAAAAGTCTGGCGCAAAACGGACATTCGAAATCCGAGAACTCTACGATCGTTATTGGAGCGCTCGCTGAACCTGTGGAAGGAAATCCTGATGAGCTCACCTCAACCCGCCGCGGTTCCATCAGGATCTCGACCGCGTATTGTTTCTTAAGTTCGGATAGGAGGGTTTCTTGAATGGATCGCCGGCGTTGGTCCATCAAATACAGCCGGACCTGCTGCTTTCCTTCTTCTTCACTTACCGCGCCCAGCTGCGCTCTGTTGGCTTCATATGTTTGATTCACAATGTCCTCAGGCGGCGCACCTACCTTCGACTCAATCTCGGTCTTCAGAAATTCATCGACCGAAACACCCCTCTTGGCAGCCTCCATCGCAAACAGCTTGTTCTGAACGAGCGCATCCAATGTTTTCTCAAGAATCTCATGCTTGTCCTGGGCGAACCCAGCCTGCAACTGAAGCTGCCGGAGGCTGAGATTCTCCAGCTCTGTAGCTGCAGCGCTATTGACCTGGTCCTCCGTGATCGTGTCGCCATTCACGACGGCCAGCTTCTTCGCTCCCGATTGCGCATTCGACGACACCGCAAACGCCAGTGTCAGGACGAAGGCTCGGACGTATTGGTTTTTCACGCAGTCACTCCTTCAGGCAGCAAAATGCCTTTATCCAAATGCCGAATCACGGTGGCGTAATGCGCCGCTTTTGGGTCGTGGGTCACCATGATCACCGTTTTCTTGAATTCTCGATTCAGTGTCTCCAGGATGCTAAGCACTTCACTGGCCGAGTTCGCATCGAGATCACCCGTGGGTTCATCCGCCAAAATCAGCGCGGGGTCGGTTACGATTGCTCTCGCAATGGCAACCCGCTGTTCCTGTCCCCCCGAAAGCTGACGAGGGAAATGAAGCATGCGATCCCCGAGCCCGACTAGGGCAAGCGCTGTCTGGACATGTTCCTTGCGTTGCGCTTTGTTGAGTTTTGTCAGAAGCAAGGGTAGCTCAATATTTTCGAACGCCGTGAGAACAGGGATGAGATTGAAGGTTTGGAAAATGAAACCGATCGTGTAGTTGCGCCACAACGCCAGTTGCTTTTCGCTGATTTTCGCAATGTCCCGGCCATCTACGACGACGCTGCCGCTCGATGGCCGATCGATTCCGGCGATCAAATTCAGGAGCGTCGATTTGCCGGATCCCGACGGACCCATCAAACACACAAACCCACCGGCTTCGATATCCAAGCTTGTCTCGTGGAGAGCCACAACTTGAGCGCTCTCCTTTTTGAAGACCTTCGTTACGTTTCGAATCTCTACTGCCGCCATTACTGTCTCACCTGAACGCGATCCCCAACTTTGAGTTGCGCCACCTGATCGCCGACGATGATCGCTTCTGCGCCAACCAGGCCGCCAGACACAAACACGTCGGAACCCAATTCTCGCGCAATCTGCACAGGCTTGGCCTGTACTGTCCCCTCCGACACGACCAGCACACCTTTTCCATTCTCCCGATCGACGACAGCTCGCTTCGGTATCACAAAAAGTTTTGGATCATCCGCGGATGAACTCCCGTTGTCCAGGCTCAAGAACGTGACCCGTGCATTCATCTCGGGACGTATGTATGCATCCGGCTGCGTGAGCTTCACCTTCACCTGAACGGTCGCTTTCTGACGGTTCGCCTCCGGAGCGATTTCATCGACAATGCACCGGTATTCTTTGTCTGGATACGCATCCGTGATCACCTTGCACGGCTGGTTCATGCTCACACGATTGAAATCATTCTGATTGATATCCAATTCGACCTGAACATCGTTGAGATCCGCGATGGTGACTACAAACGATTTCGCACCCCGGTCGCCCACAAACGACGTTGTGACCATTTCTCCGACTTCGACATTGCGTTCCAGTATGGTTCCGTCGCTAGGAACGCGTATTTCAGTCGAGTCCAGAATGGTTTTGGCATAGTCCACGGATGCTTTCGCGCGATCGGCCTCTGCCCGGGCGGCCTCGATTTGCTCCTGGCGTGGACCTTGCCTTATGAGTTCGAAGGTGTTGACCATAGCATCCAGATTGGCCCGAGAAGCATCGTAACGGCCGCGAGCCTCATCGAGGTTCTGGGCGGGAAATACGCCTTCCCGGACCAGGCCTTCGACGCGCTTGAAGTATGCTTCGTCAACCCGCAACTGCGCTTGCGCTTGTTCCACATCAGCCTTGGCCCTGTCGACTTCTTCGGGCCTTGATCCCCGAACCAATTCCCGAAGGCGCGTTTCTGCAGCGCTATATGAAGAGCGGGCCTCTTCATACTGAGCGCGGTACTCGCGATCCTCGAGCCGGACGACAACCTGGTCGCGCCTGACGCTGTCCCCTTTTTCGACGCCGATCCAGGCAACGCGTCCCATGATCTTGGACCCGACTTGAATTTTGTGGTGCGGCACAATGTAACCGGTGGCGACGAGAACGGCGGCTGTTGAATTATCCGCCTCGCGGGGGTGAATCACATCAACGACCGGCGCGGCCCCGGACTGCCGCAAGGCCGCCACGATTCCAAAACCGGCCAGCGCCGCGACCACGCAGAAGACGATCAGTCCGCGGCGCCGTCCCTGAGGTGCATCCGGCCGCATTGATCTATCAATTTTGAGCTTGCTGAGTTGATCTGACAGGTTGTCCATAGCCGCGTTTTCAGAGGATCTTACCATCAACCCTCGGTCCGAAGCGCGCGCACAATCGTCATGCGCGACGCCAGTCTCGCGGGCAACAGACCTCCCAAGGCGCCCATGAATGCCGCGAAGACGACTCCCCGCATCATCAAGGAGGGCGTAATCCGAAAATCGAACACGACCTCTGAAAATGTCAGAAAGTTGGTCATGCCGGTGGAAATTCCGTTCATCGGCAGGGCCATAAGACAGCCCACAATTCCTCCAAGAATGGCGAGCAACAGAGACTCCAGCATAAAGGAAAACAGAATTGCCGCTCTCCTGAACCCCATCACACGCAGGGTCGCGATTTCGCGCGTCCGATACGTGGTGGCGGCGTACATCGTATTCATCACCGCGAAAGAGGATCCTATCGACATGATGACGGCGATGAAATACCCAAGAACCTTAACGGCAGTCCCCGCACCGCTCTGGCTGGCGAAGTATTCCCTCTCCGTCGGCGTGTCCAGCTTCACCCGCCTATCGTCCCGCAATTTGTTTCTAACAGAAACCAGAGCGTCTTCGCTGGCGCATCGCACCAGAAGTGAGCTATAGATCGGCCGCTCGAACTCCTGGGCCACCTCGTTGTAATCCGCCCAGATTTCCGAATCATAGGCAGTTCTCGAAGCATCCAGCAAACCGACGATCTTCCATTCTGTTCGACCAATTCTTATGGAATCACCGAGAGCGGCGTTTTTGAATCGCGTTGCGATAGACCGGCTGACCACCGCTTCGCGCAAACCTCTTTGAAACATCCGTCCCTCAGCGAGCCGCACCCTCGGTCGAAGCGTCAAGGAATTCTCGCCTACACCGCGGACGATCAGGTTGCTCGTCTGCCCGGTGACCCTTGGATGATTGATGATCACAATAATTTCACCTGCCACATCGGCGACGCCTTCGACACTCTCGACTATGCCTTTGATTTCCCTGTCGAAGTAGCTATTCGTCTCAGTCTGCGAACCCTGACGAATTAAAAGCAGGTTCAGCGGTTCACCGGTTTCTACAAAAGTGGCTTCCAGACCTTGAACCATCGCGAGAATCGAAACAAATACGGAAACCGTAAGCGCGACGCCGAAAATGGTCATCAGCGTACCTACACGGCGAACACGCAAGCTTCGAAAGTTGTACTTTATAGGAATCATGTGGTCTATTCGCCGCGCCGCCGTATAGCGTCTGCGATTGCAAGACGAGAAGCACTCCAGGCGGGGACGAACGTGCTGGCAAATGCTACGGTGAGAGACACAGCCGAAGCGAGGAAGATGGTCACCCAGGTGACGTCAAACCTTTGAATGAATCCCATGGTCATGGCGTTGAAATCAATTGCGGCCCACAGAAGCCGGGCGCCAAAGGATCCCGCCAGACCACCGGCAAGCGCAATGAAGGAAGACTCCGCGACCATCATCGTTAATATCATGCCGGTGGAAAATCCGAGCGTCTTCATGATCGCAATCTCGCCTGTCCGCTCCCGTATGGACATTGCCATCGTATTTGCAGCCACCAGAATAATGGTGAACAGAACGACGGTGCAAATGCTCACGACGAGTGTCCGGACATTGCCCAACATGGACATAAAACCCAGCACGAACGCCTTTTCACTCTCGGTCTTTGTAGGAGCTGTGCTGTTCACAAACAGGTTGTCGATGCTCTCAATGATGGCCGGGATTTCATCTGCTGATTTCGCCTTGACTGTGAATGTACCCACGATATTGGCGTTGCCGATAAGCTCATTGAAGTAGTCCCAGCGAAAATACAAACCATTCTCGCTGCCTCCACCATCGGTAAAACCCTGGATCGTCATTTCCGGGTTCACAGGAAATATGGTTCCTTCCAGCGTCACCCGGTCTCCAAGTTGCCAACCATAACGTTCCGCCAGGTTTTTGCCCGCAAGTGCGGCCGTTCGCTCGCGAATGAACGCGTTCTTCTGTTCCGGTGCAATCTGAATCTCCGGATAGACATCGAAAAACGAATCCGCGTCCACGGCAAACTGCGCAAAGAAGTTTGCCGGATCCTTGTAAATACCACCGAACCATTGCGACGCGGTGACGTTTTCAACACCCGGAGTCTGCCGGATCTGCTGCCGGTAGGATATCGGCATAACGTTCGCCAGAGATGTCTGATGCCGCGTGATAACGCGTTTCGCGGATTCCGGGGTCATCGGCGGACTCTCGAGAGCTTCCAGCAAAGTCCAGAGGGTGACAATAAGGAAGAGCGACATGCTGATGCTGAGGATCGTTAGTGCGGAGCGGCGGCGATTACGAAAGGCATTCCTGAAAACCAAGGGGAGAAATTTCATGCAAGGACCGTTAATCTACGCTGAAAACGGTACAATGTCCACATGCTGACGCGTGCGGACTCGGTGGCTCTGCTCAAAGTGCTGATCGCCGCGGCCTGGGCCGACTCAGGACTGAGCCAGTCGGAACTGAATTACATCAAGATGCTCGCAAAACAGCTGCAATTAACGGACGCAGATTGGCATGAATTGGAACCCCATCTTGAAGAGAGGCCGAACGAAAGGGACATTGAAGCGCTTTTTCGAGACCTTCTCTTACGAATCGGAACGCCTTACGCTCGAGACCAGATTGTCCGCCATCTGGAAGAGATCTTGAATGCCGACTCTCGAATCACCGCGGAGGAATATGATTTTCTTGAGCAGTACACACAAGTCCTGAAAGAGGCCTCAACGGTTCAACTCCTTGTGGGGCGCATGAAAAGCTTGTTCCGGAGGCGTCCACCAGCGCCTGCGTCAAACCTCGATGAATTTGTCCGAAACAAAATACTTTTTAAGCTCCGTCATCGATTGGGTTCTGAAGTCACCCCGGAGTTGCATCGCTTGTGTTTGCTCGGAGGACTGATGGGCATCGTCGCGCAAGCCGATGGCGAAATAGGCCAGCGCGAACTTGAGGAGATCCGGAGTCGTCTGCAGGTCCGAGGTTTGTTTGAAGAAGAAGTGCTCGGTTTGCTTCTCTCCATTATTGGCGAGGAGGCGGTAAGGGGGCTGGACCGAGCGCGATTGATTTCAGAGTACGCCGGAAAGACGACATTTGAAGAACGCGTCCAACTTTTGGATTTGCTCTTCGCAGTGGCAGCAGCAGACGGTGGACTAACTCATGCCGAACTGGAGGAACTTCGGGGCATCTCGAGCGCGATGCACCTGAGTCACAAACAATATATTGATGCAAAGGTCAGAGCGCGCGGGTGAATCCGCCTCCCGTCAATCGGTTATCGAGCCAGGGCGGCAGGAATGGATTCACCAAGCACGTTGACGATTCGATCGATCTGCAAGTCGGTAATAACGAATGGCGGCGCAAGAAGATAGATATCCTCGCGAATTCGGCTGAACAATCCCCTCTTGATGCATTCGCGCTGCACGCGGGCGCCAATTTTGCGAGACGGTTCAAACGGCTTTTTTGTGGCCTTGTCTTCGACAAACTCGAGGCCGGCCAACAAACCCAATCCACGGACGTCTCCGACTCCATCGAGGCTGCTTAATTGACTCAATCCGTTCAACAACTTCTTGCCCTTTTGACCCGCCGCCTCAACCAGTCCTTCACGCTCGAGAATGTCGATGTTGGCAAGCGCTACTGCGCACGCCATTGCGTGCCCCGAATACGTGGCGGCATGCATCCATCGCCGCTCGACTGGAACCTCAACCATTGTCCTGTACACCTCATCGGAAATTCCGATGCCGCCCAGTGGAACGTATCCAGAGGAGATGCCCTTCGCAAACGCGATAATATCGGGCTCCACTCCCCAATTCTCAAGTCCGAACCAGCGGCCTGTCCGGCCGAATCCCGTGATCACTTCGTCCGAGATGAAAAGGACGTCGTATTTGTCGCAAATTTCGCGAATGCGTGGAAAGTAGTCTTGCTGCGGCGGTATGAGGCCTCCGGAGCCTTGAACCGGTTCAGCAATAAATGCGGCGATGGTTTCCGCTCCTTCCTTCAGAATTGCCGCTTCGAGAAGGTTCGCAGCCGCAACGCCAGGGCTGACACTCGGATTGTTCGAAACGAATCGATACGGGTACGGTGACGGAATGTGGATGAAGCCAGGCAGCAGTCCGCCGAACATAGGCCAGTACGATGGAATACCAGTGGCGTTCATCGCACCCATGGTGACGCCGTGATAGGCGAACTGCCGGCTGATGATTTTCGTCTTGGTTGGATTCCCCTGAGCGTTCCAATAAAAACGCGCTGTTTTGATGGCGCTGTCGACTGCTTCG
>CAZIPZ010000076.1:6768-17456 GCA_964541075.1 uncultured Solibacteraceae bacterium | reverse complement strand
GCTGACGCCCACAGTGTCACAGGATTTCAGTGGAACCGGCCGGCGCGCGGACCGTCCGAACCTGATCGGCAATCCGAAACTCAGCAAGCCGGATCCCAGTGGTTGGTGGGATCGCAGAGCGTTCACGTTGCCGGAGCGCGGAACCTTTGGCAATGCGGGTGTGGGAGTCTTGGAAGGACCAGGTTTCGTCAGCATCGATGCGGGCCTGATGAAACGATTTCGCGTGGGTGAAGAGAAGAGCTTCCAATTCCGATGGGAAATCTTCAACCTGCTTAACCATACGAATTTCTTCCTGCCCAGTACGGGTTTCGACGCCGCGTCTTTTGGCACCATCGGCTCCGCTTTCGACAGCCGACAAATGCAGGCGGCTCTGAAATTCGTCTTCTGAATTTGCAAATGTTCGAGCCGGCCTTTCCTCTCTGGAAGGCCGGCTCGAGATTTTCCGTCCGGGGTTTTGTCTTCCTACACTGGTTTGCCACGGGTTATGCGTTTGACGAGACCGCAGGCGGTTGGTAGTCTTATCGGGACAAGTGGGGAGTAGCCTTTTGAATGCAGCTCCAATTAGCTGCATTCAATGCCACCGATCGACAACACAGGGCGCGATAGATAACACCTGCCCCTCGGTCGGCTGCGTGACCCTCAAGTTCACTGGCGAGACCACTACGACACAATGCCGTAGGGGCTCGCCTTTTTCGTTTCGGCGGGACCCGCTCGGGATGAGGAGAAAGAGGATCGAATGGCAACCAGTGTTTGGTTTTATGTAGCGTTCACGGCGTTCGTCTTGTTGATGCTCGCGCTCGATCTCGGAGTGTTTCATCGAAAGGCGCATGCAGTTCGGCCCAAGGAAGCTGGAGTCTGGATAGCCGTATGGACTTCGTTGGCGATGATATTCGCGGCGGTGCTGTACGGCTGGAAAGGCCAGGACACGGCGCTGCTCTTCATAACGGGCTACGTCATCGAGCAATCCCTATCGGTCGACAACATCTTCGTCATCGTGATGATCTTTTCCTACTTCGGGATACCGGATCGCTATCAGCACAGGGTGCTCTTCTGGGGCATTGTCGGCGCTCTCGTCATGCGAGGCATCTTTATCGGTATGGGCGCGCTGCTCATCGAAAAGTTCAGCTGGGCGTTATACATTTTCGGGGCGTTTCTAATCTTCACCGGAATAAAGATGGCGATGCGGCAGGATGAAGAGTTCAATGCCGAAGAAAACATCGTGATGCGGACCGCGCGCCGGTTTGTGAATGTAACCGATGATTACGATGGCCAGAAATTCTTCACAATCCGTCAAGGAAAGCGCTTTGCAACCCCTCTCTTCCTGGTTCTGCTGCTCGTCGAATTTACAGATCTGGTATTTGCAGTGGATTCCATTCCCGCTATTTTCGCCGTGACGACCGATCCCTTCATCGTCTACACATCGAACGTGTTCGCTATACTCGGCTTGCGATCCATGTACTTCCTGCTTTCCGGCGTCGTCGATCGCTTTGTCTATCTGAAATATGGACTGGCTGTGATTCTAACCTTCGTGGGAATCAAAATGGTGATCGTAGACTTTTTTCACGTTCCGATCTCTCTTTCCCTGGGTTTCATCATCCTGACGCTTGCGGCGTCGATCGGCCTCTCGCTTTTGCGTTCGCCGGCCCCTGAACCTGCTGTGGAAGAAAGCCACGAAAAGACCGGATCCGTATTCGGCGCCGCCCCGCATCAGAAGCAAAAACACGATTAGTTCAAGTGGGGCGGGGTGAACGGTGGCGGTTCGACCGGCTGCCGTTCACCATGCATCAACAATGCGGCGACTGCTTATTTTTTGGCTGGAGGAACCTTGAGGTCCTTGAGTTTTGCGGCAATGTCCTGACCCGACGACGCAGGATTGACCTGCTTGTCGATGAACAGAATCTTGCCATCGGGGCCGATATAGAACGTCCAGCGATTCGCCAGCTCTCCATATTCGGCGCCATAGTTTCTCAGTACGCCATAAAGGTCAGCAGTTTTTTGGGTGGGATCGGCTAAAAGAGGGAAGTCGGCGCCTTCTTTCTTGGCGAAGGCGGTATTGTCTTCAAGCGTGTCCGTACTAATCATGAAATATGCAACATCGAATGCCCGGATAAGTCCACCGCTCTCACGGAGCGCTCTGCATTCGGCCGTTCAACCACCCGTGAACGCCTTAGGAAACCAGGCCAGCACGACAGTTTTCCCTCGCAGTTTCGACAGCGTGTAGGTTTGGCCGTCGCTTGCCTTAAGAGTGAAATCGGGAGCAAAATCGCCCGGCTTGAGCTGCGCCGCAGCGACGCCAGTGAACATCGCAAAAAGCGCCATTAGGAAGATGACTCGGATCATACGCCCTCCTGGTGGACGCATATTATCATCGTTGGACCGGACAGTAACGGCCATCACTATCCGCTAATATCTTTACCTCATTTCTTTTGGAATGATAATAAAGTTCCTGCACAGATAACCGTAGTGGCACGTATCTAATCTAATTCGGGAGGAACAGCATGCGATTCGCGCGATTGCTATTGGTTCTGATAATGGCATTGGGGCTTGTTTTGTCTCTGGGGGCGCAGGCTCCTGGAGGGCAGGGCGGTGGACAACGTCCGGCAGGCGGGGGTGGACCTGCAATGACGATGAGCACGACGGCATTTCCCGATGGCGGCCAGATTCCAGTAAAGTTCACGCAGGCCGCTCCAGGCGCGGCGCCGGGCGAAGGCACGTCACCCGCTCTGACGTGGGCCAACGCGCCTGCCGGCACTCAAAGCTTTGTTCTACATTTTCACGATATGGAGGTTGCTAGAAACAAGGGCCTGGATGATCAGGTGCATTGGCTCGTCTGGAACATACCGGGCACGTCGACGGGCATCCCCGAAGGAGCCCCGAAAGGTGCACAACTGCCGGACGGAAGCTATCAATTCAGCGCAACCGGCCAGGTTTATCGCGGACCGGGCGCCCCTGCAAATGGTCCTCCCCATCACTACACCTTTGAACTCTATGCGCTGGACACGAAATTGGACGTCAAACCGGGGACAGACGCGTTTGAGAGCCGTGCAAATGTCATGAAGGCGATGCAAGGACATGTCCTGGGAAAAGCCGTTTATATGGGATTGTTCAAGCGCCCGCAGTAGAAAGGGACAGAGAAAAAAAAAGGGACAGTGAGCGATTTCTAAACTGCAAGAAATCGCTCACTGTCCCCTTTTTCTGTCACCTCAGAACATGAATTTCAGCGCCGCTTGCATCTGACGGCTATCGAGCGCGACTCCCGTTGTTCCAAATGTCGCGGAATCAAAAACCGTATTCGGTGTTGAGAAATTCGTATGATTGAAAACATTGAATACTTCCCAGCGGAATTGGAGTGTCTTCCCTTCAGCTACCGCGAACCGTTTCATTAAGCCCATATCCGCCCCGACGTACCCGGGACCTTCCAGCACACCAGGGCCGGCATTGCCGTAGGTTCCGCGTTCCGGGAGGGTGAAGGCCGCTTTGTTCCACCAGGAATTCGGAGTTGCGTCGCTTCCCTTGTCGGGATTGCCCACCAGATTGGGCCGGTCGGCTCGGCGCGTGCTGCCGCTATAGTCCTGTGAAACCGTTGGGGTCAGAGCAGAGCCGGTGTTCATTCGGACAATGCCCGACATTTCCCAACCACCGATCAAGTGGCCCAGCCAGCTTTTCAGTCCCGCTCCCGGAAGAGGCAAGACAAAGCTGCTTGAAAATCGGTGACGCACATCCTCCGCGTCCAGTCCCCGCTCTGCGCGAAGATCGTATACGTTCCGGATCGCGCCGCCATCGCTGATCATCCTTCCCCATTGATACGACACGAGTATGGATGCGCCGCTTGCTGATCTTCGTTCAACTCTGGATTGCAGACCATGATAGATACTGCTGCCCCGATATTCGGCGTAGCTGATCACACCAAAGAGTGGATATGGTTTGACGCCGCCAATCGGCTGATTGATATCCCGGCTCCGCTCGATATGTGTGCCTTTCTTTCCGACGTATGCCGCATCGACAACAATGCCGTATGGCAATTCGCGCTGAACACCAAAGTTCCAGTGCCCGTAATACGGGCTCTGGAAGTAATATTCCTCACCGGCTTTCACGATGGCGCCCAGTCCCGATCCGGGCCACGGGTTATCCCAGGTTGCACCTTGGGCCCTGGTAAACCTTTGTGACAAAGTGAACGGCGCCTCATTGGCCACGGTCTGTGATCCGATGTCATGCGCAGAATAGAAAAGGCCGTAACCGCCGCGGACAACGGTCTGGGTCCCGCCGCCTGGCGTCCAGGCGAAGCCGAATCGAGGACCGAAGTCGGTTTTGTCCACTGCGTTTCTGGCGTCCGACTCTTCAAAAAGCAGCCCCGGATAGGATCGCTTGTAAAGCTCAATTCCTTCCGAATAACGCTTCATCGTATTTCGCTGGATACGTATCCCGCCCCGGCCATTGCCGATCCTCGGATCGAACGTCGCGATCCGGTCGTATTTGTCTGTCTGGGGCATCACGAGATCGTAGCGTAAGCCAATGTTGATGGTCAGATTGCTTGTCGCTTTCCAGTCGTCCTGCACAAACAGGCTATACGCCCAGTTTCCCTGGTAAAACGCCAGCGATGTACCCGGCGTCGGTGGACTCCTCAGGCTCGTGTCCAGATAGCCCAGCAGAAAGTCCGCAAACGAATCGCCGGTTGCCGAACCGTTGAAGGAAAACGTTCCGGTCATATTGTCATAGTAGAGTTCAGGACTGAGGTAGGCTCTGAAAGCGTCGCCGCCGATCTTCAGCGCGTGATTGCCCCTCTGAAGTGAGACGACATTCGCCACCGTCCAGTAACCCTCGCTTCGGTTCTGCAGCGTACCGGCTCGTGGGCCATTCGCGTATCCGGTCACGGTGAACGACGGCAACCCCCAGAAAACCGGATCAATATCCGCGGAGGTTCCAAGGATTCCCATTTCCTTCGTGTAGTTTCGTGCGTTCTGCTCCGGATGGCGAATGCGCCGGTTTCTCGGATAGCCGATGCGAAACTCGTTGATGAACGTAGGTGAAACCGTGAATACATCCTGAATGGAAATGAGGTTGTCGCGCAGTCCACAACACTCCTGCAAGCCAGGAAGTTCCGGCCTCTGGGCATGGTTCCACTCCAGGAACTTGGTGTGGTTCCAGAACGTGTAAGAGCCGATCAACTGATGTCTCGGCGAAATGTTGTAGTTGATCTTGATGTTCGGCAAAACATAGTTCTCTGGTTCCCCGAAGGACGTTCTCGCATTTCGACCCGGAGTGTTGCTGACGAGTGTGGCGGTGTCCCATACAGACCGCAACGCCAGCGAAACGGGATGAATACGCGCTTTTGGAATTTGAGAATTCGGGAAGGGTTGACCAGTGAGAGGATCGCGAATCGTCTTGTTGAGCTTGGAGAGATTGCCTTCCCAATACTCCGGCAACGGCACAGCCGGATTTGCGGAGTGAATCTTGTCCTGGAATTGCTGCTGATATCCGAAGAAAAAGAATACCTTGTCACGCACAATGGGGCCGCCGACGACACCGCCAAACTGAGTTCGCTTGTAACCCGCCTTTTCGACCTCGAAGAAATTACGGGCGTCCAACCTGTTGCTGTGTCCGAAGCCGAACAGAGCCCCGTGAATTTCATTCGTCCCTGATTTCAGGACCGCGTCCACGTGGGCGCCGGCTTGATGCCCGTAGCTGGCTGCATAGTTCTGCGTCTGCACCTTGAACTCTGCAACAGCGTCCAGATTCATGCGGACGCCGGGTTCCGGCGTTTGCGGACTATTGGTGATGACCCCGTCGAGCAAAAACGTGTTTTCGGCTTCCGCTATGCCGACGGCTGCAAATCCACCACGTTCCGACAAAGATGAACCAGGACGGGGAGCAAAAGTTCCTGGTGTGACATAGGCGAGCGCGGAAAAGGACCGTCCATTTAACGGAAGTTCGATGATTTTCCTTTCCTCCACGACCTGGCCTACTTGCGAAGTGTCGGTTTGAACCACCGGCGCCGCTCCCGTCACCTCGACGACTTCGTTGACTGCTCCGACTTCAAGCCGAAAATCAACGCGTAAACGCGCATCCAGATCGAGCTTGAGGTCTTTGCGGATCTCTTTTCTAAAACCAACCAGTTCCGCGCTTACCGAATAGATCCCGACTTGCAGCGGCTCGATTCGGTAATTGCCCGTTTCATTCGTAACGACGGATCGACTTTGATTGGTCCCCTGGTCTGTTGCGGTGACCTCCACGCCCGGTATCAAAGCCCCCGAAGCGTCCGTCACTGTGCCAAGAATCGCACCGGCGCTTTGTCCGAAGAGCGATGATGACGCACCGAGCATTACGCCGATCACTGCACCGATCCACGCATGCCTCTTTGCAAACATAGACTTCCCTCCTTCTGAAATGAGGCGGCGGGGTTGCTGTCCCCATCACCCGATCGTATTGCCGCACTCTGTCGATGCGCCGGCAAATCCCACGCGCCGGCATACTTACTCTGTTTCGCTTTCCAGTTGGGTAGATAGTGATCTGGGCAACTGCTTGGGTCAAGGACTTTGTCGACAGAACGTAGGGCCGGCCTGCGAAAAAACTTTGAAATTCACGCGAATGCGCCCCCCATCCTCGTTATGATTAGCGGTCGCGGTTGACTCGCCGACTCTTGCACTCATCAACCGGTCGAAATTGATTGATCTGATTTCCGAAACGCAATGCTCATCCTCTTAAGTTTTGCCGTCGCCCCAATCCTCATCTTGTTGCACGCGACCTATGTCGCTGACCGAAACGAGAAAGAGCCAATCCGGAACTTGATCATCTATTTGGTCGGGGGCTCCGTGATGGTCATCCCCGCCTACATCATCGAATCGTGGATTCCCATGTCCATCGAACCATCCGCTGCAGGCTCGAATTTCTGGCTGCTGTCAATATCGATCCTCATTCGCATTGCGTTGGTCGAAGAACTCGCTAAACGCGTTGCGCTCTGGTATTGCTCCCGCAATGATCCTGAAATCGATGAGCCATTTGATTGGATTGTTTATGGCGTTTCGATCTCGCTGGGCTTCGCATTGGTGGAAAACATCTTCTATGTTGTCAATCGGGGCGTGTCTACGGCGGTGCTTCGCGCCTTTACGGCAGTCCCTTCCCACGCGTTCAATGGCACTCTAATGGGCGATCGTCTCGCGCGTGCTGCACGCTCCAAGGGCGGATCGGCTGCTTCTCAACGGGTGTTGGCGATCGTCGAGCCGACGCTTTGGCACGCTTCCTACGACATTCTCATTATTGGCATGAGCGCCACGCACGTCGTGGACGACCGGACTCTATTTGTATTCGTCGTCGGTCTGGTCTTGATTCAATACGTCGTTGCGGCCTCCCGCGTCCGCGACCAACAGCAGCTTGCCACCCCATATGGGAGGACGCCGCCCGTCCTGCTGCCGGAAAAGATCATTTTTTCAAGAGAACGAAAAAAAGTGGGCCGTTACAAAAAACAACAGGACCGCTGAATGCTTGCAGGGTGATCGAGATCATCCTTCTCCGATGAAAAATGAAAATTGGCTACTGGAATAATGAGAAATGTGCTCTCGTTCAGTAGCCAATTTTCATTTTTCATCGGGTGGGGAACGGAAGGAAGTGAGACTCAAAAGGTGAGTCTCACTCTGAGATAAGACGCGGCCGGAAAATGGCAGCGCGTTTGTCTTACTACTTCTTCGTCAACTTGAAGTCGCCTTTCAGGCTGTCGTGGCCCCACGTTCCAGTCATGGTGTTGTTGGTCACTTTGCCTTCGATGACGAAATGAACCGTGGCGCCGCCGCGACCAGGCGCGTCTGCTTCCATGTGGACTGTGCCTTTTGCTGCGTCGTATGTCGATTTCTGAAGTTGAACATCAGGCCGCTGGGCGCCAACGGTTTTGACAACGCCAGTCAGAGCCTTTCCGTCCCACTTCATATCAACGCTCACTTGATTTCGGTCTGATGCACTTGGGCCCCAATCGCCTACCCACGTTCCGGTCAATGGATCAGCGGGCATCTGAGCAAGAAGGGGCATAGCAATCGCCAAGCAAGCCAGCAAGCAAACAAGACGAGATGTCGTTAATCGCATCTATCCTCCCCAAGAGTTAAATTGAGGACCGGATTCTAGCATCAGTTGCACGGTGAAGGCTCTAGATATATCAAGAGATTGACGCTTCTTTGAACCAAGCATGCACCCTTAACGCGCCGGATACTCCTTGTATAGAGCGGTCTGCCCATTTTCTCGAAACAGCAAAACTTCGAATCGATCTCTCTTGTCGCCCGCCTCCATTCCCGGAGAGCCGACCGGCATGCCGGGAACCGAAATTCCCTTGGCCTTTGGTTTTTCCTTCAACATGCGCTGAATTTCCGCTGCTGGAACATGTCCTTCGATCGTGTAGCCGTCGACTATTGCGGTATGGCACGAGCGCAGCTCCTCCGGAACACCGTAGCGCTTCTGGTATTCATCTGTCGATGACACCTCTTTTACGACGACCTGAAATCCGCTTTGCTGCAAGTGCTTCACCCAAAAACCGCAGCATCCGCAGGTCGCCGTCTTGTAAACAGTGATCACAGGCTCCGGAGCGGGCAACGCTGCAAAAACCCCGAGGTTCAACAGCACTACGATCAACAATGCCAACTGCCAACGCATTTTCACGTTTCTCCCTCCTTTTCCGACAAGACGTGGATTAAGTCTACCTCACTCTGAACCTGAACGATCCGGACCAAAGTGTGGGTAGGCGCAGGAGCTTAACGGAAGGCGACGTGCGTTTCCAGGTTCCGGAAAGGAGATGGTCGGTCGATCCGAAGTTATCGACCCATTGTGACGAGCAGGGCCAATTACTGGAATGCCCAGGACGAAACCCCTGGGGGCGCCCTGACCTGAATTCGCACCAAACTCAAACATTGCAAAGATCATACGCACAACTACCGCCACACTCTATCCGCGCCGGAAAGCATCAAAGTAGCCGGGCGGAAAATGGGTTAACAAAGAAATGAGCCAGCATTTTCGAAGTCATTTTTATTCAAAATTGCGACTCACCGTCGTTATTTCGACACTTGTCGGCGTCAATTCATTGTCACTTGACGCGGCGCCGGGAACGCGGTGGGTCTGTTATTACGCCGATACGGCCTCGATTTCAGCTTTTGACAAGTTCGATTTGGCGGTCCTCGACAGCGACGCTTCCATAGATCTGCACACTCTCGCAGATCGAGGAAAGCAACTCGTTGGTTACCTGAGCATTGGAGAAGCTGAACAGACGCGGTCGTATTTCCCAGCTGTGAAATCGGAAGGCATTCTCTTGCAGGAAAACAAAGATTGGGAAGGAAGCTTCTTTGTCGACGTCCGTGACCCTCGTTGGACGAAACGGATCATTGAAGATCTTATCCCGAACATCCTGCGCAAAGGATTTGAGGGTGTGTTCCTGGACACCGTGGACAATGCGCCGCATCTGGAGCGCACCGATCCCGTGCGTTACAAAGGTATGTCTGCTGGAATGGTCAATCTTATCAAGACCATTCGGAAACATTTCCCTCACATCACATTAATCATGAACCGCGGTTTCGAGATTCTTCCCAAGGTCGAAAACGAGATCGAGATGGTTCTGGGTGAGTCGATTTTTGCCGACTACGACTTTGCGTCCAAACAATATCGTCTGGTTCCTTCCGCCGAGTATCAGGAGCATGTGCGGCTCCTCAAAGAAGCCAGGAAGCGAAAACCACAGCTTTCCATTTTGACGCTCGATTATTGGAATCCGGCCGACCCCAAAGGCATCGCTCGAATCTATCGGGAGCAACGCGCGAATGGATTCAACCCCTACGTCGCAACCATTGCGCTGGATCGCATTGTCGAGGAGCCCAAACACTGATGTCCTTGAGGATTCTGGCGGGAATGATCGTCACAATGTTGATTGCGACCGGGGCGTGGGCGCAGCCGACTTCGGTCGCTCGTACGATCGTTGTGCTCTACGACAGCACCTACGACAAAGAAACAGCCTTTCTCCCTGTTCATCAGATTGCGGAAATGCCGCTTAACCATCTTGGATTGGTGGTCCGCTACGTCGATATCAACAAGGGTTTGCCTACTGCCGCGGAGATGCGGGGTGTGCGCGGAGTGCTGACATGGTTCCGCTCGGACGCGATGGCCGATCCCAAGGCTTTTCTGAATTGGGCGGACTCCGCTATTGATGCTGGATTCAAGTTCGTGGTGATCGGAGACATCAGCGTGAGCCGCAACCTGAAGAATGAACTGACGCCAATGGCGCTGGTGAACCGGTTCTGGGCGCGACTCGGTCTGCGCAGCGAGAACGACTGGAACACCATCACGTACGACTGGAGCGTCGTTCAAAAGGAATCGAAGATGGTGGAGTTCGAGCGTTCCCTCTTCGGCGTCCTCCCAGCATTTGTGCGCATGAAAAAACTGGATTCGCGGGCGAAGTCATACCTCGTGTTGCGCCGAGGCGGAGACCCCTCCACGGATAACCACCTCGTCGTCATCAGTTCCCATGGCGGTTATGTCGCCGGTGGATACATGCACTTCTCGACATCGGAACTACAACGACGACAATGGTACGTGAATCCATTCGAATTTTTTCGTGCGGCGTTCGCAACTGACGATTTGCCGAAGCCCGATGCCACGACGCTTTCCGGCAGACGCATCTTCTACAGCCACGTCGACGGAGACGGCTGGAGGAACGTCACCGAGATCCC
>CAZIPZ010000076.1:0-6758 GCA_964541075.1 uncultured Solibacteraceae bacterium | reverse complement strand
GCTTGCTCCTTATGTTGTCATGAAGGAAATCGTCGAGAAGTTTCCCGACCTTCCCGTCACGATTGCACCCATTGCCGCCGACCTCGATCCGGAATGGCATGGAGATGCAAGCACATACGATATTGCCAGACAACTGCTGTCCTATTCGCATGTTGAAGCCGGCAGCCACACCTATGCGCACCCTTTGGAGTGGTCTGCACTGGAAAGGTCGCAAGCCAAGTTCAACGCCGCAACCGGCAGAAAACAGTTGTTTGCGTCGTTTTTTGGAAAACTCTTTCCCGCGAGCGCCGATCGCCCGGACGACGCCTCGTACTTGAGAGCCAATTCGCCCTACGAACGGGCAATTACGTACTACGAACATGGATTCGACCTTGAGCGCGAAGTGAGCGGAGCCGTCAATTTCATTAACAGGCTGCTACCCGCCGGAAAGCGCGTCAACGTTGTTCAGTGGTCGGGAGACACTCTGCCCTTCGAAGGCGCAGTTGCGGCGGTCCGTCGCGCAGGACTACGCAACCTCAACGGCGGCGACACGCGGTTTGATCGTGAATATCAGTCTTATGGATGGGTGTCCGCCATTGGAAGGCAAGTGGGCGCGGAGCGACAAATCTACGCGTCCAACAGCAACGAAAACACCTATACCAATCTGTGGACCGACCGGTTCTTCGGATTCAAGTATCTCATCCGCACGATTGACAATACCGAGACTCCGATCCGCATCAAACCTCACAACATCTACTACCACATGTATTCGGGCGAGAAACTTCCGAGCATGCTGGCTGTCGTCGAAAACTACCGGTACGCGCGAACAAAGGAGCTTGCTCCTGTCGCTTCATCCCGATACGCGGCCATTGCAGATGGCTTCTACTCGGCGGAGATAACGCAGTTTGAAGCAAATCAATGGCGCATCACAAATCGCGGCCAGCTGCAGACTATTCGTATCGACAACTCCACATTGCGGTCGGTGGACTTCGAGCGTTCTTCCGGAGTCATAGGGCAGCGTCACTATCAAGGAAGCCTCTATATCGCGCTCGACCCCGACGATCCTTCTCCAGTCATCGCTCTTCATCCTGTCGAGACTTCAGGCTCAATTCCCGCCGCCGCAAGGCCGTACCTGGTGCACGGGCGATGGGAATTATCTGGCATGCAGTTCGATTCTGAGACCTTGAAATTTCGCGCACAAGGGTTTGGTAGCGGAGAGCTGTTTCTGAAAATGCCTGCCGCGGGTTCATTCCGCACTTCCGTAGTGGAAACCAATGGCGCAACTTGGGAGCGGCTGGATAGGACTGACGCGGAAGGCTTGTTGCGCGTCGATCTTGGCCCGAACGGCATTGACGGCGTAGCTGTGACCATCTCGCCCTTCAGCATGGGGGCTCCGGATAGATGAGGGCGATACATTACCTGATCGTTGCACTTGTCGTATGCGCTGGGATTGCCTTGAGCGTAATTCTCATTCCCAGCGAAGGAGAGATCGCGCTGATTCGCTTCAAAGACAAGGATTTCGAGAGCGCGAGAACCGCATACGAAAGAAGAGTGAACGAGAACGGGTTGTCTTCAGAACTCGTTGTGCCGCTCACGCAGCTGTATCTCCAATACGGTGATGTTGCGCAGGCCATCGCTGTCATGGAGAGTTACTTGAAAAAGCATCCTGAAGACACTGTAGCGAAGGAACGTCTCGGCAGGTTTTATCAGTACGCCCAAAGGCCGTATGAATACAGGCTTAACCTCGAAGAACTGGCGATTCAGAATCCTTCCGAGACAAATCTCCGCGAGCTTTCAGATCTCTTCAACTTTCAATCCCAGTTTGACAAACAGATTGCCACTCTGCAGAAACTGGTCGATCTCTATCCCGAAAAGCACACGGACTTTCTCGACCTGGCAAATCTTCAAGCAGCTGAAGGCAGATTCGGCGACGCCGCCGCAACGCTACGCAATTTTGAGGCGATTCATCCTCAGAGAATCACTCCGGACACCGTGCAGTTCATGATGAGTCTCCAGTTGGATTCCGGTCAGACTCGCGCGGCGGCAAGTCGTGCATCCAGCTGGCTTGGCCAGCATCCGAGTGCAGACGTAGCAGCGCGCCTGGCGGGCGTGCTTCATTTCAAAGGTCGCCCTGCGGAAGCCCTGGCCGTACTCATGCCCTTCGAAGGCTACGCTGACAAGTCGCCTGCGGTCCTGAGCGAACTCATTCAACTGCAGATCGAGACCGGCGCCAGAGACGAAGCCTTAAGCCGCCTCGAACGGCTATATGGCGAAAAGCGCCTGCCGGACCAACTATTCGAGTCATATATCGACCTGCTGCTGACAACGGAACAAACCCCGACTGCGATCGCCGTTGCTGAATCCTACGATCTGACTCTGTTGCCGGATTGGCTCCTGGCGAATCTCGCGGAAAGCGCACTCGCAGGCGGTCAAGCGGACTTTGCCACGCGCATTGTCAAAAGCACGGGGGAAAGTTTTCTGGAAGGCTTTCCGGTGCTCGGTGGGCAATTGGCATTGGCCCGCGGCGACCGGGTCGCAGCCGCCCGGTGGATTGCTAAGGCAGAGAAAGCGGATCTGGGCTTTTCAAGTCAGTTTGGACTGGCAGGACTATACGTCAAGACGGTGCGTTTCAACGATGCCATTCTGCTTTTGAACAAGCTGGTTACGGCGCCGGAAGCGCCAGATTCTGCAATCGTCGACCTTGCCGACCTTTACTTGAAAACCGAGCGCGCGGCCGAAGGATTCCTTCTGCTGGAGCGACTCCGATCCAGGCGCAGCACGATCGAAGCTCACCTGGCTTGGGCTCTATTGGCGGCGGCGTCCGGACGCGAGTCGGAAGCTGTTGCCTGGCTGAAGACGCCCACGGCTGCGAAACTGAGTCGCGCCCAGCTGACCGATGTCTATTACGTTGCTCAGGACAATCACGCCCTTCAACTTGCCCTGACAGCAGCCGAGCATCTCTATTCTCTTTCCGCCGACATTGAAAACCGGTCCAGACTCGCTATTGCACTCCATGGCGCCGGCAAGTACACCGAAGCACTGCATTACCTGAGTGCAATCATGAGCGAAGGGGCGAGCGGCGACGAGGAATCGCTCTATGTCGCCAGTCTGTATGGAGCACGCGAAAGCGGCGCCCAGGTCCAATCGGAGTTGCGATCGTACTGGGCCGGCAGGCTCCAGGCGCCTGCGCTTCGACAGGAACAGCGCGAGGAAGCCGTGTATGCCCTTCTGGAACTTCATGAATATGAAATCGCATTGCCTCACTTGCGCGAGTTTGCCCATGCCAAGAGTGATCAATGGTTATTTGCCTATGTTGACGCGGCCCAGAAGGCGAATCGGCAGCAAGACCTAACTGCGTTCCTGACAAGTGAACTGCAAAGAGCCGACCTTCCGCTTGCAGCCAAGGAATCTCATCTCTACCTCTTAATTGAGCACGGTGGAGAAGAACCGGCATTGCCCTTCCTTTACGAGTTCGCAGAAGCATTTGGAGGTAACTGGGTCTTCAGCTACGAAGAAGCGCTGGCTCATTCCGGTCGCACTGCTGAACTCCTCGAATATCGGATCTTTAGATCAGGCCGAGAAGATATTTCCCGCGAGGAAAGATTTCAGATCGCGAACCGCATAGTGGAGTCTGCACACCTGAAGGATGCTGAGCAGATTTTGATGAACCTTGGGAGGAGTTCGGCGCCGGGAAGCCCCGAAGTCGCACTGCTCTTGTCGATGGGAGGCGCCCAGCCGACCGATTCTGCACTGACTTGGATTGAAGGCCGTGCGCACAGTTCCACAGGCCCCGATTTCATTGCATGGCTCGACATGTTGGCAAATGCCGGAGCTCCGCGCCGCGTCATGAAAGTCGTTTCGGAAGTCGAAGCCGACAAGAAAGACCCAGCCGTGTGGCGGCTCTATGCACATGCATCGCTCCAGGTCAATGAACGTTACCTTGCTGAGCTGGCGTACACAGAGATACTGGATGCTCTTCCCCGTGATCTGGAAGCTCTACGATGGCTTGGCTCGTTCGCATTCGCCAGCGGACGGCGTGAGAGAGCAGGAACATTTTTCGAACGGTACTTCGAGCAAAATGGATCTGACTTCGAAAGTCATTTCTATTTCGGCGAGATCCTGCAGGAGACTGGACACCGAGCGGAAGCGCAGAAGCACTACGAAGCCGCCCTGCGACTTTCACAGCTTGCCGGCGCCGATCAGTTCATGAAGTCCGTGCATGCGCATGCATTGGACCGCATGGGCCGCCAGTCCGAAGCCGTCGCCGAATTCACATCCCTCTTCAAACAGCATCCCGGCGATGAGGATCTGCGGGCGGACTACGCAGGACTCCTTCTGCGCACGGGCAAACTCGCCGAGGCCGGAGAGATTCTAGCGGTGGCCAATTCTTTCGATTCGACCGAGCGCACGGCCAAACGCCTGGACCAGCTTCGAGCCCAGTTCGAGCTCGCCGAAGGGAAATGGAGGAGTGCAAAACAATACGATGCGAATCTGACGGACCCCTTTATTCGAGAGCAGATTTCAAACGCCCGGTTTGACGTCGAGCACAAGTCATTTCGGGGTCTGAAAGAAACCCTTTATCAATGGAGCGGCCATCATCTGTTTCCCAATTTCTTCCGCCTCGGCGTCAACATCACGCGCGATCATTCTGAAATCGGCGAGAAGCGAGACGTTGTGAAACGCAGCGAGTTCTATGGCCAATACGATTTCAAAAACGGAAGCATGCTTCGCGGCGCCCTTTTCTCCTCACTTTCAGGACTTGGCGCTGGGTTTCAGTTTGGACGATCAAGTGGTTCCGGGCGCATCGGTATCCAGATGGACTACCACAAACCGTTCTGGGAATTCGCAGAGGGCGTTACTGGAGGCGGTGTGCGAGACCGTCTCGAGGTGAGGCGGGAGCAGCGTTTGGCAAAGGGTTGGATTGGAAGGATCGGTGCGGCGGCGAATCGGTACGGGCTGGATGTTGATCCGGATGCGGCGCGGTCGATTGCTCTCGATGGCGGCGTCATGCGGACTTTTGGAATTGTCGGGTTCGAATATGCGTTCGACACCGAGCGGCGCACGTCCCCGCTTCATTCTTCACTGCCTCTTGTCAGCCGCGAGGTGCATGCCCTTGACGCGTTCACCAACATCAACTTCGGCACGCAACTCCATTTTGAGGCGTTCGGGGGATTCGCGCTGGACCGACTTGGCGGCCGCGGTCCTTTTCTTGGCGGTCGGCTGATTTATCGCCTCGATGGAGATTTCGATGTCGAGGCCGCCTTTGAGCGGCGTTTGAACTCGATTGCAACCGGCCAGGCGGTCAATCGGTTCAAAATCGGCTTGGTAAGGCGCTTTAAGTGACATTCAAAGATCGCCGCAAAACGCTTGGCATCCGCCAGACAGCACTTATTGAGATCGTCGTATATCTCGGGGTCATGCTGGCTCTTGATTACTTCATTTTTGGCGGTGATCGCTTTCGTGATGTGTCCCCGCATCCTTTCTGGCCCCTTGTGCTTCTGCTCTCGGCCCAGTATGGCACCGCCGAAGGCCTTCTTGCTGCGGCCGCCGCGACGTTGGCATTACTCCTTGGCGGAGTTCCTCAGCAAACGATTACGGAGGACATGTACCAACATCTGTTCGGCATTGTGAAAAACCCGCTTCTGTGGTCGGTCTCTGCCGTGGTGTTGGGAGAGGTTCGAATGCGTCATGTACGCGAAGCACAACACCTCGAAATCGGTATGGAAAACACGTCGGCCAAGACCGCCGACCTGAGCAAAGCCTACGAGCGACTTCAAGCCGTAAGATCGAGTCTGGAAAGTCGTATCGCCGGTCAGATCCGAACCGGCATGACCATGTATCAAGCCATGCGCGCTCTCGATCGCACCGATCCGAACGAAGTCCTCATGGGCGTCGCGGAAACCGTAAACGCCGTCATGAATCCCGAAAAGTTTTCCGTGTATCTGCTCAGCGACGACGCCATGGAAATCGTACTCGGCCAGGGCTGGGCTCAGGATGACTCGTACTCGAGATCATTCCGATCGAATTCGCTTCTGTTCAAAGAGATTGTCGGCCGGCAACGTTTTCTCTGCGCAGTCAATGAAGATGACCAGAAGGTGCTTGGACCCGAAGGGCTGCTCGCAGGGCCTCTCATGGATGACAAGACAGGCGACATCGTCGGAATGTTGAAGATTGAAAAACTTGGATTCATGGATCTTCACTTCAGCAACGTCCAGACTTTCAGGGTTCTGTGCGACTGGATAGCCCACTCCTACTCGGCCGCTGTCCGATATCAAACCGCGCAAAGCGAGGCTCTGGTCAACACCGAAACCCGCGTCATGACGCACACGTTCTTTGAACGGCAGCGCGACTTCTTGATCCGTCTTGGACAGCGCGTGGGCTTCGACATCTCTATGGTTCTGATTCGCCTTGAGAATGCCGAACAGATCGGACGCGAGCGCGCCTCTATTTTACCTATCGCACTACGGGAGGTTTCGCGTGTGGAGCTGCGCGGAACCGATCTCTTGTTTGAACACCAGTCGGAAGCGCACCAGTACTGTGTAATGCTGCCGAACACTTCGTCCGAACGCGCAAGCATCGTTGCGCGAAAGCTTGTTGAAGGCCTGACGCGCGAAACTAAAGACACTTTACGTGACGCGCGGTTTTCGACCACTATTCAGGAGATCTACCGGAAACCGCCGGTGGATAGCGTCCGATGAGAATCTACGTGCAGCACATCGTCGCATTGATCTGTGCTGTTCTGGAATTGTTCTTTCTCGCAGCGCTGCTCCTTGAATGGC
>CAZIPZ010000075.1:0-17469 GCA_964541075.1 uncultured Solibacteraceae bacterium | reverse complement strand
CGATTTTGCAAAGACTAGGGGAATCAAGATCCCACATAGTTAGGCTTGAATGGATCTGAACATCATTCACGCTAAACAGCTCGTCACCGCTGCAGGACCCGCCCGTCCCCGTAGAGGACGCCAACTTGCCGAATTGGGCATTATTGAGGACGGCGCGGTCGCTATCCGGCGCGGCGACATCGCATGGGTCGGACCTACCGACCAGCTCCAGGAAAGACAAACGGCCGAATATGATGCGTCAGGCAAAGTCGTCCTTCCGGGATTCGTAGATTCGCACACTCATGCCGTCTTCGCGCGATCGCGTATAGACGAGTTTGAATGGCGCATCCACGGCGCATCCTACATGGAAATTCTTCGGCGCGGCGGCGGCATATGGTCCAGCGTTCAAGCAGTTCACGAGGAACCCAACCTGCAAATCCGGTTTGAAAATCGCTTCCTTGAACTCGGGACGACGACAGTTGAAGCGAAAAGCGGATATGGACTAACTCTCGAACACGAAATTCGAATGCTCAAAGCGATGCAACGTACACGGACCTTGGAGGTGGTTCCGACCTATCTTGGCGCACACGTCGCCCCACCCGAACACCATACGAATCGTTCCGACTTCGTTGACCAGGTGGTCGCGGATCTAGATGTCATTCGATCCCAAAACCTCGCCGAATTTTGCGATGTATTTGTCGAGCCCGGTGTATTTACCGTTGATGACGCCCGACGGATTTTCGCCCGCGCCAAATCGCTCGGCATGCACATCAAACTGCATGCTGATGAATTTGAATCCTCAGGGGGCGCTGCTCTCGCAGTCGAGATGGGCGCCACCTCGGCAGATCACCTAGGCGCCATAACCGATCGTGACATTGACCAGATCAGCAAGTCCGGAGTCATCGCGACGCTGCTACCATCGACATTGTTCATGTTAGGTTCCACGCACTACGCTCCCGCCCGAAAACTGATCGACAGCGGCGCGGCGGTAGCCCTAGCGACCGACTTCAATCCGGGGACCTCTCCGACGGCAAACATGCAATTCATTCTGTCATTGGCCTGCACTCAGCTGCGGATGACGCCGGCTGAAGCGATAACTGCTGCGACGATCAATGGCGCCTGTGCAGTTCGGCGGGAAGACCGCCTGGGATCGCTTGAGGTGGGAAAGCAAGCAGACATTGCGGTATACGAAGTTGCGGATTATCGCGAGATTCCCTATTTTGCCGCTATGAACTTTTGTATCGCCACATTCAAGCGTGGAGAGATCGTCTATGAATCGAATCGTTGAATGCGTGCCGAATTTCAGTGAGGGCAGAAGACCAGAGATTGTGGACGCGATCGTTGATGCGATCCTATCTATGGGCGACGTGTATCTGCTCGATCGCGAAATGGATGCTGACCACAACCGGTCCGTCATTACTATCGCGGGGCCGCCAGAAACGATAGGAGAAGCAGCCTTTCGAGGCATTGAAGCCGCCGTGCGCCATATCGATTTAACCAGACACGAAGGAGCACATCCGCGTATCGGGGCGGCCGACGTGGTTCCCTTCGTGCCCATTCGCGGGGTCAGTCTCGATGAATGCGTCGAAATTGCCAGATATGTGGGACGGATGGCTGCGGAAAAACTACACATCCCTGTATATCTCTACGAAGCTGCGGCAACTCGACCGGATCGAGTGAACCTTGAAAACATCAGGCGCGGTCAGTTTGAAGGCCTGCGCGATGAGATAACAACGAACGTCGACCGCAAACCCGACTTCGGCGACTCTCGGATCCATCCAACCGCCGGCGCAACTGTCATTGGCGCCAGAAAGCCATTGATCGCCTACAACATCAACCTCGACACCCCGGACGTCGCCGTTGCGAAGCAAATTGCCAAGAAGATTCGCTTTTCCGGCGGCGGATTCCCGTTTGTCAAAGCTATGGGAGTCTTGCTGAAGGATCGTGGGCAAGCACAGGTTTCGATGAATCTGACCGACTTTGAGCAGACCTCATTGGGTGTTGTGTTCGAAGCTGTGCGCCGTGAGGCGGAGAGCTTGGGGGCTGCGATTGTCGGCAGCGAGATAGTAGGCCTCATTCCGCAAAAAGCGCTTGATCAGGCGGCAGAATCTTATTTGAAGGTCGAAAACTTCAAACCTTCCATGATTCTGGAAAATCGGGTGGCGGAGGTGATCGCTAGGCCAGCCGCTGACCCACTCCGCATGGCCGAACAACTGCGTCCGATTGTAGAGCGCGTCGCGTCGTCTGAAGCAGTTCCCGGCGGCGGAAGTGTTGCCGCAATTGCCGGCGCTTTAGGTTCAGCTTTAGGACAAATGACGATTCGTATCACGAAGGAAAAAAAGCACTACCGGCAGCATGCCCATCGCTACGAACTGGCGCTAAACAAGCTAGTCGCCGATTCAAACACTCTCCTTGAACTCATAGATAAGGACGCCGAAGCATTCAACCAGGTCATGCAGGCTTACAAGCTGCCCAAGGAATCGCCCGTCAGGAACCGGGCTATTCAAGACGCTCTTATCGCCGCAATCGAAACTCCACGCCGGACCGCCCAACATGCCGTGAATTCGATGCGTATTATTGAAGATCTGCGTGAAATCATACATTCCAACGTAATGTCTGATTTTCAGGTATCGATTCAGATGCTGCGCGCCGCAATTCGAGGCGCTATTGCAAACATGCAGATCAATATTGCGGAGTTGGAAGATCCCTCTTTACGCGAGAACTACCAACAAGCTATGTCGGAACTGGAAACACTGTAGCGATCGAACAACGCGGCGTAGCCAGCGCATGAGTGTAGTGATTTCGGTCCAAGCAAACCGGGTGTTCAGCATCCTGCTAGATTTTTAGGCACACGGTCTTCGCTTCAGTGAAGAATGAAAGGCTATGAAGACCGCCTTCGCGCCCCAGACCGCTGAACTTGTATCCGCCAAAGGGCACGCGCGGGTCTCGAATGGACCATGTATTCACCCACACAGTTCCCGTCCTCACGCGTGAGGCAACCCGGTGCGCACGCTGAACATCACCCGTGCACAGCGTCGCGCTCAAACCATACTTTGTATCGTTGGCGATCGCGACCGCCTCGTCTTCGCTGGTGAAAGGCGTGATCGTGACGACCGGACCAAAAATCTCTTCCTGACATACCCGAGCTTTTGGATTTTTTTCAGCAATAACAGTGGGCTCAAGAAAATTGTTCGAACTCGCTGACAATGGAGTTTTTCCTCCACAGAGGATATGCGCATCGCTCCTTGCAACGGCGTCCAGATATGCCTGAACACGGAGACGATGGTCCGGATGGATCAGCGGCCCCATTTCTGTCGCCGGGTTTAAGGGATCGCCCAATTTAATAGACTTGGCTCGCTCCACGAAAACACCAATGAACTTCTCATAAATGCTTTCTTCCACCAGTATTCGTGAACCGGCCGTGCAAACCTGTCCCTGGTTTTTGAAGGCGGCATATTGCGCTGTGTCGAGTGCTTCTTCCAGTCGGGAATCAGCGAAAACGATCGTTGCTCCCTTACCTCCAAGTTCGAATGAAAGACGCTTGAGAGTCTTGGACGCAGCAACCATGATGTCTTGTCCGGTCGAAGTCTCACCTGTAAACGAAATGGCGTTCACTTCAGAATGAGTCGTGATGGCTTCACCCGCAGATCCAGAACCGAAGCCGTGCACCAGATTGAAAACTCCATCGGGAAGGTCGGATTCTGCGATCAGTTCAGCAAGGCGTGCGGCTGTCATTGGAGTCCATTCAGCGGGCTTCGCAACGACCGTGTTTCCCGCCGCCAACGCCGGTGCAAGTTTGGAACATAAGATCATCAGAGGGAAGTTCCAAGGCGTAATAAGACCAGCGACGCCGATCGGTTCGCGGATCACGTAATTGAGGGCAGCGCCATCCATCGGGAAGCATTCCGACCCCAGGGTCGTAAGATAGTCTGCAAACAGCCTGAACGATGCTATTGCTCTGGGTATGTCTCCATTCAAGCTTTCACGAATCGGCTTGCCCGTATCCATGGATTCAAGACGCGCCAGTTCTTCCTTGTGTTGCTCCATCGCATCTGCGATCCGGTGGAGAGCCCGCTGCCGTTCCACACTCTTCATTCGCGGCCAGCGCCCGTTGTCGAATGCGTCCCGCGCTGCGCGCGCCGCTCGATCCACATCATCCCGTGAAGCGTCCGCGACGAGGCTGATCAGATCATCCGTGGCAGGGTTGCGTGTTTCGAACGTCTTGCCGCCGGCAGCATCCATAAACTGGCCGCCGATGTACAGTTGAACCTTTTTCATATCGATGTCCAAACATTGAGGAAATTTTCCACTTATCCAGGGACGCGCTGGCCGAACCATTGTCGCCCGATTCACGGAACCCACAACAAAAGAGCCCGCAGACCGCGGAATAACCAGGATTTGAGTTGGCGCCCAACCTGCAACGCTTGAGGTCCAAATCTGGCAAGGTGCTATAATTCGCGCTATGGCTGAACGCAAGCCTCAACGTCCTGAGAAAGTTAAGAATAACAAGAACTCCAAAGATTGGCTGCGCTCTTCCTTTTTCAAAATCTCTCTGGCCGCATTCCTTTTTTTCTGCATTGGCCTATCGGCTGGCTTCCTTTACTACTACAACTTCTACTCGAAGGTTATCGATCGCAGACTGAATGGCGAAGTGTTCAAGAACACTGCACAGATCTACGCTGCGCCATTTCGAATCTATGCCGGGCAGAAACTGACGCCTGACGAAGTTGTTACGCGCTTGCAGCGCGCCGGACTTGACACGCAGGAAAGGGGCGGATCTGACGATGGATCCTATACTGTTGACGGAAACCAGGTCACCATCCTCCCAAGAGTTGGAGACAGCTTACGGCTGGAATTCCAGAAGAATTCCCTTCGGCGCATTGTAAAGCTCCGCGGGGGCGTAGATGAGGAGGCGTGGCTGCCTGCCGAACTCGTCACGAACCTGTTTGACGAAACACGGCAGAAGAGACGAATTGTTGAATTCACTGAACTACCTAAGCATCTCGTCAATGCTCTGCTGGCGTCCGAGGACCAGCGCTTCTTCAGCCATTGGGGAATTGACCCTGTCCGACTGACCGGCGCGGTCTTTCAGAGTCTAAGAGACTCGGATCGCATGCGGGGAACCAGCACCCTGACTCAGCAGTTCGCGCGCAATTTCTTTCTTACTCCCGATCGTTCGGTCAGGCGAAAACTCAATGAAATATTCATCGCGCTGCTACTTGAGCAGCGGTTGACCAAAGAACAGATCCTCACTCTTTATTCGAATGAAGTTTACCTTGGCGAACGCGGCTCATTCAGCATTCACGGATTTGGGGAGGGCGCCGCAGCATACTTCAGCAAGGATCTCAGTGGCTTGACGCTTCCGGAGGCCGCCACGCTGGTCGCTATCATTCCTGCTCCCAATGGAGCATTTTCGGCGATCAAACATCCGGAAGATGTGAAGAAGCGGCGCAATTCGATCTTAACTACGATGCGCACTATCGGCTCGATTACCGACGAAGAGTTGGAGGCCGCAAAAGCAGCGGATGTAAAGGTCGCGCCGATGAAATTGGACGCGACAGACGCCCCTTATCTCGTCGACTTCATTCGCGAGGAACTTCGACGAGACTTCTCTGAAGAAGAACTGGTGAGCAACAGCCTTCGCGTTTATACGTCCCTCGATCCTGATCTTCAGAAAGCAGCGGTTCAGGCTGTTGAAAACGGGTTGAAGTTTGCCCAAGACCAATTAGACGCCCGCTATAAAGGACGAAAGAACCCTCCTCCTATGCCGCGTCCTCAGGCGGCGCTTATCGCGTTGGATCCACACACCGGTGAAATCAAGGCGATGGTGGGTGGAAGCGATTATGGAACCAGCCAATACAACCGCATTACACAAGCATTTCGTCAGCCAGGATCAATTTTTAAGCCATTTGTGTATGCGGCTGCGTTCGAAACAGCGTTTGACGGTCACGCACCTCTACCGACTGAACCAACGGAACCGGAGACTTCGACTGATTCTTCAGCGCCGACGTCAGAACCGGCCCTGGATTCAGGGCCTCACTTCAGTACTCTTGACCGGAACGCGGTGATCACTCCTCTTACGTCATTCATGGATGAACCGACCACGTTCATTTATGAGACGGACCGCACGTATGAACCAAACAACTATAAGCAGCAATATCGGGGCCTTGTGACGGTGCGAACGGCCCTGCAGCATTCGTTGAACGTTCCGACGATCAAGGTCGCAGAGAAGATCGGATATGAGCGTGTGGCTAATTTCGCACGGCGATCCGGTCTTAATGCCAAGATCAAGGGATATCCTTCGGTCGCCCTTGGAGCGTTCGAAGTGACACCGTTGGAGATGGCCGGGGCATATACAGTGTTCGCTAACGAAGGGCAGCGTATGGAGCCTCACGCTCTGCTGCGAGTGGTTGGTGGGGACGGTCAGACGGTCAAGGCCTATAAGTACGCCCCACAAGAGGTCGTACGACCCGAACTCGCATATCTGATGACGCATCTTATGCAAGGCGTGATCAACTCAGGCACCGGCGCTGGCGTTCGTGCACGTGGTTTTCAGTTGCCGGCCGCCGGCAAAACCGGAACGTCAAGGGATGGTTGGTTTGCGGGTTACACAAAAGACTTCCTTGCCATCGCATGGGTCGGGTTTGACGACAACAGCGATTTGAACTTGGAGGGCGCACGTTCGGCGCTTCCGATCTGGACGGAATTCATGATCAAGGCTACGGCGATTCATCCGCCACGCGATCCCGAGGCCGTGGACTTTGAACCGCCCAGCGGCATCCAACTCGCGCGCATAGATGAAGAGAGCTTGATGCTTGCGAATCCTTCCTGTCTGAGTACATTTGACGAGGCATTCATTGCTGGCACCGCACCCGTAGCGTACTGCCCTTTACATGGTTTCAGTATTTCCGGCTTTGTGGGTGATCGGGTCGAAGATGCAGGACGGGGCATGGGAACGGTCGTACGAGGCCTTGGAAGATTCTTCGGCGGACTTTTCGGAGGCGGCGGGCGAGACAAGGATCCCTCTCCGATTCGCTAACCTCTGCTTCACTTCTTGACTTCAACTAGCGGAACAATCCGCTTCCAACGTGCTTCGCTGATACCTGGAATGACGAGCAATTCCTCGACGCGTCTGAAGCCGCCCTTTTTCTCCCGAAACTCGACGATGCGCTTCGCCAATGCGGGTCCGACACCCGGAAGCGCATCGAGTTCTTTTACTGTCGCTGTATTGAGATTCAAAACAAGAAATACAAGGACGGCCAGCATCAATCTGACACTCCGTATCGGCTTTTCACGAATTGAACAGCCTGATCTCGAGAAGCGAGATGACCTTCGAGTTGCTCATCCTCGACGCGAGCCAGGATTTCTTTGAATCGGGGACCAGGCAGATAACCTAATTCGATCAAGTCTTCTCCCGATATCAAAGGTGGAGGCGCTATATCCTGCTCACCCCAGTCTTCAAACTTACGCCGCAAGAAAGCATAGTCCGCACCGCCAGTACCCGACACAACTGAATAGATGCGCGCAAGTTCGATGTGATTCTCAAATCGCGCCATGCGGAAGAAGCGCTTGAGCCCGCTCGTGGTCATCTCGCGAGCTTTCAAAGATCTCGGAAGGTTCTCAACAAGGGCGACAATATGATGCATCTCGGACCGCGAAAACTTCAAGCGCTCAACGATAGCCTTAACTGCCGGCAGAGGCGTCGTATGCAGCAGCACGCCGGTCGCGAAGTCGGCTTCGGCGCCTGCCATCACCATGTGAAGCGAACGATCAAGGTGCTGAGTCCATTCGACCTCGCTGAGGATCTCTTTCCACAACCCCGACTCTTCCAACATCCGCGCTCCCCTGGCGGCATTACCTTCAGTCATGATGCGCGTAATCTCTTCGCGAATGCGCTCGTTGCTCACCTGATGAATTTGCGGCGCCATCATTCTGACGGCATCCCATGTAGCAGGATCGATCGAGTAACCGAACCGCGCTCCAAAACGCACAGCTCTGAGGACCCGAAGTTTGTCCTCCTCAAAGCGGCGTATCGGATCGCCTATCGCCCGCACCAGCTTCGAACGAATGTCTGCCTGACCATTGACGTAATCAATGATCCGGTCCTCAAGCGGATCGTACAACAGGCCGTTGATCGTAAAATCGCGCCGCAAAACGTCCTGTTGAGCGTGCGTGAACACGACTCCCGTTGGCCGTCGGCCATCTACGTAGTCCAGATCTGACCGGAAGGTCGCGACCTCGAAAGGGTGTCCATAGTAGATTACGAGGATGACTCCAAATTGAGCGCCGATGGCCACCGTGTGCGGAAACAGTTGCATGATTTCTTCTGGATGTGCGCTTGTGGCAATGTCGTAATCGGTGGGCTCGATTCCCATGACCATATCTCGCACACAACCGCCCACGAAGTATGCTTCGTGTCCTCGGCCGCGAAGCTTGCGGACAATGGCAATCGCGGAGTCCGGTTTCATGTTGGTATAATAGCTTGTTTCAACAACACAGAGGTTTCATGCCATTCAAGGGTGTCGACTTCTACCGTATCGATGACCTATTAAGCGATGAAGAGCGTATGGTTCGCGATACGGTGCGCCGGTTTGTCGATGAAAAAGTTATCCCGGTTATCGACAAACACTTCGAAGAAGCAACATTTCCCACTGATTTAATTCCACAAATGGCCGACTTGGGATTGCTTGGCGGCAACCTACCCGAAGAATATGGGTGCGCCAACATGAACAATGTCGCATATGGATTGGTCATGCAAGAGCTCGAACGCGGCGACAGCGGTCTCCGGAGCTTCGTCAGCGTGCAAGGCTCTCTGGTGATGTACCCTATTTTTGCTTTCGGTTCGGAAGAACAAAGAAAGAAGTGGCTTCCCCTCCTGGCGACCGGCAAGAAGATAGGCTGCTTCGGGCTGACTGAGCCCGATCATGGATCTGATCCTAGCGGTATGGAGACCCGCGCTCGCCAAAAGGACGGTGGCTGGGTTATTAATGGGACCAAGCGCTGGATTACGAACGGAACATTTTCAGACGTTGCTATCGTCTGGGCGAAAGTGGACAACGATATACGCGGCTTTATCGTTGAGACGGATCGTCCCGGCTTTCAGGCCCCTGAAATCAAGGCAAAACTCTCCCTGCGCGCATCAGTGACCTCGGACCTGATTCTCGACGATGTGGTTATCCCGGCTGAAAACCTTCTGCCCAAGAGCGGTGGCTTGAAGTCTCCATTGATGTGCTTAAACCAAGCACGGTACGGAATTGCGTGGGGCGGTCTCGGCGCTGCGATGGCCTGCTATGAGTGGGCCGTCGAGTACACCAAAGGCCGAACTCAGTTCAACAAGCCAATCGCCCAGTTTCAGCTCGTTCAGGATAAGCTGGCTCACATGCTCTCGGAGATTACGAAAGGCCAACTGCTCGCTTGGAGACTTGGAAAGTTAAAGGACGAAGGAAAGCTTCACTTTGCACAGACGTCGTTGGCCAAGCGGAATAATGTCTGGGTTGGGCTGGAAACAGCCAGACTGGCTCGAGACTTGATGGGAGCTAATGGAATCACGCTGGAGTATCCCGTATTCAGGCACATGTGCAACCTCGAATCGGTGTACACCTACGAAGGCACGCATCACATTCACACCCTCATTCTCGGAGAGCACATTACAGGTCTTTCCGCTTTTCAGTAGAAAAACTTCCGAGCCTCCATCCTTGGGTTGAATATTTAAGAAAACCCAGAGGTTCAGCCAGATGTGGCGCTATCGGCTGTGGCGGCTTCCGTTGAAACGACCTGAAGGGACAGAATTCGTTCCGCGACACGCAGGCGTGCCTTCAGTTCGTCGGGATCGAATGGTTTAGTTACAAAGTCGTCCGCGCCAGCCTCCATACCGTCGAGGAACTCCTTTTTTCCGATGAGGGCAGTGAGAAGAATAATGTAGGTGTACTTGGTGCGCTTATGCGCTCTTATACGACGACACAGTTCGATGCCATCAAGCTCCGGCATCAGAAGATCAGAAATCACAAGGCGAAATCGACCTTTGCGATAAAGATCCCAGGCTTGCTTGCCGTTTTCAACAGCAACGACCTGATAACCTAGCTTCTGCAGAAGCCAACTGAGCAGTTCTCTCGAGTCTTTATCATCCTCGGACACCAGCACGTTCATACAGAAAATTTCTAGCACAAACCGAAATGCAAAAGCCAATGTGTAGGACGCGCTGTAGGACTGTGCTGCACGTGTTTTGTGCATCGTAGGCCGCTCGAAGGTTCGTCCGTCGTCATCGAGCTGACGAACGCTTATTCTCTCGTAAGACCCGCAAAGGAGTCGAAGGAACGCCGATGCCCTGAGGAAGAGGTTTTGGCAAACGACGCTAAGCCGTTTAGCAACAAAGCCCTTGTAGATTGCGCCGAAGGCTGGAAAGCCCCGTGCATTTCACTGGAGCATTATGCAGCACTCGTATCTGTTTCCGAAAGACGATGCACCGTGCGACGCCTCACAGAGGGAGATCTTTGGACCGTTAAGCGCTTTCGCATCGCGAAGAAATGCGTTTTGGATCAGCATCAGTACGCACATCGTGTTGATCATCGTCTTGGTTATCCTGCCGGTTGTTTTCACCGAATCGTTGAAGGTCAAATACGCGAGCGTCCTATTGGTCCCTCCCCAGCCGGTGCAACAACTCATGGAAGTCACTCACTGGGCGCAACCCCTTCCAGCACCCGAAATCGTAACAGCCCTAAGGAAACCCAAAAACCCGGAACCGCTGAGAAGAATGACGCTCCGTCTTCCGAGAGCAGAGCCTCCGATGGAACCTATACCTGTTGCAAAGCCGAACACACCTGAAGTGGAACCTGCAGCGCCCGTCTCTCCGCCTGCAGCTCGGACAAACGCATTCTCTTCGGGCAGTTCCGCGAAGCCGACTGCGGATTTGCCGGCGCGTCAGGTGCAAACAGGCGGATTCGGCGACCCCTTTGGTGCGCGTGGGGAAGGCAGGCCTGATAAGGTCACCAACATTGCCAGCCTCGGATCATTTGATCTTCCGACCGGAACCGGCGCCGGTAACGGTTCGGGGAACTCTAATGGAACTCGGGGAGTAGTGGTCAGTGCGGGCTTCGGCAATGGAATGGCCGGTCCCGGCAACCGATCAGGAGCAGGAAGAACCGGCGGAGGGGTCAAGCAAGCCGGATTCGGAGATAGTCGTACGGCCGCCGCCGTTCCCCGAAAAGGTGATGAGGGACCGCCGAACATTCCTGTCGAAATTCTGTCCAAGCCGCGACCGGACTATACGGACGAAGCACGAAAGCTGCGTATTGAAGGAGAGGTTCTGCTGCGGGCATTGTTCACTGCAGCCGGAGAAGTTCGAGTGCTCGAAATTCTCAGCGGTCTAGGTCACGGACTTGACGAGAATGCAAGACGCGCCGCCCAGCAGGTTCGTTTCAAACCCGCTCAACGCAACGGTCAGTCCATTGATTCCATTGCGACCATTCACATTAATTTTCAGCTGGCTTATTGAAAGGTTCTATATGAAATCGAAACCGATACTTTTTATCTCGCTTTTCTTCATGGCGTTGAGCTCGCACCCTGTCTTTTCGCAAAAGACTCCCGCTGACGCGGCCTCGGGCGCATTAACGATTGATGAGGTGATTAACCTTACGGTTGAGAATGAAAGACGGTTCATCCGGAAGCTCCGCACCTATCATCCATTGGTTGAAACCTACATTCAAAATCTTGAGCCACATGACGAGCTAGGCGCAGTCCCCAAAAACGATCGCTATTTCTTGGGAAAGCTGGATCTGACCAACGGAGTGACGCAGAAATCGCTTCTTCCCGAGCCCGGCTTTGTTTCACAAATGATGAGCAAAATCACGCAACTTTATTCGGTCGAGTACTTGCCGAACGGGTTCGCACAAATGGTAATCGTCGACGACGACCATTTCGATCGACAAAACTACAAGTTCACCTACGTGCGTCGAGAATTTTTGGGAGATGTTCGGTGTTATGTCTTCGATCTGCAGCCGAGTTCGCCCGGAGGCGCCGCGACCTTTTGGGGACGCATATGGGTCGAAGACGAGGGTCATAATATCGTCCGTATTAACGGAATGTACGGTCCAAAGATCGGTTCAGATCTGTATTTTCATTTCGACAGCTGGCGTGAAAACATCGGTCCTGATGGATCATGGCTTCCGGCTTACATTTACACTGAAGAATCGAACATGCCGTATTTCCTGGGCCAGCGAAGACTTCGATTCAAGGGTCAAACACGATTCTGGGGATACAACATCAAAAAGCCGTCAGAAGAAGATGAGATGACCAGTCTGCGCATAGAAGCCGATCACGTTCGAGATGTCGCCGATACGACCACTTCGATGTCTCCTGTCCAGAGCTTTCGCGCCTGGGAACGGCATGCGGAGACTAACGTTTTGAACAGAATGCAGAAGGCAGGTCTGATTGCACCCTACGGAGAGGTAGACAAAGTCCTTGAAACGGTCGTGAACAACCTGGAAATCACTAACAATCTGAACATCGAGCCGCAAGTTCGGTGCAGGGTATTGCTGACGTCTCCTCTCGAGTCATTTACAATCGGCCGAACCATTGTTCTAAGCCGGGGTCTTATCGATGTCCTTCCGGATGAAGCAAGCCTGGCAATGGTTCTCTCACATGAACTTGCCCATATCGCGCTTGGACATCGACTCGACACCAAGTACGCGTTTAACGATCGAATGCTCTTCGGCGATGAGGAGACTTTCCAGCGCATCTTCTTAAAGCGCAACGAAAAAGAGGAAGCCGCCGCAGACCGGATGGCGGCGGAGTTCTTGCAGAATTCTCCCTATAAAGAAAAGCTTTCCAATGCTGGGTTGTTTCTCCGAGCCGTGGATAGCCGGGCCGGACAACTCACACAACTGCTCCGCTCCCATATGGGCAATCGCATGGCGCAAGACAGCAAGGTTCGGCGTATGACAAGTCTCTTGAGCGGCGCCCCGGCTCTCGAGGCGCAGAACACCGAACAGATTGCTGCTTTGCCGCTCGGAGGTCGGGTTCGCGTCAATGGTTGGAATGATGAACTTGAACTCATAAAATCCGAGCCTGTATCTCTGGTGTCGGCTCGGGAAAAGATGCCGTTCGAAGTTACACCGGTGTTTCTGCATCTCACCAGAAGTCGAGCGACTGAAGGGACAGCTCAAACGTCAGTGCGATAAGTTATCGAACCCATGGAATGCGTCGCCACAGCCGAACCGCAGAAACGAGTGCTTTGGCGGCGCGTTCACTTTTGATATTCAGCACGACTGAATCATACCCGCCTCTTATGGGCGTGCTCGTCACCACGGCCTGAGCCTGTGTGTATCGCAGTATTCCGTATTCTCCATGTCTCCGGCCGATGCCGCTTCTCTTAGTGCCTCCCATCGGGACATCGAACGTGTTGTAGATCAGCAATGTCGAGTTGACGGCGACCGAACCTGTCTCCAGGCGACGCGCGATGCTACCCGCTTGCCTACGATCCTTCGCCCAGACGGACGCGTTCAATCCATAGTGGGAATTGTTAGCCCGACGGATCGCCTCTTCAGCATCTTTGACAACGTAAACAGCGACTACGGGGCCAAACGTCTCTTCGTGTGAAATCGGCATTGCATCAGTCGCGTTTGAGATAAGGGTGGGCTCAACAAAGGCTGGTCCGAGGTCGCGACGAAGCCTCCCGCCCGCCAGTATTTTGGCGCCACCCGCCACTGCGGCGTCAATTCGGTTCAACACCTTGGATGCGTGCTCGACGCTGATAAGACTTCCCACATCCGTATCCCAACCATTGGACCAGCCGACTTTGAGCCGTTGTGTTCTTCCAATAATGCGTTCGACGAAGCGATCATAAATTGCTTCTTGCACGTAGACGCGTTCGATTGAGATGCATGCCTGCCCGCTGTTCGCAAAGGCTCCTGCAATAAAACCAGTTGCCGCTTCCTCCAAAGGCGCGCCTTCCAGCACAATCATTGGATTCTTACCGCCTAACTCGAGCGAATATGGAATCAACCGCTCGGAAGCCGCCATAGCGACCTTCCTGCCGGTTGCGGTTCCTCCGGTAAATCCAACGTAATTGACATGACGAATCAACTCAGCCCCAACTTCCCCATCTCCGTGGACGACTGCGACAAGATCGGAGTCCGCCCCGCTCTCCCGAATCAGACCTTGTGCGAGTTCGGCGGACAGCGGCGTAAGCTCGGACGGTTTGATAACCACTGCGTTCCCAGCCAGTAGAGCCGGCAGCGCATCACCGATGCTCAGCAGGAATGGATAATTCCACGGAGTGATTAGGCCGACGACGCCATGTGGTTTGTACACCACCTCTGCCGCGGTGAATCCTCGCAGCGCTGGACGCCGACGTTTATCCGCGATGATGGCTTCGCCATGAGCAAGATAATACCGAGCAGTGCCGGCTACGGTTAGAAGTTCGGCCAAGGCATCGCGACGCGTCTTTCCCGTCTCGGACTGGATGGTGTCGAGGATGCGGTCTCGCGAATCCAGTATGAGATCATGAAAGCGCCGCACAATGCGTGCGCGCTGATCAAAGGACAACCGTGACCATCGAGATTGGGCTTGAGCTGCTCGCTCGACGGCCTGCCGGACATCATCTTTCGATGCAAGAGAAACTGCTCCTACGGCCTGTCCGGTTGCCGGATTCCTGACTTCAATTAGCACACGCAATTATCTCGGTTCATCGCAAACCTTGCCAAGGTGTCGCCTTGCTATAATCGCCCTCATGGACGAGGAAGTATTACGAAAGCGCATTGTGGACGAGTTTCAGGCGCAATTCGACACCAAACTAAAACAGATGCGCAGATTAAAGGACCAAGCGGAGGAGGAGTTGGAGTCGTCCTCTGAAAAGTGGCGGGCCGAACGTCGTCGATTGAACTCCGAAATCGATCGGCTTGAGGCTGCTCTAGTAGATGCAAAGGAATCACCACGAAAACGCGGTGGCGCCGAACCCAAGATTCAAGGTGTTGATCCTGCCGAGGTCGCAAGGATGCAGGCGGCAGGAGATGAAAAGTTTCGCAAGGCCAATGCAGCGTGGGAGGAAGAGCGCAACAAACTAAAATCACAAATCAACCGACTTGAGGGCGCCGTTGCGGACGCTATTGCCCGCTCCAACAACCCTATGAGAGCTGCGCAGTCCGTCCGCGATCAACTTGAAAGCCGCGTGGAAGACCTTTCAAAACAAAACACCGCCCTTGAACAAACATTCCTAAGATCCAAGACGGAGTGGGAGCAGGAGAAGTTAGCGCTGACGGGCGAACTAACGAAGCTCAAGCAGATGTCCCAGATCATGGGAAAGACGTCGGCGAAAGAGAGCATCGGAAATTCTCCCAAGGTCGAAGAGCTTGAAAAGCGGCTTCAGGATTCGCTCAATAAATGGAATTCGGAGCGCGCCCAACTTCTATCGAAGATTCAGGGCCTCGAAGAAGCGGCTGTTCGTTCCGACAACGAACGCCGCCAGGTCAACGAGCATGCGGGCCAACTAAAACAAGCGTTCATGACAGCACAGGCCAAAATCGAGAACTACGAAGCTGTAGCCGAAAGCAACCAACACTACGAAAACAAGCTTATGGAAGCAGCCCGATTGAAAGAATCCATCGAGACGAGCTTTCAGGCTTTTCGCACGGAGCGCGATGCGGAGCGAGGCCAGTTCCAGGCGGAAATCGATAGACTTGAGCAACAACTTCGAAGAACGTCGGAACACAGCGAGCGGGTTAGCAATGAGATTGTTGACCAACTCCGTAAGCAGTACGAACAGAAACTGCAGGATGCGATTCATCAGAAGACTCAGCTCGCTCAGCAGCTTCAAAGCGCCAGTACAACCCTGGAATCGGAGCGCGCAAGACTGATGGAAGAAATCGCCAAATCTAAAGCGGCTCCATCCAACGATGAAGCCCGGACGGGTGACCTCAACACAGACTTTATTAACGCTGAGGTGACGCGAGTAGAAAAAATGATCCATGAAATTGTCACGCTGATTGACGATCCATCGACTGAGCTCTCTACGGTCATTCGGAAGAACGTCGAGAAAGCGGAACTCGACGCATATCTCAAAGGTATTCTTTTTTCGGTTGGAAGGATTCTCGACAGAAGCTAGCGACCAGGCCGCGCAAAAGAGGTCACAGCAACTCCGCTAATAGAGCCACGAGCAAAAGTAATCGCTGTACGCCGTTGTGACGGTAAAGTGGATCAAACCACTCCTCCGGCGTATGGACGTTTCCGCAGCTCCCGCCTGCCCCAATTGCGATTGCAGGAATTCCCATCGACATTGGAATGTTCGCATCAGTCGAACCCACATCGAGTTGCGGATCCATTCCAAAACGACGCGTCACCTCCAATGCTGCTTTAACGATCGGCGCTTCCGCGGGCGTCACTCCAGAAGGGCGATCCCCCATCAAGTCTACGCGGCAATCAACGGCACTACCTCGAACCGCTTCAGATATGCTCCTTTTCAGGCGGCCATCAATGTCATCAAGATCCCCTAAGCTTGTGCCCCGTATATCGACCTCCATAACGGCCTCTTTGGGGATGGCGTTTACTGAAATCCCGCCGCGAATCACACCAACATTGAAGGAGACGCCGTGGCGCCGAGTTCCGCTTGACGTAAAGAGGTGAATAGCGTTCGCGATCGCGTGCACCGGGTTCGGCCTTCCGAAATCAGCCCAGCTATGCCCCCCCGGGCCGGTCATTGTGACGCGAAACCTTCGGCTGCTTAGAGCGTGATTCGTGATCCGCTGTAAGCCTGCACCATCGACAGCTATGAAGTCGCAATGTGTATCCTCCCAGGGAGGAGCGTTAAATAGGTGCCGCACGCCACGGAGGTTCCCCTCCCCCTCTTCGCCAACGTTGCCAAGAGCGATTACCGGTCGTCGAAAATTGAGGCCAACTTGCTTGGCCGCGCGAAGCGTCCAAAGGACTGCGACAAGTCCTGAGCCGTTGTCTGCAATGCCAGGAAGACAAAGAACGCGTCCACGGCGTCTGAACTCGAGAGGCGTGGCGCCTGGAAAAATGGTGTCAAGATGGGCGCCAATGACGACGGGATTGGCGCCAAATTGCGAGTAAGGCGCGAGTACGTTTCCGATCGCATCTCTGACCGGAAGAAGATTGATCTTTTGGAGTTCTTCCGCGAACGCTTCCGCCCTGCTGTCCTCGCCAAAGGGAGGAGCTGCAATCATAGAAAGCCGAATTTGATCCGCCTCGATGGTTGCTTCGTTTTCCCTAATGATGTTGAACGCACGCTTCATTCGGGCGTCCGCCATCAAAGCATCGACGCGATCGCGCACTACTTGATCTCGATTGCTACTGGAGTGGACTCAATGGGTGGATCTACTGCGACGATCCCAACCACCTGATAACTGCCCGGAGTTATCGGGCTCAAGTCATTGTCTCGGTGATTCCAGATGGCTTCGAATTTCCAGTTCTTGTTCGGTTTAATCGCTTCGTGCCTGATAACTTGACTGAAAAACATCCTTCGCGACCAACGCCACACTT
>CAZIPZ010000074.1:5540-17549 GCA_964541075.1 uncultured Solibacteraceae bacterium | reverse complement strand
GCCGGCTTCAACAATCCCACGCCAATTGATGTATTAGCGGAAGTTCAGCAGCATCTGGGTGAGGGACGTGTTCGTTGCGTGTCGATGCAGCCAACTGATGGAATGGTGCGAGGGATGCCGGCCGAGGACCTCGGCCAACCTATTACAGTTCCGGTTGGAAAGGAGACGCTGGGCCGTGTGATGAACGTGGTCGGTGAACCCGTCGATCGACTGGGAGCGATCAGCACAAAAAGGCGCGACCCAATTCACAAATCGGCGCCTCCATTGACCGCACAGAACACCCGGCTCGAAATGTTCGAGACCGGAATCAAAGTGATTGACCTGATTGAACCCTATCTTAAGGGTGGAAAGATTGGCCTGTTCGGCGGTGCAGGCGTCGGTAAGACCGTCATTATCCAGGAGCTGATCAATAATATTGCAACCAAACACGGCGGGATTTCTGTGTTCGCCGGCGTTGGAGAAAGGACTCGTGAAGGCAATGATCTTTGGCTTGAAATGAAAGAGTCCGGCGTCATTAGTAAGACCGCTTTAATCTATGGACAAATGACAGAACCGCCCGGCGCTCGGCTGCGAGTCGCTTTGACCGCGTTGACCACTGCTGAATACTTTCGCGACGAGGAAGGCCAAGACGTTCTTCTTTTTGTTGACAATATTTTTCGCTTTACACAGGCGGGTTCTGAAGTGTCGGCGCTTCTCGGTCGCATGCCGTCTGCTGTTGGATATCAGCCGACTCTTGCCACCGAAATGGGCGAGTTGCAGGAACGCATCACTTCCACTACCAAGGGATCGATCACCTCGGTGCAGGCTATTTACGTGCCTGCGGACGATTACACGGATCCAGCGCCGGCGACGACGTTTGCCCATCTTGACGCCACGACGAACCTCTCGAGGCAGATCGTGGAATTGGGCATTTATCCCGCAGTGGATCCGCTGGCTTCGACATCCCGCATTCTCGACCCTCGCATTGTGGGAGCAGAGCACTATAATGTGGCGCGATCGGTAAAAGCGATTCTGCAAAAGTATAAAGATCTCCAAGACATCATCGCCATTCTTGGTATCGATGAACTCTCCGAAGAAGACAAGCTCACAGTTGCACGGGCGCGCAAGATCCAGAAATTCCTATCGCAGCCATTTTTCGTCGCGGAACAGTTCACCGGAAAATCCGGCAAATACGTCAAGGTGGCGGATACGATTCGCGGGTTCAAAGAGATTGCGGAAGGAAAACACGACGACGTTCCCGAGCAGGCATTCTATATGGTCGGCACTATCGAGGAAGCGCTGCAACAGGCCGAAGCAGTGAAAGCAGCCGGATAGTATGCAGGAGGGAACGATTGAACTTACCGTAGTAACACCAGAGCGCGCTTTAGTACGCGAGCAGGTGACTGAAGTGCAAATTCCGGGGGCTGATGGCTATTTGGGAATTCTGCCCGGGCACGCGCCTCTTTTTTCGGAACTTAAAATCGGCGAGTTAGGCTTTCGCAAAGACGGTAGATGGCTTTTTCTTTTGGTTGCATGGGGATTTGCCGAGGTTCTTCCGCACCAGGTTCGAGTCCTGGCGGAGATCGCTGAGCCGGCCCACGAAATCGACGTTGACCGCGCTCTCCGCTCAAAGGAACGTGCGGAAGCTAGACTGGCGCAGGGTGGCGACGAGTTAGATTATGCGCGAGCGCTCATTTCGCTGGAGCGTGCAATGATTCGCATTCAGGTTAGCCGGAAAGCTGGTTCGGACTCGCAATGACCTTTGCGCAGATTCCAAGTCCCCTGCTCGCAAACTCTTTAGGGTGTGCGCTTACGAATAAGCCGTTCCTTCCAAATGCCCCAAGCGTGACCAACCGATCTAGACTCGCCTCGTCTCGGCACCACGTATGTTTTTTGTGGAGCAACTGACGTCCCTCGCCCACATAAACCAGGAAAAGCATAAGGGCGACTTCGATAGCACTTGGCAAAGCTAAGCCGCGCTCGCCTAAACTATCTTCATAGTTCATAGGCCGGTTGAGAGTCTCGCCCAAAACGTCGGTGTAAAGAACGCGCCAGCCCGGTGCGCAATCCTGCTGAGCAAAAGGCTCTTCCAAATACCATGGATGGTCAAAGAAAGAGGGAGGTCGCCCGGGATCCGTCCCGCATATCTTACGCAAGGTCAATAGATTAAGACCTTCATTCTGTTCGGGAATCGGAAAAGCAACCGTCCCGGCAACGCCATGTATTACATGCATAGTATCATCCATCTCCAACTCGTTCTTCGTAAAGCGATTAGAGATCCCTAATAAGGAAAAGCGCCGCTCGACCTCCGCGCCCGTCAGAGAAATCATGTGTGACAATACTTATACCTCTATGATAGCTTGCAAATTGTTAGGGTTTTCTCCTTGCGCGACTGCTCGACAAAGCCGCGAACCTCCGTTAGCGACAGTCTAACTAGTTTTAATCAGAAAAGTTGAAGATGTCTTCTTTGGCAGTTCCTTTGACATTCGCTACAGAAGGTGTACGCCGCACCGTATTGGACAATGGTCTGGTCATTCTGACCAAGGAAGTCCACACCTCTCCGATTGTGACAGCGATGATCTGGTACCGGGTGGGTTCTCGCAATGAAGAATTGGGACACACCGGCAAGTCTCATTTTTTGGAACACATGTTGTTCAAGGGAACCGATCGTTTCAAGAAGGGGCAGATCGACCTGATAACTCTCAAGAATGGGGGCGGCAACAATGCTTTTACTTCCCATGATTTCACGGCGTACTACTTTAGTTTTGCGTCCGATCGCTGGTCCGTCGCGCTTGATATTGAAGCAGACAGAATGGTGAACTGCGCCTTTGAGCCGGAAGAATTCGAGGCGGAAAAAAAGGTCGTCATTGAAGAGTTGAAAACTGGGCTGGATTCACCCTGGGGGCTGCTGATGCAGGAAGTGGATGCCGTCGCCTACAAACTGCATCCTTATAGGAATCCGATCGTAGGCTGGCTGCAAGACGTGGAACGCGCAACAGTCGAAGACCAGCAGGCGTATTACCGGCGATTCTATCAACCGAACAATGCCGTATTGGTATTGGTGGGTGACTTTGTCACCGATAGCGTGCTTGCGGAGGTAAGTCGAAGCTTCAGCCAGATACCCGCGGGTTCGCAACCGCCTACTATGGTTTTAGAAGAACCGCAGCAGCGTGGCGAACGCCGCCTTGTTGTGCGGTGGCGTTCGAAAGTTCCTCGCCTCGGCATCGTTTATCACGCGCCAGAGATCGCACACGCGGACAGTTACTCGCTTCAATTACTGGGCGTGATTCTCGCCGAAGGAAAAGCTTCGCGGCTGTATCAAAGGATGGTTGAACGCGAACAGTCCGTCACATTCGTATCGGCGGAATACGGTGAAGCCAAGGATCCGACTCTCTTTCAGATACGAGCTGAAGCGCGTGGAAATCACTCGATCGAAGAAATTGAAGGCAGCATTTATGATGAATTGTCGCAGATCGCATCCGGCCGGATCATCGCTCATGAACTGGAGCGCGCCAAACATCAAATCGAGGCTCACTTCATTCTTTCTCGTGAACGCACATTGGACCAGGCCATCTTACTTGGGCAAATAGAGACACTTTATGGACTGGATTACATCGACGCCTTCTTGAAGAAAATAGATGCTATCCAAGCGGCGGATGTTGCTGACGTATGCGCCCGATATTTGAACGAAAGCAACCGCACTGTCGGTTGTCTGCTTAACGATGGCTCGGAACAGCAAGGGGAGGTTGATGGTGAGGCCTACTGAGGCGGGACTTAGGCGCTCTTTTGATGTCCACACCCACGTCCTCGATAATGGATTAAAGGTCCTACTTGTTGAGAATCCATCCATTCCTGCCATTTCGCTGAACGCAACTGTGCTAAGCGGTGCACGATATGACACTGAATCCAAGGCAGGATTGGCAATTATGGCTAGCCGTCTGTTGGACGAAGGGACCGAAAAGAGAACATCCCTTGAGATTGCTGACGCTATTGAATCGGTCGGCGGTGCTATTGAAACGGACGGTTCGTTCGAGCGCGTCATTGTTTCAGCGGGCGTTCTCAAAAAGGACGTTGACCTTGGCTTGGACTTGCTGGCCGATATGTTGATTCGGCCGGCCTTTCCTCACGAGTACGTAACCAAAGAAAAAGAACGCACTCTCGCGGAGATCCTGAGCGCGAAAGACCGTCCTCAGGTTGTGGCGGGATGGGCTTTCAACGAACTCGTCTACCAACAGCATCCACTGCATCGGCCGGCCCATGGCTATCCTGAAACTGTTTCGAAATTGACCAGAGACGACCTCCGCTCGTTTCACAACCAGTATTTCGTCCCCAACAATGTATTACTCTCAATTGTCGGTGACTTTCAAACATCCGACATCACATCCAGGATCGAAAAAACTTTCAAGGAGTGGCAGCCCAAGGCGATTGATTTTCCAACGTATCCTAGGCCTGTGCGCCAGACTGAGAAAAGGCAGAAGTTCATTACCATGCCGGCCCAACAACTGAATATTTATCTGGGACATCTGGGCATTGAGCGCATGAATCCCGACTACTACGCCTTGCAGGTGCTGGACACGATTTTAGGAGGCGGCGCCGGCTTCACAGCGCGCATACCGCAGCGGCTTCGCGATGAACTTGGCCTGGCGTATACGACGTTCGCAAGCATTACGATGACGGCTGGCCTGGACCCTGGGCGGTTTGTTGCGTTCGTTGGGACCTCTCCGGAAAATATGACATTGGCCACAGAGGAATTGATGAATGAAGTCCGTCGCATTATTAACGAACCCGTCACGGAAGAAGAATTGCAATCCGCGAAGGACTATCTGACCGGTAGCTTCGTTTTTTCGTTCGAATCGAGCGGGCAAATCGCCCGATTCCTTGTCCACGCGGAAGTATACGGCTTGGGATTTGATTACATCGAAAAGTATCCGGAGTACATTGCCAGCGTCACCGTCGAAGACATAGAGCGAGTGGCTAGGAAATACCTCGAAAGCGAGAACTACACCCTCGTGGTTGTCGGTCCGGTTGACCAGAATGGGAACGTTTTGGATGCAGCATAACTCAATTTTTTTTGAAAAATACGGCGTCACGCGATCGGACCTGGAAACCTACCTTTCCGAAGCTCTTTCCAGGGGGGGTGACTATGCGGACCTCTTCTTTGAGCACCGGATTAATCACTCGATTGTGCTGGAAGAGCAGATCATCAAGAGCGCAACCAAGGCCGTCAACATCGGTGTTGGCGTGCGAGTCATATCAGGCGAAAAGACCGGGTATGCATACTCCGACGACTTGGATCGACAACACATTTTGAAAGCCGCGCGCACAGCGGCTTTTATCGCGAGTGCGTCATCCGAAGGCGGATCCTTAGGCTTGAAGCCGGCGCTGCAGAACCACAATCTTTATTCAATACCCATTTACCCTGCAGAGGTTGAGATCGCTACCAAAATCTCATTGCTTCGCCGAGCTGACGCCGCCGCCCGCTCCCACGATGCACGCATCAAGCAAGTTCAGGCCAGCTATGTCGACGAAACCAAGCATATTCTGATCGCATCGTCCGATGGAAAATGCACGTGGGATGTTCAGCCATTAGTCCGGCTGAACGTTATGGTGATCGCGGAAGAAAATGGGAATCGGCAATCGGGATACCAAGGAGGCGGCGGGAGGCGAGCCATTGATGTCTTCACGGAAGATTTAAGTCCGGAGTCCCTGGCTAGAGAAGCGGCGCGCCAGGCGATCCTTCAGCTTAGTGCGGTCGAAGCGCCTGCCGGAACGATGGAGGTTGTTCTGGGTCCCGGGTGGCCGGGCATATTGCTTCACGAAGCCATCGGTCACGGTCTTGAAGCGGATTTCAATCGCAAAAAGACTTCAGCCTTCGCAGGTCTTGTAGGACAGAAAGTTGCGTCGGAGTTGTGCACGGTGGTCGATGACGGCACGATTCCATTCCGGCGTGGATCGCTGAATATGGATGATGAGGGCAATCCAACACACCAAACAGTCTTGATCGAGAATGGGGTGCTGCAGGGTTATTTGCAGGACAGGCTGAGCGCAAGATTAATGAACTCGCCATTGACGGGAAACGGCCGTCGCCAAGGCTATGACCACATTCCGATGCCCCGCATGACCAACACATTCATGTTGTCCGGTGAATCGACCCCGGAAGACATTATAAAGTCCGTCAAGAAGGGTCTGTACGCTGTTCATTTCGGCGGCGGTCAGGTCGACATCACCAGCGGTAAATTCGTATTTTCAGCCAGTGAAGCGTACCTGATAGAAGACGGCAAACTCACAGCACCGGTCAAAGGGGCGTCCTTGATCGGCGATGGGCCAACGGTTTTGCGCCAGGTCACGATGGTCGGAAACGACCTTCAGTTGGATCATGGGGTCGGCATCTGTGGGAAAGACGGCCAGACCATTCCCGTCACGGTTGGTTTGCCGACAGTCAAGATCCGCGAAATAACCGTGGGTGGAACAGAAAAATAATGGAAGAGTCGAAACGCCTCGTCGAAGAAATCATAAAGCGGAGCACGGCGCGCGGCGCGACTGCCGCGGATGCTATGATTCGCGAAGACAATACGTTCTCGGTTACAGTCCGGATGGGCGAGATCGAGACTTTGAAAGAGGCGATTTCGCGAAAACTTCTCCTGCGTGTCTTCATCGGTCGCCGCACGGCGACTTCTCAGACCTCCGATTTGTCGCAACCGCTCATTAACCAACTGGTCGATGAAACCGTCGATATGGCGCGCATCACATCCGAAGATGAGAGCGGGGGACTGCCTGAAGAAGGGGTTTTTCAAAAACATTTCCCTGATCTTGACCTCCTGGATCCGGAATGGGAAAGCTTGACACCCAACGAAAGGATCGATCTTGCGCGACGCGCCGAAGCGGCAGCTCTGGCCACGGACAAGGCGATCGTCAACTCTGAGGGAGGGCAATTCGACTATGCCCGGAGCCGCACGGTGTTGGGGAACAGCTACGGCTTCATCGGAGGATATGAAGGGACGGGCGCGGCTTTGGCGGTAGGACCGGTCGCGCAATCCAGTGAAGGGATGCAGCGTTCTTATTGGATGTCCGTAACGCGTCATCGAAAAAACCTCGATTCGCCAGAGGTTGTTGGAAGGAAGGCGGCAGACCGCGCCCTCCAAAGGCTTGGAGCGCGAAAGATCCCAACCTGTGAAGCGCCTGTTATTTTTGATCCGCTTACCGCCCGAGCTCTGCTCGGACACATCTTCGATGCGACTACGGGCACCTCCATTTACCGGCGCACGTCCTTTCTGTTGAATCAAATCGGTCAGCAAGTCGCTGCGCCGTGCGTCACAGTTTTTGATGATGCACGATTACCGGGGGGACTCGGTTCTAGTCCCTTTGATGACGAAGGAGTGCCGACCCAAACAACCCCGATCATTGAAAGCGGGACTCTGTGCAACTATCTGCACAGTGCGTACACCGCTCGAAAGTTGGGCGCCAGGCCAACTGGCAATGGCAGCCGCGCGGCGTCGGGCGCCGTGACAGTTGGTCCCACAAACTTCTATTTGAAGGAAGGTCCATATAGCCCCGATGAAATCATCGCATCGACAGCGAGGGGGCTCTACGTGGTGGAGTTGATTGGTTTCGGAGTCAACGCAGTTACGGGAGACTTCTCGAAGGGCGTCGTTGGAATGTGGATCGAGAATGGAAAGTTTACCCACCCTGTTCAAGAGGTGACGATTGCGGGCAATCTTCGCGAAATGCTAAGGAGTATCGAGATGGTTGGAAGCGATGTGAATTTTTGGGGATCCATCGCGGCTCCGAGTCTGAAGATCGGCAAGTTGATCATTAGCGGGGAATGACATGGGCGAACGGCGGTCCGCTGTCATCATCGTTGCGACGATCCTTGTTGTGGTCGGTTTGGTGCTCGCATGGGTCTTCGCGACTTCGGCAAAAGAAGCCGCACTTCCCGCACCTATCGAAGTAACCGATACTGGCTCGATTCAGCAATACATTCAGCTGTCCCGTGTCGGCATCGCCACCAGTGAAAACTATTTTGGACACAAGGTGCGATTGATCAGCGCGACGCTGAAGAATGTTTCTGATAAACCGGTGCGAATGGTTGAGGTCAAAATGGTTTTCACCGATTTCGATGGAAAACCGATCCATGAAAGTATTCAGAAAGCGTTTGAATCTTCACAGAAGCCTCTCCCGCCAGGTTCGGAATATAGATTCGAAACCGGCTTCGAAAACCTCCCGCGCCAGTGGAATTATCGTGTTCCAATCACCGAAGTCACAAAGATCGGCTACTGATCATCGTCCATAAATCAAGCGATCGACCAGATACCGCGGCAAGCCCACCCTCCTCATTTTTTCCCGCGTGGTTTCGATATCATACTCAACGCGATAAAACTCAATCTGCTGTTCCGGCTGATCCCATATAGCAAAACTCGCTCGTGGATCGCCGTCGCGCGGCTGGCCGACAGATCCTGGATTAACGAGCAGTTTTTGGCGACGATCGTATTTCACCACATACAAGTCGTCCGCGGTTTGGTCAGCCTCCAACGTCCATTGTTCTTCGCCAGCGCGAAAGATCGAGGGAAAGTGACTGTGCCCGAAAAAGGTTATGAGTTTGTCCACAAGCTGAAAGTTGTCATTGGCGTCGGCGTTCGTGAATATGTAATTGTCCTCGTGCGTCACCGCACCATGAACAAGCTGAGCTTCACCATTGACGGCCAGCGGTCCGGCGGGTAAACCGCTCAGGTATTTTCGATAGACCTCAGGCAGCACCGAATATGTCCAGACTGCGGCCTGCCTGGCGACTGGATTGAATTGTGTCGCGTCATCGATTCCTGCCCCGACACGGTCATGATTTCCGCGAACGATGACAGGTTCCAATTGACGGATCATATCAATCGCTTCCACGGGATTCGGACCGTATCCGACCAAATCACCGCAGCAGAACACGATGTCGTAACCGACTTCTTTTGCACGATGAATGGTTGATTGAAGGGCCTCGATGTTGGAGTGGATGTCACTGAGGATGAAATACCGCATGGTGTATTATGGACTGCATGCGACTCCAAAAGATCATCGGCATCGCCGTGGTCTTAGCGCTGCTCACCGCCGCGGCTGCGGGGCTGTCTGTATTGAACACACGTGATTCCGAAGCCTCACCGACGTGGACCATGATATCACGCTTCGTTGTGGTGCTCGTCTTCGCTGGGTTTGGCCTGACCGTTGCAATCGAAAGCAAGTTGAAAGGCTCCCTGTTCATCAATCAACCGGAATGGCGCTTGATCCTTCGAGATCTTCTCAACAACGGGGTGATGCCTGGATTGATCCTGGGCCTAATCAATTACTTCTTTTTTTTCACATATCGGTACAGTCCAAATGTAACGCCTCGCATCCGCGAGATGAAAAGCCTTTATGACTCTTTCATCATTTCGTTGGAGAGCGGAATGGCCGAGGAAGTCGTATATCGACTATTCATCCTCTCTTGTTTCTTTTTTTCCTTTCGCCATCTTTATTCCCGCATGATGCCGTTCTGGCCGGGGTTGGTTTCTGTCATACCGATCGCGCTCTCTTTGGTGCTTTCATCATTGTTATTCGCCATGGTTCATAACGTTTATGGATTCACGGCCGCTTTTTTTGGGGGGGTGCTCTTGGGGCTGATTTATCTGAAGGGAGGCATTGAGAGTGCAATCGCGGCGCACTTTTGCGCGAACTTTTTATTTTTCAGTGCGTCTTATCTGTCATGAGGCGTAGGTTGCCGGAGGTTTCATGCTGCCGCAGACTCTAGGTCAGCTTAGATCCAGTTTCTTTAACGAGGCGACACATCGGAAGAGGACGATTAAGGATGAAATGCGTTCGAATCTCATTCGCAAGCTGAGGACGAATGAGCAGATCTTCCCGGGCATCGTCGGTTACGAAGACTCCGTTGTGCCACAGGTCGTAAACGCCATTCTATCCCGCCACAATATGATCTTGCTGGGCTTGCGAGGACAGGCAAAGAGCCGCCTTTTGCGGGCATTAACGGACTTTCTAGACGATGTGATTCCCATCGTCGATGGATGCGAGATCAATGACAATCCCTTTTTTCCCATCTGCCTCCGCTGTCAGGAACTCATCAAACAAATGGGAGACGAAACCCCGATTCAATATCGCGGCCGCACTGAGCGCTACGTAGAAAAGTTGGCGACGCCGGACGTCACAATAGCGGACATCATTGGCGACATCGATCCAATTAAGGCCGCAAAGGGCGGGCATGCAATCGGCAGCGAGTTGAGCATCCACTATGGATTGCTGCCTCGGGCAAATCGAGGGATCTTTGCGATCAATGAACTGCCGGACTTAGCAGGAAAGATCCAAGTCGGTCTCTTCAATATCATGCAGGAAGGCGACGTTCAGATTAAAGGTTATCCGGTAAGAATGCCGCTGGACGTCATGCTCGTCTTTTCAGCGAATCCGGAGGACTACACAGCTCGCGGAAAGATTGTGACTCCTCTGAAGGATCGAATCGGATCGGAAATCAAGACGCATTACCCTCCCAGTCTCGCTCACGGTATTGCGATTACAGAGCAGGAGGCCTGGGTGCGCCGTGATTTTCGAAGCCTTTTTGTTCCTCTGTTCATAAAACAAGTTATTGAGGGAATCGCGTTCAAAGCGAGGACGGATCAACGAATCGACAAACGCTCCGGCGTAAGTCAGCGGCTTCCTATCTCATGCCTCGAAATTGTTGCTAGCAACGCTGAACGTCGCGCAATCCTCAATGAGGAAAACGACGCGGTTGCTCGCGTTGCTGACATTTATGCTTCGCTTCCTGCAATTACCGGAAAGATCGAGCTGGAGTATGAAGGCGAATTGAAGGGACCTGAAACTATAGCGCTCGATCTTATTCGGCAGGCCATTCAAATGGTTTTTCGACAGTACTTCCCGGCCGCCGATTTCAGGCCGGTGGTCGATTGGTTTGAATCGGGAGGCAGTTTGAAACTGTCTGACACGGAAGGGATGATCGCTGCCGTTGACCGAATGGAGAGCATTCCGGGAATGTTGGAAAAAATGGAAATGCTGGACGCGGGACCAGAAGCTTCAGTTGGGCTACGGGTTGCCGCGGCTGAGATGATTTTGGAAGGTCTGCATTCCGTCGATAAGATCAGCAGGACTGAAGAGCGCGGTTTTGTCGCCTCTGATAAGAGACCTGCTCAGGATTTGTATCGTGACTATACGATGGAGCGAAATCGCTACAAGAAGCCCTTGAACTAAGATTTATGCCGTTCACCAAGTACACAAAGTGGATTGGTACACCGCTCAACGGATTGAGCCTTGAAGAGTTGTTGAACGACATCTCTTCTTTTTTACTGCAAAGCGGATTTCAGCATACCTATTTCGATGGGACTGATCTTCACGACTTGGAGACGCTGAAAATGGCCATCGTTGAAAGGCTTGCTCAACTCGGAAGAATCCCTCCCCAGTCATATGAAGATTGGTTGGAAAAGTCGCAATCTCACGAATCAAAACGATTGGAAGAGATCATCGATGAAGTTATCCGCAGGCTTGCCGAAGCAGGATGGATTCAAATTCGATCTATGCCCCGAGCATCCTCATCGGATGATATCGAGCCAGGTGGCGAAGAAGCGTCGGAGACGCCATTCCGGTTTGAATTGACGGCCAAGGCAGTGGACTTCCTCGGCTTTCGTCTACTAAGACGTTTGCTTGGGTCGATTGGTCGCAGCAGTTTCGGACGCCACGAAACACGTCATTTTTCTACAGGCGTCGAAGCGCATCAATCTTCGAAAGAATACGAGTTTGGCGACACGTTGAACTTAGATCCGAGCTCCACGCTCCTTCGAGCCATTGCTCGAGAAGGTCTAGGCGTTCCAATCAATATAGAGCACCAGGATCTGATGGTGCATCAAGCCGAGTTCGAAAGCTCGTGCTCAACCGTTCTGCTCCTTGACACGAGTCACAGCATGATTCTGTATGGTGAAGATCGATTTACGCCCGCGAAACAGGTGACGCTCGCTTTGTCTCAGGACAATGCCAGGTTCTTCGGAACGATTGATT
>CAZIPZ010000074.1:0-5530 GCA_964541075.1 uncultured Solibacteraceae bacterium | reverse complement strand
ACCTCATACGGACCCAATATCCCGGCGACTCACTCAGACTTGTGCTTTTCCACGATTCAGCTGAAGAAATTCCGTTGAAGCAACTGGTGCGAGCCGTTGTCGGTCCATACCATACGAATACCCGTGAGGGCTTGCGGCTCGCCCGGCGACTCTTGATGGCGGACAAGAAGGACATGAGGCAAATAATAATGATCACCGATGGAAAACCGTCGGCGATTACGCTGCCTGACGGCCGAATCTACAAGAATGCTTTCGGACTGGATCCGATGATTTTGGAGGAGACATTCAAGGAAGTTGCGACGTGCCGCAAAGCGGGAATTCTCATCAACACTTTCATGTTGGCGGGTGATCGCTCGCTGGTCGAGTTCGTGAAGAAGGTGACTGAGATATGCCGCGGCAAAGCATATTTCACAACGACGCTGAACCTCGGCCAGTACATATTGATGGATTACCTGCGGAAGAAAGTAGAGACAGTTCATTGAGCATAAAAAAAGCCCCGCGGTTTCGCGGGGCTTTTTACGGTTGTCGCGACTTACTTCTTTTTCTTTGTCGCCTTTTTCTTAGCTGGAGCTTTCTTCTTCGCTGGCATTTTCAATTCACCTCCGATCCTTATTCTCTTTACGACTATTGCTCACCTCTTCCGGGTAAGCTACGTTGTTAAAAATATTTTTAAGACATGTCACACAAAAATTCAAAGCAAAAATCATTCGTCATGTGCTTTTTTATCGAAGGTCGTCTGTGACTGTGTTCACCTTCTCTGAAGAGAGAAAGTAATTTTTACATGAGAACCTGGAAGAAATATCTGATTCTTGCCGCCATGATCCTGTCGTCGGCGTCAGTTGTGGCTTACGTGATCATCTTGCGGAACCGTGGCGTAGTCACTGTTCAGACCGTTCGCGTGGTGAAGCAAGATCTTACTCAGTCAGTTGCGGCAAACGGCGAAATCAAGCCGAAGAAATACGTAAACATTAGTTCAAACACCATGGGTCGAATCATCGAAATGCCCCTGAAGGAAGGGGATCATGTTCGCGCCGGTGACTTATTAATCCGGTTGGAGTCCGTTCAAACTCAGGCTGAGGTGCGCTCTGCTGAAGCTGCGCTTGAAGCTGCGCAGGCTGAACTGGAAGGTGCGGATGCCTTGATCCGCTCCTTTCAGGCTGCCGCGTCAAGTGCGCGCGCAGAGGCCGCGCGAGCGGAAGCAGATCTCAAACGCTCTGAGCAAAACCTCAATCGAGCGGAACGAATGAACAACGATGGTTTGATTTCACGCGAGCAATTTGAGAGGACGAAAACCGATTTTGAAATCAGCAACGCCACGTTATCGGCAGGTCAGGCCCGATTTGCGCAATCCGAGGCCCAAGCCGCACAAGCATTGAAGCAGCGCGAGGGATTAGTAGCTCGAATATCTCAGGCGAGAGCGGCCCTCGTTCGAGCTCGAGACCAGTTGTCAAAGACAACTATCGTTTCGCCGCTCGAGGGGATAATCACGCAGCTTCCCGTGAACGTTGGCGAAATTGCAATAGTAGGCGTTCAGAATCAACCGGGCACAGTTCTGATGACCATCGGGGACATGTCGGTAATCACCGCTGAAGTCAAGGTCGACGAAACCGATATCGTCAATGTAAAGGTTGGACAGGTTGCTAGAGTCAGAGTTGACGCTCTGGGTGATCGAGAACTTGTCGGGACTGTTTCGGAGATCGGGAACAGCGCAATCACAAAAACGAGTGGGATCTCAAATACGGCGGCGAACGTTCAAGAAGCGAAGGACTTTAAGGTTGTCGTCACATTGGATTCCCCTCCTCCTGATCTAAGGCCCGGTCTCTCTTCCACGGCAACCATCGTCACCGCCACTAGGGACAATGTGCTCACAATTCCAATTCAAGCCGTAACGATTCGGGAGGAGGAATCGGCGCTTGAGGCGAGGTCCACAAACAGGCGCGGTGGAGGCATCGAGAAGGAGGGTGTATTTGTCGTAGACAATGGTGTGGCGCGATTTCGTGAAGTCAAAACCGGCATCGTCGGAACAACGGACTTGGAACTCCTTGAAGGCCTATCGGAGGGGGAGGAGATCGTCATAGGACCATATCAGGTGCTTCGAACCCTGCAATCAAACGGATCCGTAAAGGTTCAGAATAGCCAGTGATGAAGGACGGCAGCGCGCTCATCCGAACCGACGACTTATGGAAGACATACAAAATGGGTGTCAACACGGTTAATGCGCTTCAAGGAGTGACCCTTCAGATTGAGAGGGGAGAGTATCTCGCGATCACCGGACCTTCGGGTTCTGGCAAATCGACGTTGATGAATTTGATCGGCTGCCTCGATTCTCCTTCCCGCGGCTATTACTGGTTGAACGATAAGCTGGTTAGTGACATGACTGACGATGAATTGGCGCACGTCAGGAACAGAGAGGTAGGATTTGTCTTTCAGACGTTCAATTTGCTGCCCCGCGCGAGCGCTCTCCACAACGTGGAACTACCGCTGATCTATAGCGGCGTCTCCCACCAAGAGCGAACAGAGCGGGCGGAACAGGCGCTTTCACTTGTCGAGCTTTCGGATAGGATGCACCACAAGCCGAACGAGCTCTCAGGTGGACAGCGCCAACGAGTGGCGATTGCTCGTGCACTTGTCAATAATCCCTCGATCGTCTTGGCTGACGAGCCTACCGGTAACCTCGACTCTAAGACAGGCAGCGAAATCATGAAGCTTTTCGATCGCCTTCACGCGGCCGGCAACACTCTTATCGTCGTTACGCACGAAGCCGACATCGCCGGGTACGCTCAGCGCGTTATTAGCATCCGCGATGGTAGAATTGCATTTGATCAGCGGGTTCAGGAAGCCAAAACGCGCAGTTACTAGCTGGAGAGCTGGCGGCATTACCGGCTCGAAGTTTCCTGAAGTTTTTGAATCAATCCGAAATCGGCTGGCGGAAAATCGAAATCGGTGAACTCGGAGATGGAAATCCACTTTATATCGGCAACCTGCTTGGCTTCGGGTTCCCCGGCTTTGATCGCACAATCAAAGAAATGCAGTTGAACATTCTTTGTGGGATAGCTGTGTTCCACCGAGAAAAATTCATGCAGAACATCAACATTTAATCCCACTTCTTCGAATATTTCACGTTTTAGCGCCTGCTGCAGCGATTCACCAGACTCAACCTTCCCCCCAGGGAATTCCCAAAGTCCACCAAGGTGGACGTCACTACCCCGTCTAGTGATTAGGATCTTTCCGTTACGTCGGATGATCGCTGCAACAACAATGACGGTCATGGACTGTTCGGCTCTGGTTTTCGATAAGGCCGGAAATCGAGCAGGCACTGATTGCGTCGTAAGAAGTCCATAAAACGTCTATACTCGGTTGCCTTCAGACGCAACAGAGAAGCCATGTTTTTGTACGAACCCCGAGTCGACCGAAGGCCCAAATCCACCAGGGCGACAACCCTTTCTCGCGAAATATCACGCTTTTTGTAGCGGTCGTGTACGGCGGACCAGAAATCCTTGCGACCTTCCGTCAGATCTTTGAACCATGTATAGATTTCATCGCTTTGAGAAAAACCGATAGATGTGTGCTGTGCTAGCTCTACTTCCGAAATCGCATCACTTCGGGCGGAAAAATATGCTCGTTCGATTGTGTTCTGAAGTTCCCTGACGTTGCCAGGATAGTCATGAGACGAAAGTTTCTTAAGTAAATCGCCTGCGAGATATTTTTTGGTTTGATTGGCTGAATTCAATCGGCCTAGAAACGCATCGATTAACGCGGGGATGTCGTCACGGCGTTCCCTCAATGCCGGAACCCGTATATGAAGGATATTTAACCGGTACAGCAGATCGTGTCTAAACCGTCCCTCTTTGACAAGCTTCTCTAGGTTGCAGTTCGTTGCGACAATCAATCTTACATCGACAACGCGACCTCGCGTTTCGCCGATTCTTCGCACTTCCCGCTCTTGTAACACCCTCAAAAGTTTGGCCTGAACAGGTAGGTTTGTGTTCGAAATTTCATCCAGAAGGAGCGTCCCACGGTGCGCCGCTTCAAAAAGACCCGGCCTATCCGCAATAGCGCCAGTATAGGATCCTTTCTTGGCGCCAAACAATTCTGCTTCAATCAGTCCCTCTGGAATAGCCCCGCAGTCGACAGCAATGAATGGCCCTTTCGCTCGCGGTCCGCTCTCATGAATGGCTTTCGCAACCAGTTCTTTTCCCGTGCCACTCTCGCCCTCAACAAGCACTGTCGCCACATTCTTCGCCGCGCTCTCAATTTGCAAATAGACTTCCCTCATCACCTTCGACGATCCGACCATCCCGTAAGCCGACTTGGGGACTGGTACGGCAGGGGTCCGCTTAAGAAGAGAAATGTGCTCCACAGCGGTGGCTAGCACCGCCGACAATACCTTAAAAAACTCCAGCTCCCTTTCAGTGAATCTTGATTGGATATCACATGTAACATAAATTCCACCCGAGCACGCTCCTGCTCGAAAAGGAAACCATCCAACCAGTTCACTACCCTTTTGATCGAGGAAACCAACATAGGAAGTTGTTGCAGGGTATCCGATGAAAGTCTTTGTCTTTTCGCGGAGTGTGTCGTCAAACTCCCGACCAATTGAGTGAATACTGACCGTTCCGTCAACATCAACGAGAATGGCTGCGCGATGCTGCAAAGATCGAAAGGCGTTTTCCAGACAATTTACCAGCCCCTCAATACTCCTAGTGCTCAGCGCCGCCGCAGCAAATGTATATAGCGTGCGGAACAAATCCCCCTGCTCGACTTTGTTTGTTTCCGCGCCAATTTGTGGTCTAAGGAATTGCTCCTGGAAAGCCTCGTGTAGAGATCTGGCAGCTTGGCGCCAAGGTTTCGCCAAGTATTTGGCTCGCAGTCTGATAGGTACTTCTTTAGCTATTCCTGCTGTAACTGCGGTGCTCCTTGTCACATGTTCGAGGGCCAAAGCAAGGCTATCCACCCGCAACTCGCTTTCAGCCAAGTAATATGCCGCTTCCGCTTCCAGTTCAGCTGCCCGTAGGCGTGTTGCAGCTTCGAATACGGTAGAAAGGTCCCTTACCCGATCTTGTTGGCACAGTGTAGCGCGCCCTGAAATGAGAAGAGCTTGGACCACGAGTGGCTGAAACTTCCGTTTTTGGGCGATGTGCTGTGCTTGCGCGGCATATTGCTTAGCTTCTGCGAGGTTCTTACGTTGCAAGAAAGCATGGCCGACCTCGATTAAGATCCTACATTCTTGATAGGGCGTTTCTAGTTGGGAAGACGATAGGCGAGCTTCGTGCAACTTCTCTAGGGTCCTATCAGTTGGTGAAGAGCGGGCCTTAGCCTCTAACAAGGCTGTTTCGATTCTATAAAAAGGCGTTTTTGCTATCTCCGAATGCCGGAAGGAACGCAGTATCTCTCTGACTGTGTCTAGGTTCTCGAAACGAATATGAAGTTCAGCGGTTATAAGTCTTATATGCGTCTTTTCAATCTCTGATTGGTGATTAACCCCCCGAGCTGCCGCACACAGAAGGCTGCGGGCATTAGCGTACTGTCC
>CAZIPZ010000073.1:15260-17561 GCA_964541075.1 uncultured Solibacteraceae bacterium | reverse complement strand
CTTCTTCTCCTCATTCTTGTCCACTTTCTTCTCCGCCGGTCTCTCAGGTTTTGCTCCCTCAAGCTGCTTGAACGACGCCAACGGAGGAACTGCCGGCGGAGCAGGACGCTCAGGCGCCGAGGCTTTCGCAGTTCGTCCACCAATCCATTGATCCACGACCTGCTCGATCGTCGCTCGTTTTGATACGGGCGTGGAAACGTGCCGCGCAACATCGCGAACGCCGTAAGCCACCCGTTTCAAGTTGATCAAGTGCAGCGGCGAAATGTTATCGGAAGTAATGTTGCCGCCCGCGGCGCCGCAGCCTAGCGTCATCGACGGAAAAAGATTTGTGGTGTAGCCCACCGCACCCAATGCCGCAGGCGTATTCACACAAATTCTAAAGGCGGGTTTATGAAGTCCAAATTGACGGACAACCTCGTCATCTTTGGTATGCAGGCTGAGCGTGTGCCCAAGTCCACCAAAGGACAAAATCTCGACGCACTTGTCGCAGCCTGCCTTCCAATCCTTCACCACATAGAAAGCCAGTGTTGGAGAAAGCTTTTCCATGGATATCGGATGCTCGGGTCCTACACCGCTTGCGTGAGCCACGAGAGCACGCGTGGATGAAGGCACCGTAAAGCCCGCCATTTCGGCGATCTTTGCTGCAGACTTTCCCACGATCTTCGTGTTCAGTGTGCGTCTTTGAGTCTGAATGGTGCGCTCGAGCACTGCTTTTTCCTGATCGCTGCAGACGTGTGCGCCCTGTTTCTTCAATTCTTCCAGCACCTGCTGATTCACGGATTCATCGCAGATGATGGCTTGCTCGGACGAGCAGAGTGTTCCATTGTCGAAACACTTTCCGGCGAGAATGTCACCGACGGCCTTCGGAACATCGGCTGTCTTTTCGATGTATGCCGGAACATTTCCAGGGCCTACTCCGAAAGCCGGCTTGCCGGCGCTGTACGCGGCTTTGACGAGACCGGCGCCGCCGGTTGCAAGAATCAGGGCGGTCAGTTCGTGCTTCATCAGTTCCTGCGTTCCTTCCGTTGTGGGACGCGTCATACACGAAATGATGTGGGGCGGAGCGCCCGCTCTCTCCGCAGCCTCGCGAATGAGGCGCACAGTCTCACCGATACACCGCACAGCCGAGGGGTGCGGACTGAATACAATTGCATTGCGGCCCTTCAGGGCAATGAGCGTTTTATAGATCGTGGTCGATGTAGGATTCGTCGAAGGAATAATGGCAGCGATGACCCCAATGGGGCTGGCGACTTCAAATATCTTCTTTTCTCTGTCCTCATTGACGATGCCAATCGTCTTCATCGGGCGGATCGCACGATAAACTTCGTCCGCACAGAACAAGTTTTTCACAGTCTTGTCTTCGACTTTGCCGTATCCCGTTTCTTCAACGGCCATTCTTGCGAGAGATTCCGCATTGGCGATTCCTGTCTTGGAGATTTCAAGCAGGATGCGCTCGACCTGATCCTCAGTGAAGTTCTCGAAGCGACGCCAGGCGGTTTGAGCAGAGGTCAGCAGGCTTCGCGCTTCTTGGATAGATTCAAGGTCTGCGTCCATATGTACAAGGCGTAATCGCGGCCTTAGCCCGGCGTAGAATCGCCGCGCTTAGGTGGGCCGGACCAGTGTTTTAGGAGTTTTTCTGTTTCGTCGAAGGGACGCGGAATAATGTGCACGCTGACTAGTTCGCCGACGCGCCGCGCGGCCATCGATCCTACCTCGATCGCCGCTTTCACCGAACCGACGTCACCGCGAACGAGCACAGCCACATACCCGTTGAGCAGATATTCTTTGCCAATGAGGACAACATTTGCGGTCTTTACCATGGCGTCCGCAGCTTCGACCGCACCCACAAAGCCGCGTGTCTCTACCATTCCCAGTGCTTCGTTCAAGATAGCTCCGCCCGTTTCGGGGCGTAGCGTACCTGAAAGCATATATAAAAGCAATTGACTGGGATAAAACCCGTCCATATCATTCTGCCTAAAGTCAACGGCAACGGGGTCTTGCGGTCAGACATGACCAATTTTGGTGCAAGTTTCAAAGAAGCGCGGCAGTCGAAAGGCATCGCGCTGGATCAGATCGCGGTCGAAACCCGAATCAGCACTCGATTTCTTCAGGCGATCGAGAGCGAGGATTTCCGACTTCTGCCCGGCGGCATTTTCAATCGCGGGTTTATCCGCACGTATGCGCAGTACGTCGGATTGGATCCAGACCAGGCCGTTTCCGACTACGAGCGGCTCAGTCAATCCAACGAACCCTCGATAGAAGTTTTCAGGACCTCTCGCTCACAGCCAAACAAAGTTGAAC
>CAZIPZ010000073.1:0-15250 GCA_964541075.1 uncultured Solibacteraceae bacterium | reverse complement strand
TCTGTATCCCCTCGCTATCGGAGCGTTGGCGCTGTTGATGGTGATCTATTACGTCGCAACTCGAAATGCCGGCGCCCCTGAAATCTCAAATGAAAACCCGGCCATTTCCCAACCACCGCCGGCTTCTCCTCCGCCATCCGCGCCTGACCCTCTAGACACACAACCTGCTCCATACGAACAACAGCAACCAGAGGAACCGGTTCCTGCCGTCACTCCTGAGGCCGCCCCCATTCCTGATCCACTCGTACTCGATATGAAGGCCCAGGAAACGACGTGGATCAAAGTTAAGGCAGACGGTGCAACGGTGGTCGCAGGTGAGATCCTGGAACCTGGTATGAATCGCAGATTCACAGCTAAGAGTTCCATCGATCTCGCTATCGGCAATGCCGGCGGCATCAGTATGAAGATCAATGAACAGGCCGTGCGAAGCCTCGGCCGATCGGGTCAAGTTCGTGAATTCACCATAACTCCCGGAAACTTCCAGGACATCCTTGCCGCGACATTGGGCCAGCGCCCCCTCAATCCGTAAGTTCTTTCCATGGCGCAATTAAGGATTTCGCGCCCTGCTCCCAAAATCGAAAATGTATAATGTTGGGTTTATGCCAACGACGTTGAACCTCACTGAGAAGGACAGCATCGCCGTCAGGGGCGCTCGAGTTCACAATCTCAAGAACATCGACTTTGAAATCCCTCACAACGCGCTGACGATCGTGACCGGTGTAAGTGGATCCGGAAAGTCCTCGTTGGCGTTCGACACGATCTATGCGGAGGGGCAGCGCCGCTATATCGAATCCCTTTCCGCATACGCACGGCAGTTCCTCGAGCGAATCGAAAAGCCTGAAATTGACGAAGTCTCCGGGATCGCGCCCGCAATAGCGATTCGGCAGCGAAATACGGCGCGAACTCCCCGCTCCACAGTGGGCACCTCCACTGAGGTTTACGACTACCTCCGTCTGCTCTTTGCGAGGGTCGGAACGACGCAATGCCGCAATTGCGGAGCAGTTGTACGAAAGGACACCGTCGATCAGATCGCCGACGTTGTGATGGCGTGGCCTCCCGGAACGAAGTTCTACGTCATCTATCCCCTTCCTAAAGAACGTGAACAAGAACAGCTCGCATCGCGGTTGTCAGACCTGAAACGGCGCGGGTTCAGCCGCATTTATCAGAATGGCGAGATATACGAATATTCCCGGCCGGAATCTCTGCTAGATGTAGATTTCAGCAAGGCGGCTTACGTTCTGGTCGACCGGTTGAAAACAGATCCCGATGTCCGCCAGCGCCTCATCGATTCCGTTGAAACGTCGTTTCGCGAAAGCCATGGCGAGGTCCTTCTGGAAGTGCTCGAGTGGCCGTCCGGCAACGGGGCCATGCCTCAGGAAAAAAGGTTTCGCTTCAGCGAAGCCTTCGAATGCAAAGCGTGCTCTATTCGGTATGAAGATCCGGAACCGAAATTATTTTCCTTCAACAATCCTGTCGGCGCTTGTCCTCGTTGTCAGGGGTTCGGCAACACGATTGATCTGGACTTGGATCTCATTATTCCAGATAAAAGTGTTCCGCTTGGCTTGGGTGCAGTGGAGCCCTGGACAAAGCCTCGCTATAGGGCCTATCTCAATGAATTCAAGAAGGCCGCCCGCGCCCGGCGAATTCGGATGGATGTCCCGTTTCGAGAATTGTCGCCCGAAGAGCGAACGTTCACGCTGAACGCCGTGCGCGCGTTTTTCGACTATCTCGAAACGAAGAAATACAAGCTGCACGTCCGCGTCTTTCTAAGCAGGTATCGCGGCTACACCGTTTGCCCAGAGTGTCGCGGTTCACGCCTGCGCCAGGAAGCGCGCGACATTTTCATCAATGGGAAGAACATTGCCGACGTTTGCCGGATGACGATTCAGGAAAGCCACGCTTTCTTCTCCGACCTGAACCTTGCGGATTCTCAGGCGGAGATCGCAGAGAGAATCCTCGGGGAGATTCAATCGCGTCTTCGTTTCTTAAACGATGTGGGCCTTCAGTACCTCACTCTGGATCGACTTTCCTCCACCTTGTCCGGTGGCGAGGCTCAGCGCATTCAGCTGGCGACATCACTCGGCTCCTCGCTGGTCGGAGCTTTGTATGTATTGGATGAACCATCAATCGGACTGCACCCTCGCGACAGCCGGCGATTGATTGAGATTCTCAAGCGCTTGCGTGATATCGGCAACACAGTGCTCGTAGTCGAACACGACGCCGAAATGATGAAGGCCGCGGACTATCTCCTTGATCTGGGTCCAGGCGCTGGAGAAAACGGAGGACAACTCGTCTATCAGGGTCCGCTCGGAGGATTGAGCGCCTGCAACGCTTCATTGACCGGCAAATACCTCAGAGGGGAGTTGAAGGTGCAGCTTCCAAAGCAGCGCCGTCTCCCCGGACCCAAAAAACTCGTTCTGAGAAAGGCCGCAAAACACAATCTCAAGAACATCGATGTGGAATTTCCGCTTGGCATGATGACCTGTATCACCGGCGTCTCGGGCTCAGGAAAGTCGACGCTGGTGCACGAATGCCTTTTCGAGGCGCTGAAGGCGGCTATCCACGGATCCGATCCTGGAATCGGAACAGGCGTCATCGAAACTGGAACAAAGTGGATCGCAGACGTTGTTCTGGTCGATCAAAGTCCGATCGGCCGAACCCCTCGTTCGAATCCTGTAACCTACATCAAAGCATTCGACCACGTCCGCGAAGTGTTCGCAGCGACTCGGGAATCTCAGGCCCGCGGATATAACGCTGGAAGCTTCTCGTTCAATATTCCGGGCGGAAGGTGCGAGGTATGCCAGGGGGACGGGACCGTCACCGTTGAAATGCAGTTTCTCGCCGACGTTGAACTTATTTGCGAGGAATGCAAAGGCACGCGTTACAAGAGCAGCGTCCTGGAAGTCCTGTACAAAGGCAAGAACATCTATCAGGTCCTTCAAATGACCGTAAGGGAAGCGCTCCTCTTTTTTTCCAATGTCTCGAAGATCACTAAGAAACTGAAGGTGCTCGATGAAATCGGCCTCGGATATCTGCGCCTCGGACAGTCCGCCACAACACTGTCGGGAGGCGAAGCGCAGCGCATCAAGCTGGCATCGTACCTGGCACGCGAAACCAGTGAAAAGACGCTCTTCATCTTCGATGAGCCCACGACCGGCCTTCATTTCGACGACATCAACAAATTATTAATCGCCTTCAAACGATTGATTGAAGCAGGCGGGTCGGTCCTGATCATTGAACACAATCTGGACGTGATCAAATCATCTGATTGGGTCATCGACCTGGGACCCGAAGGCGGCAACGCCGGAGGCGCGATCGTGGCCGTGGGTCCGCCTGAACTGATCGCCGCAGATAAGGCTTCTCTCACCGGCGCGTTCCTCGGTAAATTCCTCCGGTCGACTGAAGCCGGAGAGACCGACACAATCTGCGAAGAATAAGCATTTCCCGGCAAGCTCTGCAATTTCCCTGATTACGCAAAAACCACAACGGTCCCTCTCTCCAAAAGCCCGTCCCTGCACTATAATGAAGGCTCTGAAGATCTGCTGCAGCCGCGGTTTCTGCCGTTTCGGCTGTAACGAGGACGAATCGGGCGCACCAATGCAACGAATGGCAAGATTTTCAACTGTCTTCCTCTTCCTTAGTTTCACACTTCTCTTTTCAAACCTGAACCTCGCTCAGGAAGACAAACGAATTCGAGAACTCGAATCCGCGCGAGGGAGGCTCAAAAAGCAGACTGATCCGGTGGGGCGAGCTAAGGCTGAAATCAAGATTTCAGAAATCCTCATAACGCTGGTCAGTGACGCCGTGAGGGACGACAAAAAGGAGTTGATGGAGAAATGGCTCAGTGAGTATACGGCCACGATCCGCGACGCTCATCAAACATTGTCGAAAACCGGAAGAGACGCGCATCGTCGTCCGGGAGGCTTCAAGGATTTGGAAATTGCTCTGCGGCGGCAAATCCGCCAACTTGAGGACATCGGGGTGAATCTCACGCTGGAGGATCGAGAGCCGGTTGAAAAAGCGAAGGACCAGGCGCAAACGATTCGGGATGAATTACTCAAAGCGCTTTTTGGAGGACAGAGTGCGGCCATTGGCCAGAATTAGCGTCATCGCTTTCCTTACTCTTTTAATATCCGGGCTTTCATCTGCGCCCCAAAAAGAATATTTTACAGAGGACGAACTCGACACAATTCGAGACGCGCAGGAAATTCATTTGCGCGTTCCCGCCTATCTTAAACTCGCTGAGCGCCGACTGATCGCGCTTGGCGTGATGGAGCAGAGCGAAAAGGATAAGGAACGGGAGCGCAAAGAACGTGAGAAGTACGAGAAGGAAAAGAAGAAGGGCGGCGCCAAAGCCGCCGAGCTCAAACCTCTTTTGGACATCACGTATTTAAAAGACTTCACACGCACGGAGCTCATTCGGGGATATATTCAGGCTTTGGAAGAGGTGGAGAGCAATATTGACGACGCGTACAGCCGCAAAGCCGACGTCCGGGGCGCCATTGAGGATCTTGAGAAATTCACACGGGAAACTGTCGTCCTCTTGAATGGATTCGAATCGAAGAATGAAGGCGAGCGCATAGCGAAGGAAGAAGCGATCGAAAAAGCGCAACACGCAATCGAGAGCGCCAACGAGGCCTTGAAGGTGGTTCCCAAAACAGAAAAAAAACGGTGACTCCATGGAAGCACCGGCTTCTTCAAGCCCAGCAACAAACAACCTTGAACTGATCTTCAGAGCAGCTCATCGCCAACTGAAACCACGGACCCCCCTTCCCGAACTGAGGGTCGAGTATTTCCCTTTTGCCGGCCTGAATCACACCGCCCGACTCCAGGAAGGGCGCCTCATTATTCGTGTCAGCGACATATTTGTCGACGCGCCGCAGGAGGTCATCAACTCGCTTGCCTTGATCCTTCTTGCCAAACTGTACCGCAAGAAAGTGGACGCTCTGCACCACGGCGCTTATCGAACCTTCATTCTTAGCAATACGATTCAGGAACGCGCTCGCATTGCCAGAAACACGAGGTGCCGCCTTACGCGCCTTACGAATTCACGCGGTCGTCATATTGACCTCGACGCCTTGTTCAATCGGCTGAATGAGCAACATTTCGGCGGCGCATTGGACAAGCCCCGGCTCTCATGGTCTGCAAAAAAAGCCCGGTACGTGCTCGGCCGTTATGACTCCACACATCACGCCATCTTCATCAGCCGCATGTTCGACTCTCCACACGTTCCCTCGTACGTCGTTGAATACGTCATGTTCCATGAAATGCTCCATGTGAAGCACCAATCTCAGATTCAAGAATCGCGGATACTCGTCCACACTCCGGAGTTCAAACAGGACGAACGTCGCTTTCTTCATTACCAGGAAGCGAAACTGTGGCTGAAAGGCATCTGAGAGGGTTTTCGATGGTGGCGATTCGGCGTTCCACAGAAGATGTGGATAACCCTGTGGAAAATGCGTAGGACAATCCGTCAAACTGCCTATAAATGCGCAGGCTTATAGCACTTTGCACCTTTTTCGGTCACTGCCTGACCTGTTGAAAAGTGCGAAAAAATATTTGGAGATTCTGAAAATTTTACGCGCCGCGTGTGTGAGAGATCGTGAGCAGCCGTTCCACAGCACGCACGGTCTCTTCGCCGGACACAACGCCGTTGATGTAGAAATTTCCGCTGTCATCGAGGGCCATGAGTCCGCGAACCAGGACCTGCTGGATGTCCCCGTGAAGCGCATCGTCGGGATTCACGTCCGACGTAGGTATCGGCGGTGCTGCAGTCTGAGATACGCCCAGAATGCGAATCAGGCGCGACAGCGAAACTGCAAGTTCACCTCGCGTGAGCGGGGCGGAAGGCCGGAAGGTGTGATTTGGGAATGGATCGATCAAACCAATGCTGAGGATCGTTTGAATCTCGGGCCTTGCCCATGAGGCCTGAATGTCGGTAACAATTTGCTGCTTTTGCTGGATCTCCGTGATCTGCGGGAAATATCGGACAAGCATCGCCGAAAATTGCTCTCGAGTGACCGAGGTAGTGCTTTCGATCTGGTGGAAGTAGTCGATCTGACTCCCCCACCGGCCAAGATCTTCAAGCTCCCTGAGCTTCACATCGAGAATGCCGTCTCCGCCGTCGCGGTTGCGCGAACGATCGAGAATCGTCCGTGCTTCATCGGAGCGGCCCAGATTCACGAGAGCCTCGGCAATGGCCGTGTCGGTCTCCTCTGTTGCTCCACCCAATTCAGCCTGAACGCGGTAATGCGTTAGGGCTTCGTCCCACTTCTTTCGTCGAACCAGCAGGGCGGCCAAGCGGGCGTGGAAGGCAGGCTCTCGCGGCGCCATGCTCAAGATTCTGCGATAAAGGACTTCGGCCTCATCGAACCGGTTCTGCGTTTCGGCCTGAACGGCGGCGCGGAACAGATTGTCCGTGGCGAGCAGCAGGGCCTTCTGTCGTTTTGTCTCAACGTCGGACCGCGCGTTGTCAATGGATGCTAATCTTCCATAGAGCTTGCTGGCGCTGGCGTAGTCCTTGCGCCCGAAAGCCAACTCCGCAAGATAGTACAGCGCTATGCGGTTATTGGGAGCGCTCGCGAGGATCTGCTCGAATTTCCTTTCTGCATTCATCTCGCTGCCTTGATAGAGTTCCAGATAGGCCTGCAAAGTCAAAGCTGCGTCAAAGTTCTTATGCTTCCGGACGAGCTTGTCCAAATTTTTGGCAAGCTCTTTGTCTTCCTTTGCGGCAAGAAATTTGCGCCAGGCCTTGTCATAATCCTTCCGAGCCTTTTCAGGAACCGCAGCTGCCGCGGCCGGGTTCTCCATGGATATCCGCGGAGGAAGCAACAGAGTCTGAAGGAGCAATATAATGATTGCGAAATTCATACCCGTACCGGAGCCACTTGCTGCACGATTTGTTCCACAAGTTCGTCCAGGCCCTGTCCGGTCTCCGCGGACACCAGAAATTCTCCATCGCCCGGCTTAAAGCTGGAATCGGACAGAAGGTCGGCCTTGTTATAAACCGTGAGCCTCGGATGATCTCCTGCTCCGATTTCTCGTAAGACGTCCAGAACGACCGTTCGTTTCTCGTCGCGGTCCGGATCCGAAACGTCGATCACGTGCAGGATCAGATCAGCTTCAACAACCTCTTCCAGCGTCGCCCTAAACGCCGACACCAATTGGTGGGGAAGTTTGCGAATGAAGCCTACGGTATCGGACACAAGAACCGGGAAATTACCACCCAACTGAATTCGGCGAACCAGGGTGTCGAGGGTTGAAAACAATCGCTTCGACACCAGTGTGTCTTCTTTAGATAGCGCGCGGAAGATTGTCGATTTGCCCGCGTTTGTGTAACCGACCAGCGAAACCATGGGAAGCTGATCGCGGCGGCGGCGATCTCGCAGAAGCTGGCGATGTTTGCGGATTTGCTCGATGTCACGCTTCAGGGTGCTGATGCGATGCCGGAGCTGCCGTCGATCCATTTCCAATTTCGTTTCGCCCGGTCCTCTCGTGCCGATGCCGCCACCGAGCCGGGACAAGTATCCGCTGTATCCGGCAAGCTTGGACAGCCTGTAAGTCAGCTGTGCGAGCTCCACCTGCAGCTTTCCTTCTTTAGTGCGCGCTCTCTTGGCGAAGATGTCCAGGATCAGACCTGTTCGGTCAACCACCTTGACGTTCAGGGCCTCCTCCAGATTCTTCAATTGGCTAGGGGAGAGGTCGTCGTCAAAGATGACGAGATCCACGCCTTCGATCAGGACCTGTTCCCGCAGTTCGTCGACTTTGCCCTTGCCGATATAAGTTGCAGGATCCGGACGAAGGCGGCGTTGGGTCACTTCATCAATGACGCGAGCGCCGGCGGTTACAGCCAGCTCACGCAGTTCATCAAGTGTGTTACACCCTACTAGTATCGCGCTTTCCATTAACGCGTTAGGATCGCTCTCCGGCGACACTTTGTGGGGGCGGGGCGGATGAAACCTTCGCCGTGGTAACTGTCGAAATGGCGTGCTTGAAAATCAATTGCTCTTGGTTGTTCGCTTCTAGAATGACCGAATATTTGTCGAATCCTCGGATCTTCCCAATCAATTTTACACCGCTAATGAGAAAAACTGTGACTGGCGCTTTGTCGCGGCGAACCGTATTGAGATAGACATCCTGGATGTTCTGGGTGGCCGTTTTATTTTCCATAGGAACTCCCTAAAAAGTGAGTAAAGGTTTAAGGAACTGATGGACCCTTTCTTTTATTTCGTCGCTATCTCCGGGACCATCAAACCACGAAACATTCGGTTGTTTGCGAAACCAAGTCATTTGACGCTTGGCGTATCGTCTCGTATCACGCTGAATAATACGAATCGTTTCCTCTTCCGGGTTACAGGAATTTAATTCTGCCAGAACATGCCGGTATCCGATGGCTTCGAAAGGCTTAGCGCTGGGTGGAATTCCTTCGGCCAGCAATGACCTCACTTCATCGACCAATCCGGCTTCAAACATTCGGACAACGCGTTCGTCAATGCGGCGATTCAACTCGGCTCGATGGACGTTCAGGCCGATTGTACAAACCTTAAAACCGGTTAGAGGCTGGCGAGGCTGCACCTCCAGATGCTTGGAAAGCGCTTTACCCGTTTCCAGCCGGACCTCCAGAGCGCGGATGATTTTGGGTTTGTCCCGGGGGGCGATCCTCGCCGCGGCCGCCGGATCCAGGCGCGCCAGCACGCAATGCAGGTGTTCACGGCCGCGTCGCTCGGCAAGCATTTCCAGCCGGTTCCTCCAGTAAACAGAACGGCGCGGACCATTAAACAATCCGTCCGTCAGGGCGAGCAAGTAGAGGCCGGTCCCGCCGACAAGCACAGGCACGCGTCCACGACCGCGAACCTCTCCCAAAACCTCCCGGGCTTCGCGCTGATAGTCGCCGGCGGTGAAAACGTCGGTCGGTTCACGAATGTCGATCATGTGGTGTGGAACGCGGGCTCGCTCGTGAAGCGTCGGCTTTGCAGCGCCAATGTTCAGGCGCCGGAAGACCTGAACGGAGTCATAGTTGATGATCTCGCCATTGAACTGTTGGGCGACGTACAGCGCCAAGTCCGTTTTACCGCTCGCCGTCGGTCCGACAATCGCAATGACCGGATGCATCCGGTGAGTGCGTAATCCGGGGCCGCTTGTCCCGTCCTCCGTCGCCGGCCGCTGCCCGCCCAAAACGTCGTCATCAACAGTTGGTGGCGATAATCGTGGCATCTGCTCATTCCGAGCTGAAAAGCTCCTAATAGAGTTTTTTGATCTCAATTCCCGCGTAGTACTTCTTCAGAATCTGCTCATAAGTGGCGCCATCGAGAGCCATCCCATATGCGCCAACCTGGCACATCCCCACACCGTGTCCCCATCCTCTTCCATAAAACGTAATGCCCAGCAACTCACCGGAGGCATTGCGTTCGGCATCGAAGTAGAAGAGGCTGTCCCGCAATCCCAGTAGATTTCGAAGGCGAAGCGCGCGAACCACCTGCCGCCCTCGCGCGCCAATCAGTTCTGTGCTGACCGGGCGTTCGGATGGACCACGCTCGATGACGCGAATGTCGCGGAGTTCGCCGATGTTCAAAGGACGAAGCGCCGTTTCCAACTCTTGCTTCGACCGGCGGGCTTGCCAGATGGCAAGGCGGGAATAGCGGTCGGCGGCGGGATTCGCAAAGTTGATGCGGTATACCAACATTTGAATCGCGCCTTCGACGGCGCGAAAATCGATCAACTCGCCGCCAATCCAGGAACCGTCTTTGATTCCCATCCGTTCGTCGCCGACGCGTTCATAAACGGGTGCATCCGCATTAAGACGAAATTCCCTGGGCTGGCCGTTCACCAACAGTTTCATGACCTGCCCATCCCAAGCCACCAGGACCCCTTGCTGCCATTCAAATGCACCCTTCTTATCTATCAGGCGGAACAGAATGTCTCTCAGCTGGACATTCGGAGTGAGAATACCCTGCTCCGCCAGGAACCTTTCATCCGAGTCCGTGCGAACTTGCGGATAGAAGTTGCGGCGTATGAAAGGGGCCAGCACGCGGATGTCCATGGATTCCGGCTCCCCTTCTCCCTGCAAACCCATAAAGCGACGGGCTTCGGTGAAGTTCGAAACACCAGCGATAGACAAAACCGCATCTCTCCAGTCCGGGACCACGCGCGAGGCAGAGAATCGAAGCGGATCGGGATGCTTGTATTCACATATGGTCGAAACCAAGTATGGAAGCTTTTCATCGAAGATGTTTTCGACGTTCTCGGTGCGCCCACCGCATGTTGAACTGTAAAGTGCATTAATCGGCTGATCGTTATAGGTCGCGACCATGCCGCGAGTCTCCGCCACTGCCTGACTCGAGAGTGGGTCTTCGGTCCCGGCGCCAAAATAGACCTGGCACGCATCTGTGTCGCAAATATCGTATCCTTCCCTCCGATACTGCCCCATGTTTCTGACGATGTAGGTCCGGGCGGCCACTGCCTGCGCCTTCAAAGCTTCCAATTGGCTGAACGTCGTCGGGCTCAGTTCGTTTGGCACTACTCCCAGGAGGTATTCCTCGATCGGAAGTTCATTGACGATGGTCAGACTGTCTCGAGAATTCCCAGAAACTTCGATGACGCCGCGATACGTTCGACCGTTCTCCGTCTGCAGGCGTGACGGTCCCGTCATGCGCACCTTTGTCCCCATTGGAAGAACGAGCAGTTTTCCACCATCGAGTTCCACAAGCATGCGCCGCTGCAAGTCGCTCTTGGTCACAGCGCGGTTTGCTGAACCTGGATCAACGGACACAATTGTGGTGAACCGCGCCGTGCGTGTTCGGTTTTGCTGGACGGCAAAAGTTTCTGAAGAACGAACAACCACGTTTGTCGCATTTTGGTTGAGGCCGATGCGAACAACAGGTTCTGTCTGGAACACAGGGAGCAGCACGCCAAGCGCGCCGAGCAGAAAGAACTTTTTCATTTCAGGTTGTAAAGAAAGGTGAACTGAAGGACGAGGTGATCGCCGTCGAAGTTCGCCGGCAATTGCTGAAAGGGATTCGATGCGGTAATGGCGCCCATTGCCGCCCTATCGAGCGGGTCAGCCCCGGAATTCGCAACGAGGCGAAGATCCTGCACGGCCCCGCTCTCGGCGATTGTGAAGACGATCACTACACGGCCTCTTCGGCCTAATCTTGCAATTTCCGGAATCAGCGAATACCAATTCACACGAACGCGGTTGACGACCTGATTCATGTAGGGACCAAAATCGTATCCCCTTGTGTCGGAAAGGATCGTTGGTTCCTCGGTCGAAAAATTCGGATCCTCTTGAGCTGGCGCGCTCGGTATGCCGGTGCGGCCCCCCTGTCCGAACTTCCTTCGTGAGTCCTGAATGGACTGATCAACGATCTTGCCCGCGCTGTCCATCAGGTTCGGCAAATGGAGAGCTCCCGGATTCGTATTCTGCGCAATCTGTGTGCGGCCTCGTTCCGCCTGTTTCGGCGGGGCAGTCTCCGCAGGCTTTGAGATGTCTGGAGGCCCGTCGGACCCATTCCGAGCAGCTTCGGTAGTGTCTCCATGCGATGCGCGAGGAGTTCCATCCGGTCTTGCCCCCTCGGCGATCACGTCGTCAGGACTGATCACGGCTGGCGGCGGCGGTGGTGGTGGCGGAGGAGGCGGAGGGGGTGTTGCACGAACCTCAGGCTGCGGAGGCTGAACCAAAGGCGGTTGATTCTGTTGAGCCGGCGGCTTCGGCTGTGACGTAGGCGAAGGTGGATTGACCAGTTCCGTGAGCTGATTCTTGCTGAGATCGTAATCCTGGCCGGCAATACGGATAATCCGCTTCGGCGCGGAGCGCAAAAACTCTGGATTGGCAACGATCACAGCAATGAGGAGCAGATGTATGGCTATTGAAATCAGCAACGTCGGAGCTCGACGCCGCTCTGGCTCCGTCTTCAGGTTGGATTCGAACAGCATTGATCGTCTACCGTCAAGCTAACATAAGTCTTTCGGTGATGGCAGCGTTTATGCGCATCGCCAATTCGAGGGCTCGAAGCCCGTCTTCACCAGATACTGCGGGCTTTTGACGGGTTCGGACGGAATTCGTAAATGCTTCCAGCTCCGCTTTTAACGGCTCCTTGTATTCGGGCTCGAGCTTGCGTTCGGCAACCCGACCCATCCTGAGCGAAACCATGGTTCCTTTCTGGCTCGCGTAATCGACGGAGACATAATCGTGAGGTTGGAAGAATCGCAATTTTCGGATTTTTTCGAAGCTGACGCGACTGGCCGTAAGGTTTGCAACGCATCCGTCCTCGAACTCCACTCTGGCGTTCGCAATGTCCGCCTTCTTCGACAGCACCGGAATCCCGACAGCCCGAACCTCGCGTACGGGTGACGAAACCATCCGTAGCACAATATCAATGTCGTGAATCATTAAATCGAGGACAACGTCAATGTCCAGACTTCGCGGCGAAAATACGGCAAGCCTGTGAATCTCAAAAAACTGGGGACGGGTTGCGGCGTCCAGGGCCATGGTGATAACCGGATTGAAGCGCTCAACATGCCCGACCTGCAGGATTCTTTGGTTCGCGGCGGCGGCGTCAATGAGCGATTTCGCCCCGCTGATGGAAGATGCAATCGGTTTTTCAACCAGAACGTCGATGCCGTGCGACAGCAGGTCGGCCCCGATTCGGGCGTGGTCAACGGTCGGCGCAGCAAGACTTACAGCGTCCACTTTGCCGAAAAGTTCGCGATAATCCGTGTACGCCTCGGTATGGTATTGTGCGGCGATTTCCGCAGCGCGCGCGCCTAAAACGTCCACGACGCCGACAAGTTCGACGCCCTCCAATTCGGCATAAATCCGCGCGTGTTGTTTGCCGAGGTGTCCAACACCGACGACGGCGACCTTTATCATAAGAAGTATTCCTGATTTACTCCACGGCGATGATGACGATATTGTTGGAGTCCGCTTCCCGAATCAGTTCGTCGCGATCGATCATAAGCGTCCTGTCCGCTTCGATTGCCAGGGCGGTGAAATTCAGGCGGGCCATCAGGCGTACAGTTGCAGGTCCAATCACTGGAACATCGAAACGTAGATCCTGATTCGGCTTCGCCAGCTTGACGACCCTGAGAGGCTTGCCGTTCACAAGTGAGGCTGCTCTTTCCATTACGGCATCCGTGCCCTCCATGGCTTCAAGCGCGACGCACGCGCCATCAGCAACGACAACGCATTGACCAAGATCCAGCCGCCCCAGTTCACGCGCCAGGCGTCGACCGTACTGGAGATCCCGCTCTTCCTCATCCGTCGGGGCGCGGCGGGTGAGCACACCGGCCTGCGGCAGCAGAGGCTTCAGGAACGCTATCGATTCGACGAGCTGAATCCCTTCTTTCTCGAGCATGCGGGCGACTCCGCCAATCAGCGAGTCCGTATTCTTGGTTGCAAGGCTCGCCAGCAACTGGATCATTTTAAGATCCGGAACGATCGAGCTGAAGATCTGCTTGTGCTTGACCTGACCGGCCATAATGGCGCGGTTCACACCTTCAGCCTTGAACGTCTTGATCAATTTTCCGAGCTGCCCGAGCGACATCCAGTGAACGGTGCTGGCATGTTGTTCGATTTCGGGAAACGTTTCCTCTTTGATCGCAGCAACGACCATTTCGATCCCCTGGCTGCGAGCGGCATCGAGAACGAGAAACGGAAACTTTCCATTCCCGGCGATAAGGCCGTATTTATTTGATGATTCCACGGCTGGAGGTCTCAATAAAATCCAGGATGACACGAACTTCCGGAGCGATCACTCCTGCCCGTATCGCTTCGGCAGCCTGAGTCGTGTTGAGTTTCGATTGAAGCAGCAAGCGAAACGCTGCTTTGATGTTGCCAATTTGTTCAGGGGTGAACCCCTTGCGCTCGAGGCCAATGGTGTTCACGCCGAAGGCATGAGTGTTACGCTCGCTGACAGTCTTGGAGTATGGAAGGACATCCTTTGTAACAACGCTGTAGCCGCCAACGTAACCGTGAGCGCCGACACGACAGAACTGATGAACTCCGGAGAAGGCGCCGATGGTGGCATGATCCTCAATCGTCACATGGCCGGCCAATGTCGCGGCATTCGCCATAATAATGTGGTCTCCCAGAATGCAGTCATGAGCGACATGAACATATACCATTAGAAAGTTGTGTGATCCGATGCGCGTGTGGCCGCCGCCGGCTTGAGTCCCGCGATGAATATTGACGTATTCGCGAAAAACGTTGTTCGACCCGATTGTGAGAAAGGTTTCCTCGCCATGGAACTTCAGGTCCTGAGGCTGGAGCCCGATCGTGCAAAACGGAAAGAACCGGTTGTTTTCTCCGATCACCGTCGGTCCTTCGACGATGACGTGCGAATCCAGCTTGCACCCGTTGCCGATGCGCACACGCTCCCCGATCCGGCAATACGGTCCGACAAACACGTCGGCGCCAAGCCACGCTTCAGAACTGACTATCGCGGTCTGATGAATCATGCGTTTATGGATTTCAAGGCCGAAGACCTACAGACGAGAGCAGTATGGCTTCCGCTGCCAGTTCAGGACCGACGTAAACCTCACCCTTCATCTTCCACACGGTAGTCTTCCGCCGGATCACCTCGACGACGATGCGCATTTGGTCGCCGGGAACGATCGGCTGTCGAAACCGGGCTTCATCAATACCCATGAAGTACACAAGCGTCTTGCTAAGATCCGCATTCTTGTCGAGCAAGCCCAGTATGGCGCCGGCTTGAGCCATGGCCTCGATGGTAAGGACGCCTGGCACAACCGGAGAGTCTGGGAAATGCCCGGCGAAAAACGGTTCGTTGATGGTGACATTTTTGAGCGCAACGATCCGTTTGTCGGGATCCACCTCGATGACACGGTCGACGAGCAGGAACGGATAGCGGTGCGGCAGCACGCGCATGATCTCTGCGATGCGCATTTCCATTGGGATTTGGATGGGTGGCGGGGAAATCGGGGGGAAAATCGGCGACAGACCTCAATTTCTGAACTACGGAAATTGGGGTCTGTCCCTGATTTTCCCCGGTGTCGCGATCTCCCTTCCGATTTTCCCTTTAGGGTTTTGCCGCAGGTTTGGCCGCTTCTTTGGCCAGTTCTACATCAACTCGACGGATGACTTCCGTGGTGATGTCGGCGATGTCCTGCGCAAAAACGATATTGCTCGCCTGGCTTGAAACATCGAACACGACCGTAAATCCATTCTCCGTTGCGTATGCATTCAACACGCGGTTGGTGATTTCGGCGATCGGAGACAAGAGCCTGTTCTGCA
>CAZIPZ010000072.1:0-17755 GCA_964541075.1 uncultured Solibacteraceae bacterium | reverse complement strand
TCTTCCGCTCGCCCAGCTTCAGTTCGACCGCGGCCTCGAGGACGCGATGATAGGGAAGAATCAGGTGGCAGCGATTAGACACAAACAGGCGGCCATGTAGGGTGACGCCGAGCTTCTCGACAGCCTGGGATTCTTCGATGAGAGCGAACGGATCGAGGACGACCCCTCCTCCGATAACGCATTGGATATGCGGATGGAAGATGCCGGAGGGAATCAGGTGCAGAACGTGTCGTCGATTTCCAACGCTGATCGTATGGCCGGCATTGTGGCCGCCCTGGTAACGCGCGACGCAATCGAAGCGCTCCGAAAGGATATCGACGATCTTCCCCTTTCCTTCATCGCCCCATTGAAAACCGACGACCGCCAGAGTCTGCTTCATTTAAATGTATAGCCGCAAGGTTCGTCGATTTCCTCGAGATCCTTAGGAGCCAGAGGAAAGATGCGGCATTGGTTGAAGTGCTCGCCATATATGCCGCACCTGTACTGGTTTTCGGCGTCCTCTATAAGGAAAGGGCAGCGAAATAGAATTTTGCAGCATGCGCCGCACCGTGTGCATTCGCCTTCGCGGCGCGCCAGCAATCGATCGTTCTCTCGTGTGTAGATATTTGCCCGGAAAAAGCGGCGCACTTTGCCGGCGGCCTGACGAGCACGGAATTGTAGCTCTGATTTTCCCAAAGTGTGATCCGGAGTCTAAAGGTGCTTGTCGAGCGCCTTTGCGATAACGCTCTTGTCGACTGCGCCGACGATCTGTTCTTTCACTTGACCGTCTTTGAAAACCAGCAGTGTGGGAATGCCGCGAACATTGAAACGCGCGGAAGTGGAGCCATTGGAATCCACGTCGAGTTTGCCGACCTTGACGCGACCTTTGTATTCGTCCGCTATGGCGTCTATAGTCGGTGCGAGCGCCCGGCACGGCGCACACCAGGTTGCCCAAAAGTCGATTAAAACCAGGGTGTTGGATTTCAACACTTCGGATTCGAAATTGGTATCCGTGATCTCGACAGTATTCGCCCCCATGACCCCTCCGAAAAAATTTACAGTATCCGTTGGGGCGCCCAAAGTCAATTGCGTATAAATGGCGGAATTGTGTTAAAGGGATGCGTCTGAAGCGAAGGCGTCCAGGAGCGTCGAATGAGCAGGCGGGAAATCCTCAGGCGATGATGTCGATTCGCGGGCCTTCTTCCGGCATCAGCTTTCCATCCGGCGTATAAACCGCGGCGGCCTTGGCGTTGTCCTTCGGCCGGCGGTCCTGACGTTTCCGCGAATCCCGCTTGTCGTTCTCCCGACGATCCAGTTCGAGCGTCCGGATCAGGTTTGGAATAGGGTTTATCTCCATATGGGTTTCACTCAAGCTTCATATCGGCAGAAACCCTGCAGTCCTTTATAGGAAGTGTATGATTTTCTCGTGAGCTTTGTTCGGACCCGAAACGTTTGTTCCGGTCGAATCGTGATCAGCGGCTTTGGATGTCTCACTCCATTGGGCTCCAGCCGCTCCGAACTATGGAACGGATTCCGCAACGCGAGCAGCGGCGTCCGCCGTATATCTTCATTTGATCCTTCTTCTTTCGCCGTTCAGATCGCAGGACAAGTACACGGCCCCGATCCTCTTCTAATCTTTTCCGCGAAAGAGCGTCAGCACGTTTCTCGAACGGCGGCGCTTGCCGTTGCGGCGGCGCGAGAGGCTCTCGAGGATGCGAAACTGAATCCCGAGACGCTCACCCTGGATCAACGACGGCGTATTGCCGTGGTTCTGGGCAGCGGGGGTGGAGGGCTCGAATTCACCGAACGGCAATATGCGCACTGGTACAACGGAGAACCGAAGAAGGCCAGCGTATATACGATTCCGACTTCGACCATAGGGACGCTCAGCAGCGAAATATCCATGCGATTTGGACTGCATGGCCCAAGTCACGTTGTCTCCACAGGCTGCACGAGTTCTACGGATGCGTTGTTTTATGCCTGTCAGACCATCATGAGCGGACTGGCGGACATTGTGGTCACCGGCGGGGCCGATGCTCCGCTCGCCCCGGGAATACTGGCGGGTTTTTGCTTGATGCGAATACTCACGGAATCGTGGAATGACGCACCGGAGTTGGCGTCGCGGCCGTTTTCCAGAGATCGTGATGGGTTTGTGCTCGGCGAGGGAGCATGGGTCTACGTAATTGAGACAGAAGCGTCCGCAAGGGATCGAGGCGCTCCGATTTATGCCGAGATTCTCGGCTATGGTTCGACTTGCGATGCGCACCATCGCGTAAGGCTCGACGAATCCGGAATTGAGCCTTCACGAGCAATGGGGCTGGCGTTGTCCGACGCCGGGTTAACGCCTGCGGATATCGATTACGTCAATCTGCACGGGACGTCGACGGAACTGAACGATCGCATCGAAACCCGCGCGATCAAGCTTTGTTTTGGCGAGCACGCCAGACGTATTCCAATGAGCGCAACCAAATCGATGATCGGACACCCGCAGGGTGCAAGTGGCGCCGCGGGAATTAGCGCGACGCTTTTCGCCCTGCGGGAGGACGTCATTCCACCTACATTGAATCTCAAAGATCCCGATCCGGAATGCGACCTCGACTACGTTCCGCAAACTCCCCGAAAGAAACATGTACGGTATGCGTTGGCGAACTGCATCGGCTTCGGGTCGAAGAACTCGGCGCTCGTTCTGGGAAATCTTCGTAGATGATCACATTTGCCCAGCGCCTCGAAAGAACAGAGTTGATGGACGACATGACGCGTCCCACCGCCGAGTTTGCGGCCGCGTACAAAGAACTGGCCGTCATCAACAAGCGACTGGGGGGCATCCGCGCCATCGAGCGTTTTTTGCCGGCTTCGAGCGGCATGCTGATTCTTGATGTGGCCGCCGGCGCGTGCGACATTGGCGACGCGTTGGTGCGGCGGAGTCCGCATCGCGTAGTCGGACTCGACCTGAATGCACAAGGTCTCAAATTGGCCGCCCGCTCGACTCCGGTCCAGGGCGATGCGCTGCAGTTGCCGTTTCGAAACGACACGTTCGACGTCGTCATGGCATCGTTGTTTTTCCACCACCTGTCGGATGAAGACTGCGTTCGCGTTCTGCGAGACATGTGGCGAGTGGCCCGGCGTCTGGTCCTGGTGAACGACCTTCATCGGCATCCGGCGGCCTATCACTCAATCCGGATTCTTTCCGCGCTATTCAGCAAAAGCGCGATGGTGCGGCATGATGGTCCGGTTTCTGTGCAGCGCGCTTTCAAGCCCGAAGATCTTTTGCGCATTGCCCGAGAGGCGAACATTGCCGCCACGGTGCACCGAAGTTTCCCTTATCGCCTGGTGATGGTTGCTGAAAAATGAATCGATATGACGTCGTCATTATCGGCGGAAGCCTCGCCGGGGCGACTTGCGCGCGTGAACTGGTGCGGCGCGGGATCAACGCCGTTGCTTTCGAGCGCGACCGGTTTCCTCGCCGTAAAGTGTGTGGCGGGTTTCTTTCCCCGGGGGGCGTGGAGCGCCTGGACCGTCTCGACCTGCTTGAAGACGTCCGGCGCGCAGGAGCGACCCTCATCACATCCGCACGCGTGCGAAGCGGCAATGTTGAGGTCGTAATGCCATTCCCGAAGCCTGGACTGGGAATCTCTCGTTTCAAACTCGATGAGATCGTTGCTCGCACACCGCACGTGCTGCAGGGAACGGCAGTGACGCGGGTCGAGAAGACATCGAAAGGATTCTCCGTTGCGGCGTCCTTTGGAAAGGTTGAATGTGGAGCGGTCATCGATGCGTCCGGAAAACTCAGCCGATTTACGCGCCGCCGGCCGTCCGGACAATTTGGTGTGCAGTTCGACGAGCCGGTGGACCGAGGGTCGGTGCTGGATTTTTGGTTTTCCGAACAGGGATACGGCGGAGCTGTTTCGATCGAAGAAGGACGATCGAATCATTGCTACCTTCTGTCCAAGGATAGGCTCGCGCCATATACGGACCGGTCGGATTGTCTGGTTACCGGCCCCCTCGCCTATGAACGAAAGGCTGGCGACTACATCGCGATTGGCGACGCGGCAGGCATGGTGGACCCGTTTTGTGGTGAAGGCATGCGTCATGCACTGGATTGTGGAATCGTCGCTGCCGAGGTTGTCGCGCAAGGCATCCGCGCAGGGAAAAGTTACGGACAAATGCGGGCGGACTATGAGGAACGATGGGCGCGAGCATGGCGCGGGAAAAGATTGCTGGGAGCGGCAATTCGCCAAGTAACCGGCCGTCCGAGACTGTTCCGGGCCGGCCTTCGCCATTTTTCGGGATGGATTCTTGAGCGGATTTGGGATTGAGCTGATTTACGCGTTTGCGATTCTCGCCATCGTGCAGGGCCTGATTACGCTCCTGGATGGCTTCCGAGCGGCGCGCCACATGCGCGGTTTCAGGCCGGAGCTCAGGAGCCGGGATCGGGTCGTCGTTTTTTGTCCGTGCAAAGGGCTGGATCCGGAATTTGAGAAGAATGCCCGGTCGTTATTGGAGCAGGATTATCCAAACTTCGCCGTAAAGTTCGTCGTTGAATCGGAAGACGACATCGCTTATTCCGTTCTCCGGCAGATGGGCGTCAATGACGTCCTGATCGCTGGCAAAGCGTTGGACTGCGGGCAGAAGGTTCACAACCTTTTTTATGCCGTCGACCACGCGGGTGACGATGCCGCCATTTACGCTTTTTGCGATTCGGATGCCCGCTATCCGAATCATTGGCTCTCACATCTGGTCGCTGCTGTTGATGCGGGTCGCGGCGTCGCGACAGGTTATCGCTGGTATACGGCGGTGAAAGCTGATCTTCCGACTCTTCTACGTTCGGCGTGGAACGCATCCGCCGTCGGTATGTTGTCGGATCACAAGCGCAACTTTGCCTGGGGCGGCTCCATGGCGATGCGCCGCGAGACATTCGATCGCATCGGAGTGCGCGAAGCCTGGAAGGGGGCGCTCAGCGACGACTACGCCGTGACGCGCGCGTCCGCGCGCAACGGGTTGCCTATTATTTTTACGCCGGCATGTCTGGTTCCCTCGCATGGCGCGTGCACATGGCCAGAGCTGCTGGAATTTACGACGCGTCAAATTCTGATAACGCGAATCTATCACCCGTTGCTGTGGCGTGTCGCCTTTGGATCTCAACTCATTTTTAATATTGCCTTCTGGGGACTGATCCTGACCGGCGGCGCTGCGCCGGCGGCGCTCGCCTTCACTATCTTTTTGCTCGCTGCAGTCAAGGCCTGGGTTCGGCTTTCCGCTGTTTCCTCCGTTCTGTCGGATCCTTCCTTGTTGAAGTTCCGGTGGTTTTATATCCTGTGTCCGCCGATCGTTGCGCTCCTGTTCTTGTACAACATGATTCGCTCGGCCTTCGGTGACGAGATCGTATGGCGACAGATACGCTACAAATTGGTTTCACCAAACGAGACCCGCGTCCTTGGCGCCTCAAGCGCCAACGAAAGCTGAATACGATCATTTTTTTTGTGACATCGCATTGCAACGCGACCTGCGAGACGTGTTTCTACTGGAACGAGTTGAACAGAAGCGGTGATCTGTCATGGGAAGAGATCGAGAGGCTTTCCGAGCGAACGCCGCAGTTTACAGACCTGTGGTTCAGCGGCGGAGAACCGACGCTCAGGAAAGAGCTTCCGGAAATCATTGATCTCTTCGTCCGCAACAACGGAGTGCGCTATATCAACCTCCCTACGAACGGGCTCAAGCCATACCGCATGCATGAAATCGTCGAGCATTGTCTGACGGTCAACCCGAATCTCGAGTTGCACGTGAACATCGCACTGGACGGTTTGCGGGATTCTCACGATTTCATGCGGGGAGTTCCCGGCAACTTCGACAAAGCCGTCGAGACCGCGCGAACTCTCCGAAAACTGAAGCCGCAATTCGGCCTCAGGCTGATTGTGCACATCAATACCGTCATCACGCGCGACAATGTGGGCGAGATCGTGCCTCTCGCCGAGTGGATTCAGTCTGAGCGCCTTGTGGACGGCCACTACTTCAACCTGATACGCGGAAACGCCAAGGATCCGGAATTGAAGGGAGTGGATTCGGAGAAGCTCCGCCGAATCTATCCAGAAATCGCCGACGTTCAGTGGAGATATGCAGAGGGCATGTTCGACGATTCGAATCGGTTGATCAGGTGGTTTAAGAAGGCGGTCTATGTCGGTGTGCTGACGTTTCATCATCGAACGCAATTCGAAAATATCAAGGAACCCCAACAATGGGCTATGCCATGCACGGCCGGTGAGACATCCGCAGTTATCGACTATGACGGGAGGGTGCGCGCGTGCGAGATGCGCCAGCCACTGGGCCAACTGCGAGATTTCGACATGGACATGAAAGTGTTTTGGGAGACTTCGGCGCGAAAGAACGAACCTGCGCAGATCGCATGCGACCAGTGCTGGTGCACCCATGTCTGCTTCATTCACGACAGCCTGAGGTATTCTTATTGGGCCATGTTGACAGAAGTTTCGAAGAATTTTTTCCTAAGGAAGGTCTGGTAATTGAAAAGAGATATTCACGTCGCCCATAGCCCGGATTCGGACGACGCATTCATGTTTTATGCTCTGGCCACCAGGAAGATCGACACCGGCGATCTGAACTACATCCACCAACTCAGCGACATTGAAACACTGAACCGCAAGGCGCTCGAAGGATTCTTCGATGTCTCCGCCGTCTCCTTTCACGCTTACGCGTATATGGCCGACAAGTACGCCTTGCTGTCATGCGGGGCCAGTATGGGCAGAAACTACGGACCGATCGTAGTTTCGGGGAAGCCGATGCAGGCCAAGAACCTCTCCGAAAAGACTGTCGCGGTTCCCGGCGAGTTGACGACGGCGTTTCTTGCGTTGAAATTGTTCGAGCCCAACCTCAAATACGAAGTGATGTCCTTCGACAAGATTCTTGATGAGGTTCAAAAAGGGAACGTGGACGCGGGGTTGCTCATTCATGAAGGGCAGCTCACCTATCGGCAAATGGGATTTCACAAAGTGATCGATCTCGGCGAGTGGTGGCTCGAAAGGACAGGCCTGCCGCTGCCTTTGGGCGGAAACGTCATCAAGCGCGAGCTTGGCGCTGCGACGATGCGGCAGGTGTCGGATGACATCCGGAAAAGCATTCGTTATGCGCTCGATCATCGCGAAGAAGCGATGGAATACGCCATTCAGTTTTCGCGCGGCCTGGATGCACACCAAGCAGACCGGTTTGTCGGAATGTATGTGAACGAACTGACGCTCGACTATGGGGACGAAGGCCGGCAGGCGGTGCGGCGACTTCTGGAAGAGGCGCATGCCAGTCGAATCATTCCGAAACAGGTTCAACTCGATTTCGTTTGATCCACAGATCACGACATGGATGAAGAAAGCCGAAGACAGGAAGCCGTTCGTCTGTTTCACGAGGCGCACGAATGCCAGGTGAAGGGCGATCTGGAAGACGCAGTCCGGCTCTATAAAAAGTCCATCGACGTGTATCCGACCGCAGAGGCCTACACGTTTCTGGGTTGGACTTACAGTTTCATGGGGCGGATCGACGACGCGATAGCGGAGTGCCGCAAAGCGATCGACGTGGATCCGACGTTTGGAAATCCATACAACGACATCGGGGCCTACTTGCTGCAGAAGGGTGAAATTGACGAGGCGATTCCGTGGTTCCATCGAGCGCTTCAAGCGCCGAGATACGAAAGCTACTGTTACCCGCATATGAATCTGGGGCGCGCATACGAAGCTAAACGCGATTGGCTTCATGCGAAAGAGCAGTATCGGCTGGCGCTGACGGAGCGGCCCGATTACATACCCGCAGCGCAGGGTCTGGCGCGCATTCGCGGGCATCTCAACTAGGCGTATCATCGGATGAAGGAGCGATCGTGCCGAACATCGTCGTGATCGGCGCCTCTGCGGGCGGGTTGGAGGTATTAAGAGGCATTGTGCGAAGGTTGCCCGCCGACATGCCTGCCGCGCTTTTCGTAGTGAGGCATACCTCGCCGCTGACGCCTTCGGTCTTGCCGGGCATATTGGATGGGGCTGGGTCGCTGACGGCGATTGAGGCTGCGGATAATATGCCGATCGCACCGGGCCGAATTTACGTCGCCCCTCCCGATCATCACATGTTGATCGAGCCCGGACGCCTCCATCTCACACGCGGTCCCAGGGAAAACCGGCAGCGCCCGGCGATCGACGCGACGTTTCGAACGGCGGCGCGCGCCTATGGCCGCCGTGTGCTGGGAATTGTCCTTTCCGGTTTACTCGGCGACGGGACCGCAGGCCTTCAGATCATCAAATCTGAAGGCGGAGTCGCGATCATTCAGGATCCCGAGGAAGCGGCGTTCGATGCGATGCCCTTGAGCGCGCTCCGCAATGTGGCTGTCGACTTTATTTTGCCGGCAGCCGAAATCGGCCCGAAAATACTCAGTTTGATTGACGAGCCCTGGACGCCGTCCGATTCCGGCCGCCAGGCGGAGCTGGACGGAGAAGCGCAATCGCCGGAAGGCGAAAAAATGATCGAGGACGAACGCATTCTGGGCCGCCCGTCGACATTTACGTGCCCGGAATGCCAGGGAAGCCTTTGGGAGCTGCAAGAAGGTGAGGTTCTCCGTTTTCGCTGCCGCGTCGGCCATGCGTTTTCAGTGGATGGCATGCGTGTCCAATATTCCGATACGATCGAGGCGGCGCTTTGGTCGGCGGTGCGTGTTCTGGAAGAAAGCGCCGCTCTCGAGCGCCGGCTGGCTGCTGAAGCGGCGGCCAAAGGGCGTGAACAGAGCGCGCAGAGGTTTGCTGAAATTGCATCCGGCCGGGAGCAAGAGGCCCTTACGATTCGGAAGATGTTGTTAAGCGATAATGCTCCTCCAAATTGGAGCAATACTGAGCCACAATAAACCCCTTCCTGGAGAAGTCTCTTGTCTGTTAAGAAGAGCAACTTGCGACGGCCCCGAAGACGATCAGAACCGGCAAAACCCTCTAAGGGGAAAAACTCAAAACGCGCTGCCACTCTGCAAGGCGGCGAACATGGTTCGTCGACCCGCGACTCGGCGCCGACGTCCATCGTAGGTATCGGAGCATCTGCCGGCGGACTGGAGGCATTCGCAGACTTTCTCACTGCAATTCCGCCCGATACGGGGCTGGGCTTTGTTCTGATTCAGCACCTTGCACCGACGCATGAAAGCATCCTGACGGAACTGCTCGCAAAGAGGACCCGGATGCGTGTTGTCGAGGCTCGGGATGGGCAAACCGTTCAGGCCAATTGCGTCTATGTCATCCCGCCAAATGCGGAGCTGACAATCCTTCAAAGCGTTCTGCACATCGGCAAGGGCGCTGCAGAAAGGTCCCGTCGAATGCCGATCGACGTTTTCCTGCGGTCATTGGCCGAAGATCAGCAAAGCCGTGCAATCGGCATCATCCTCTCTGGCACAGCATCCGATGGCACGCTCGGCCTTCAGGCGATAAAGGCGTTGGGCGGCGTGACGTTTGCGCAAGACGACTCCGCGCGGTACTCGGCCATGCCCCGCAACGCAATCGCGTCGGGATATGTCGATTTTGTCCTGCCGCCGAATGAGATTGCGAAGGAGTTGAAGCGTATTGCCGATCACGCGCACATGTTCGCTCCTGACGATCATCTGGTCGAAGCCGCGCCAGCCCCTGCCGATCGGACGCTGGGTGCGATTTTCGGCATACTGAAGAATGTCAGCCGCGTCGACTTCAGCTACTACAAAACCGGCACCATCCGGAGGCGCATCAATCGCCGCATGTTCCTCCGCAAAGTGGATGGGATCGACGCCTACCTCCGGGTTCTGAGAAAGCACCCCGAAGAGGTTGAAAGTCTCTTCAACGATCTTCTGATCAACGTTACAGGCTTCTTCCGTGATCCGGAAGCATTCGAAGTCTTGCGCAAAGCCGCTCTGCCCAATCTGGCGAAGAACAAAGGCCCAGGCAGCCCCGTCCGAATATGGGTGCCTGGCTGCTCGACGGGAGAGGAGGCGTACTCACTCGCAATTGTGCTTTTGGAGTTTTTTGGCGAGGCTGCCAACAGCGTGCCGATCCAGATCTTTGCCACGGATGTAAGCGAGAGCGTCATTCAAAAGGCCCGCGCCGGCACCTACCCCGAAAGCATCGCCATGGACGTGCCGGCGGATCGCCTGCGCCGTTTCTTTCAGAAGGTGGAAGCCGGATATCAGATCAACAAGACGATTCGGGACATGTGTGTTTTCGCCAAGCAGGATATCGCGAAGGACCCACCGTTTTCGCGGCTCGACATGATCAGTTGCCGGAATGTGATGATCTACATGGGACCGGTCCTTCAGAAGAGAATCATTCCGATGTTCCATTACGCGCTGAATTCATCCGGCATCCTTTTTCTCGGTTCATCGGAGACCGTTGGCAACTTCGGCGAGTTGTTCACATCGATAGACAAGAAATACAGAATTTATTCAAAAAAACCGGTCGCGGCGCCTTTAAATGTCGAGTTCGTTCCTCACTTCATCCCTGAAGACGAGCGCAGAGGTCCACCGGACGCAGTTCGTCCACGTACGGACTTGCAGAAGGCCGTGGAGCACCTTTTGATCACCAAGCATGCTCCGGCGTGCGTTGTTGTTAACGAGAGGATGGAGATCGTTCAATTTATCGGACAAACTGGCCGTTTTCTCGATCCAGCCCCAGGGGATGCGAGCTTGAATCTCCTGAAGATGGTGAAGAGCGGCTTACAACTCGAGCTGAGGCTGGCCTTTCAAGGAGTCAAGCGCCTGAGCGCGATTCGGAAAGAAGGCCTGCATGTTGAACACAATGGCGGCCTGAAAATCGTCAACTTCGAGATCGTTCCCCTTAAGAACATACAGGATAAAGAGCGCTTCTATCTTGTCGTATTTGAGGACGCTCCGCAGGCGAAAGATTCACGACCGGCTGTGCAGGCGCCGTTGAGGTCGGAAAAGAAATCCAAGCGGGTCAAGATGTCCGAATCGGAATTAGAAGAGAAAAGACTCGCCGACGAACTCGAAGCGACGCGAGACTATCTGCAAGCCATTGTTGAAGAGCAGCGCACTACAAACGAAGAACTCCGGTCCGCCAATGAGGAGATCCAATCCAGCAATGAGGAACTGCAGAGCATCAACGAAGAGCTCGAGACGGCGAAAGAGGAATTGCAATCGACGAATGAGGAGTTGACAACCGTCAACGAAGAACTCCAGAACCGTAATGATGAGCTCACCCATGTGAACAACGATCTCAGCAATCTTCTGAGCAGCGTGAGCATTCCGATCGTTATGCTCGGTAATGATCTCCGCATTCGGCGATTTACTCCGATGGCGGAGAAGATCATGAACCTGATTCCTACAGACGTCGGGAGGCCGATCACCGACATTACGCCAAACCTGAAGTTCACGGACTTGAAAGGAACCATCACTCGAGTCATCGATAAGCTCGAAACACTGGAACTCGACGTTGAGGGCACGGATGGAAAATGGTATTCGATGCGTACGCGGCCTTATCGCACACTCGATAACAAGATTGAGGGCGCCGTTATTGTCCTGCTTGAACTGCCTGCGGGCCACCGCAAACACGGCCGGCCATGAAATCGCTGAGAGCGCTCGCGCGAGCTGGCGCCAGAAGAACGACGAGACTCGTATTCGATTTCCGCAGCGTGACTCCTGTGGAGGGTTCAGTCCCTCTTCGCAAAACCCAGCGCGTGATAACGATCCTTCTTGGCGGGGCTTCGCCGTTTTTCAAGTAAGAGGAATACCTACCTCACTTTTCCAGGGCCGCTGATGGCAAAAATGTAGCTTGCCTCTCATCGTTGTAGGTCACACCCTGTGAGCGTGTGCAATGGATCCAGGCTTGACGCCGAAGGACGTTCAATGTACGTCGATTCAAGTACTCGAACGCAACGCGAGTTGATCTTGCAAAATCCAAGGCGCTTTGCTTCAGCGAAGTGATGCGGATTCACATCCCGAATGATGATGAAAATGGATGTTGAAAGATCACAACGGAAGGTGATATTCGATGCAGCACGTTAGTTAATGAGCAACCACTAGACGCCAGCCCGTTTCAAACAAGTTGGAGACAAAAGCATGATAAGAGTTGTGGTAGTTGATGATCACGCGGTTGTTCGTGAAGGTCTCAAGCGCATCATTGCGGAGAACCCCGGAATGGCCGTTACAGCCGAAGCCTCTGATGGGCACGAGGCAGTGAAAGTCATCAATAGCCAGCCTTGCGATGTTGTGCTGCTCGATATCTCGATGCCGAACAAGTCGGGTCTCGATGTGCTCAAACAACTTCATTCGGAATCGCCAAAGCTTCCGGTGCTCGTGTTAAGCATGCACTCCGAAGATCAGTACGCGGTCCGCGTGCTCCGCGCCGGCGCCGCCGGCTACCTGACGAAAGAGAGCGCGCCGGCCAAACTTGTGCAGGCCATTCGAAAAGTGGTGCGCGGGGGGAAGTATGTGAGCAGTTCTTTGGCGGAAAAGCTGGTCCTCGATCTGAAGTCGGATCCGACGAAATCCACGCATGAGATTCTCTCGGACCGGGAATATCAGGTGATGTGCCTTCTCGCGTCGGGCAAGACCGTCACAGAGATCGCAAATGAACTTGCTTTGAGTGTGAAGACCATCAGCACCTATCGCGTGAGAGTGCTTGAAAAATTGAAAATGAAAAACAATGCGGAATTGACACGATACGCCATCAAGGAAGGACTAGTGGATTGACGGTTAATGATTCTCGTCACGATCCGCCGGGCGCAAAGACGGAAAATTCGGCGGCTCGAAAATTGATCATCGCCCGGACCTAATCTGTCTCTCGCCCGCCATAGGATCACACCCATTCCCTTCCAATAAGAACGCGTTTTGTAACGATATGTAGTGGGATATAATCAAGTATGCACAATATATGGTTGACAAACTGCGGGCTCTTATTCTAAAGGATCTACTCGGTCTTGGGTCATTACAACGAAGATTAAGGAGAAGCGTTCATGAAAGAGGAAGTGCTGGAAAGAGCCGCAGCCGGCGCAGTTAACATGACCGAAACCCAAAAAGGACTGGAGTTTCAAAGGACTTTCACGGGCGAGGATGTGTCTCCCTATGATTCGGTGGAGTGGGAGTTCCGCACGGCGGCAATCACCAGCGAATCCGGCGAGGTGATCTTCGAACAGAAGAACGTCGAGGTCCCGAAGTCCTGGTCGATGACGGCGACCAATATAGTGGCTTCGAAATATTTTCATGGAACGCTAGGAACGCCCGAGCGGGAAACCAGCGTTCGGCAGTTGATCGGACGGGTGGCGAAGACTATTACGCGATGGGGACTGGAAGGCGGATATTTCGCGGGCGAACAGAACGCCCGTATTTTTCATGACGAGTTGGCTTATTTGCTGGTCCACCAGATGATGGCGTTTAACTCTCCGGTGTGGTTCAACTGCGGGGTTGAAGAAAGGCCTCAGTGTTCGGCCTGCTTCATCAATTCGGTCGAGGACACCATGTCTTCGATTCTCGACCTGGCAAAAACGGAAGGCATGCTGTTCAAGTGGGGATCTGGAACGGGCAGCAACCTCTCGCCGATTCGATCGTCGAGGGAGCAGCTTTCGGGCGGGGGCATCGCGTCAGGGCCGGTGTCGTTCATGAAAGGCTTCGACGCGTTCGCAGGCGTCATCAAGTCCGGGGGTAAGACCCGAAGGGCTGCGAAAATGGTGATCCTGAATATCGATCATCCCGACATTGTCGAATTCATCAATTGCAAATCGAATGAAGAAAAGAAGGCGTGGGTGCTTCTGGATAACGGCTATGGCGGCGGAGTCGATGGCGAAGCCTATTCGTCCATCTTTTTCCAGAACGCGAATCACAGCGTTCGGGTTACGGACGAGTTCATGCACGCTGTGGCTAACGACGGCGACTGGGCCACGCGGGCCATCCGGAACGGTGAGCCCATGGATAAATACAAGGCGCGGGATCTCATGCGGCAGATCGCGGAGTCCGCATACATCTGCGGCGATCCAGGTATGCAGTACGACACCACCGTCAACCGTTGGCACACTTCCAAAAACACGGCGCCGATCAATGCCTCGAATCCATGCTCGGAATACATGTTTCTGGATGACTCCGCTTGCAACCTGGCGTCCTTGAATCTGATGAAGTTTTCGGACAAGGACGGACGGTTCGAGATCGAACGGTTCCGCAAAGCCGTGGACATCACGATTACGGCTCAGGAAATCATTGTGGGCTTCGCCAGTTATCCGACCAAGAAAATTGAAGTGAATTCCTTCGATTACAGGCCGCTGGGCCTGGGCTATGCGAACCTCGGCGCCTTGTTGATGTCGCGCGGGATTGCATACGACAGCGACTACGGCCGCGAATATTCCGCCGCAATCACCGCCATCATGACGGGTGAAGCTTATCTGCAGTCCGCCAAGATCGCCGGCGTCATGGGGCCGTGTGCTGGATTCGAAATCAATCGCAAGCCGTTCCTCGACGTCATGCGCATGCATCGCGATTCAGTTAAAGGGATCAATCGATCACGGATTCCCGCGGAAATGTACGACGCTTCGTGGAACGTGTGGTCGGACGCAGTCAATCTGGGCGTTCTGCACGGTTACAGAAACTCGCAAGCCACCGTGCTGGCCCCCACCGGAACGATCGGTTTCATGATGGATTGCGACACTACGGGCATCGAGCCGGACCTGGCTCTCGTCAAATACAAGAAACTCGTGGGCGGCGGCGCCATCAAGATCGTCAATAACACGGTTCCGTTGGCGCTTCGAAGACTCGGTTACGACGATCCGCAGGTGAAGGCGATTGTGGACGCGATCAATGAGAAGGGCACGATCGAAGGCGCGCCGAACCTAAAGCCGGAACATCTGCCTGTTTTCGATTGCGCATTCAAGGCCGTGAACGGAACCCGTTCGATCCACTACATGGGGCACCTGAAAATGATGGGCGCGGTTCAACCGTTCATCTCCGGCGCCATTTCAAAGACCGTCAACCTGCCGAATGAGGTGACCATCGAGGAAATCGAACAGGCCTACATTGAAGCCTGGCGTCTTGGGCTGAAAGCCGTCGCCGTTTATCGTGACGGCTCCAAGCGGACCCAACCGCTCAGCACGAGCGGTTCCGAGAAGAAGGGCGGGGCATTGGTCGAGAATCGGCCGATCCGGCGGCACCTTCCCGTCGAACGCCATTCCGTCACGCACAAATTCGCTGTCGCCGGCCACGAGGGCTATCTGACGATCGGTATGTACGAAGACGGCGCCCCAGGAGAGATCTTCATCGTCATGGCGAAGGAAGGCTCGACCTTGTCCGGCGTTATGGACAGTTTTGCAACGACTTGTTCAATGGCTCTGCAATACGGCGTGCCGCTGAAGGTTTTGGTGGACAAATTCAGCCATACGCGGTTCGAGCCGTCGGGATTCACATCCAATCCGCAGGTTCCCTATGCGAAATCCATCATGGATTACATCTTCCGGTATCTGGCTTCGAAGTTCCTGCCCGCCGAAGAAGCCAAGGCGCTGGGGGTGCAGGTGGACCAGCCGCCCCTAACGAATCTTTCAGTTCATACCATGCCACTCATTACGGCGACTCCTTCAACCGAAAGAACTCCCAAGAAGGGCGCCTTGGTGGATATCGAGGATCGCGACGCTCCTGTGTGCTTTGAGTGCGGCTCTTTGATGGTCCGCAATGGAGCCTGCTACAAGTGCCTCAATTGCGGGTCGACCAGCGGTTGTTCGTAGGCCACAGGTGAACAGGGTCCCAAGTGGACAGTGAGCGATTTCTTGGGTTTCAGAAATCGCTCACTGTCCACTTGGGGGCCCCAATTTCCCTGCCTGTCCCCTTGAAATCGTATAACTGGTCCTTCAGTCCCGCGTACCACCACCGCATACCGATGGCTCTCGCTTCGTCATACGCTTTTCTTCCGTCCCAGCCTTGAACGGCGATACGGTAGAACCCCGCCATTGCGCCGGTGCGATCCGCACCACGTCGGCAATGAAAGAAGATCGGGTAGTTAGAAGGATCATTCACGATTTCCATGTATTTCGCGATGTCCTTGGCATCGATCTTGGACCACGGTTTGACGCTCATCGGAATGCGAACGTAATTCATTCCCAGGCTTTCGACCCAGGACTCCTCGTCGTTGTTCTCGTCGCGCAGATTGATGATGGTCTTGACACCGTGCTTTTTGAGGTATTCAAAACCCTTCTTGTCGGGCTGTCCTCCTCGATAAAGTCCATCCGCGATCATCTGGAATCGGGGAATGTCGTTGTTGGTCGGAATAACCGGCATCGATTCCGCAAGGAACGTCGCCGGTAAAAACAGGCAAAGGAAAAGAAGCTTGTACATTGCTGCGATAGTCTATACGAAAACGAGGACAGGCGGAAGCCCTTGCTGGGCATGGGTTCTAGGAGACCTCGCGTTCGGGCAGGGAAGAAATTGCCAGCGTGTCTTCTTCCAGGGAATTTCGGACATATTCGTGACGGGTTTCGCGGGCGATCCAGATCCAGGCGGTCAGCAAGACGACATTGACCATCCCAACGCCAAAAAGTCCGAGGCCGAACAGGTGCGTCAGGACGAGCAGGAGGATGCCGCCCACGCCATCGGAAAACCGCTGGATCAACATGTCGATAACGGCTTTTACCTGAACTTTGAGCGACTGGGGGACCGGTACGTAGAGCATTTCAATCGTCGACCGATCGATGGAGGGTCGCAAAACCCCGTCGCTGCCCTTTAGAAAGACCGTCGCCCACAACACACTGGGATAGGCGAGCAATGCCGCAGTTCCGCCCAAAAGGGTCATGGGCAGGAAGAGCAGAGCCAGCTTCAAGCCATAGCGCTCGAAGATCCTTGACGCTGCGAAGAATTGAAGAGCGAACGAGCATAGGCCGACGTAAGCATAGAAGGATCCGAAGAATACGGCCATGGCGTCTTTGGATTGAAACTCTTCCTGGACGACCATCTTGAACTGAAAATCGATGATCAGGGTCACGATCGCCGAAAGCGACAAAAGGAGAGCGATGAGCCGCAGGTAGCGAACGCGCATCGTCACCTTGAGCACGCTTCGGACGCTGTCATTGTGTTCCGCGGGTTCAACCGTTCGCAGTTGGGAGTTGCGACGGTGAGGCCCGTATCGGCGGCCCAGGATCTGTACGATCGGCAACGATAGGCCCAGCAGGGCAATCGGGGCCAAGGTCAATTGATCCGCGCCCAACGCCTTAACTCCGCCGGCTGCAATCGCGCCGCCCAGAATGCTTCCGAGGATGCCGCCGCTGCATATGAAAGGAAGCATTCTTTTCGCCTGGTCCACATTCAACACCGAGGTGACCAGGGTCCATACCTGCGCGGTGAGGATGATGCCGAGAGCATTCGCCCACATGTAGTAAACGAGGCCGCTCGCGTCCCAGTTGATGCGCAGCGCCCACCAGAGCAGAAGAGCCGTGATCATGAAAAAAAACAGCGTGGCTTTGATAAGGCGGATTTGGTCAAACCGCGTGGAGAGGCGGACATAGACCGTCACTATGAAGGCGACAATTATGGCGACCCCCACATAAACGTAGGGCAATCCGTACGCGTGGAACTGATACAGGAACAAGGCATCGCGGATCGATTTCGAAACGATGTAGGCCGTAACGATCAGTGTCAGGTACGCGAAGAAGAGGAAGGCGGGCGCTCCCTCCCGGCGGCGCAGCCGGACAATCCTGCAGAGCCCGTTCATCGCTCGATTCCGATCACTCTCCGAACGCCATTGAGGGTTTCAAAGTAAACCGTAACGGTTAGATCGGGCCAGCCAGGCGACGACCGCGTGATGCGTAT
>CAZIPZ010000071.1:0-17798 GCA_964541075.1 uncultured Solibacteraceae bacterium | reverse complement strand
TCTCGCCACAAATGCGAATTCGGAGGCCTTGTCAGGAATAACGCGACCCCGGAGCGTGATCTCTGAGTTTCCAGCTAGCAGGAAAAGAATTGTGAACGCCGCGCTAATGCTCATAGACGCCGATCAAAACTATGGCTAGGGGAAGATCTCCGACCTTGGTTTCAAGCACCCAACGATCCTCCTCATTCTTGGCGATGCCTGTTCGTCCGGGGTTCGAAGCGGGCAAAAGGGCGAACACGAGGGGATGTCCGGTTCCCCCATCGGACATGCTGCGCCGAATCATTGCCATCGAATTTGGAAATCCGCCATCTACGATCGAATCCGTTTGGGCTCTCAGAAGCAATGCAAAATCAATAAACGGCGTTGAGCCGGCATGATTGCCGTCCTGGGGCTGGATGCCATGACGAATCGTATAGACCCCAACGGGGAAGTTGTTATTCCGATTGTCATGCATCGGCGATGTAACCCGAATGGCGCCAAGCAACGTTGTATCCGGCATGTTTGGGTAAGAACGGCCAATACCTGAACCAGGCTCGCTGGGAATCGTCTTTCGAAACCAGATGTCGCATAGGGTAGCTTCACCAATTTTCACGCGTATCGCATTATTGCTCAGTTCCACTCGCAGCGGCTCCGCGATATCCCTGGGCGCCGATTCGCTTATTGTTTCCACGCTGTAGTTTTCCTCAGCACTCAAAAGGACAGGCGCAAGTAGCCGGAGTGCAAGAAAGAAAAGGATGAAAGATGGTCGCAACGCTCTCATGTCCAATACCGAAGGGGGGATAGGAAGCGCACAAAAAGGGCGCTTCCCGCTGGATGTTAGTTTTCGGTAGGGCGCACGCTTGGAATTTCAAAATTGGCCACAAACCCACCGCGTTTGTCCGGAATGCTCCATTGAGCTTCCAGTCCCTGGCCGTGGAAGGACATTCGCGACGCGAACACCGCGGTCTCGTTTTTCACACCTGGAACCAGCGGTGTGTAGAACAACTCAGCATTCGCGCAAAGGTTGTCGGTATGCTGAAGGTTGCGAGTTTCTAATGTCACGAGTGAGCCAGCGGTCACCTTGACGCAAGCAGCTACGGCGCCTGTGTGAACTTCATGGCCGGTTGGTGCGCAGTGCCCTTGCTGAAAAGTTATTGGTGCGATTTCTTCGCGAACCACATTACTAAGCATCTTTCCGGAAGCGGACCGAGCAAAGGCTCTAAGCGCCTGCCGTTGACGTTCATCTGCCCGAGCGTCCAGGATGAGCACGCTTTTGACAGGGAAATAATTGGTGAACTGGTCACCCAGAGTGGAGTTCCCTAAGACTGCCGCCACGACCGATAGTCCCTTCAACGAGACTCCGTTGAATTCCCCATCCCTGATGTTCCAGGCCATCGCGCCTTCTTTGCCGACTAGTCCGCCTTCTGAATTGGCATAGCAGGCGCCCACGTAGACATCAGCGCTTCGCACTTCCACATAGCTGCCCCTGACTTTGCCAATCGGGCTCGATGAGACGAACATCGACGCACAGACTAGAGCAGTAATCATGAGAAACAGTGTTCTTTTCACGACTCACCTCGTCCCTTCGCTTTGCAGGCGAAAGATCTTAGATTCTTTCAAAGCACGCACGCTCATCGGTGCACGAATGCATCTCGCATGGTTTTTGATCCGGTCCAAGCGGAAGCTGCGTGTGTTGGCACCAGTACAGACGAGCAGCATAGTCAGGCACGTCCAAACGCTCTATCTGATAGAACATTTCTTTGGAGCGGATATGCTTGCAATGACCTTTTTTCAATTTCGGAAATTGATCCGCTAAACCAGGCAGCATCATAACCGTCCTCCGTATTCTACACTTGGGCCGCGCTAAGGATCGCGCGCTTAACCGCAACCTTGGCCAGTTGCACTTTGTAGCCATTCTGAGTGAGGGGTTTGGCGCCACGCACAGCCGCTTCACCTGCCGCGGTTGCAGTCTGTTCGTTCACGGGTTTGCCAACCAAGGCCGCCTCGGCTTCCTGGACCCGCCACGGTGTGGGAGCCACATGACCAAGAACAATTCTGGCCGATCTCACCATACCGCCCGACAAATTCAAAACAACTGAAGCTGCAGTCAGCGGCCAATCCAAATGAGTCTTTTGCCGGATTTCATAAGTTGAAGTCGTCAACGGTGGGACAGGAGCGTTAATTTCCGTAATAATGTCCCCGGGCTTTAATGCAGTTTCACGCTCACCTTCCGTCTTCGGGACAATAAAGAAGTCTGATGCTTTGATTTTTCTAACGCCAGATCTGCCGTTGATCGTTATTTCCGCGTCTATCGCGACCAGAGCTGGACCCAAACTAGACGGACTCACGAAATACGCTGGACCTGTATTTCCGAAAATTGCGTGGTACTTGTTTTCTCCGGTCGGGATCAGCGGCTTGCCATCTTTCGTTCCAAATAATCCATAACCTAGCCGGAAGTACCAGCACCGGTTGCGCTGCGCCAGATCACCGCCAACTGTGCCTCTATTCCGAATTTGTGGGCTCGGAATTCCTTCTGCGGCCTGATGGAGCACCCTAAACTTCGATGCCACATCTTTGCTTTGAACCAGATCTTCAATTGTCGCCGTCGCACCAATACGCAATGACGAGCCAGACGTCTGGACTCCGCTCAGATCCTTAATGCCTTTGATGTCAACCAATCGTCTTGGAGAAACAATGAAGTCTTTCATAAGACCCAGAATGTCGGTCCCGCCCGCAAAAACCTCTGCGTCAGTCCACTGGTTGCCTAACAAATCGACAGCCGCCTTGACTGTAGTTGGATTAGCGTACTCAAAGTTTTTCAAGCCCGACCTCCTTTCTCGAGAGCGTCGAGGATTCGATCCGGAGTGAATGGTGCGTACCGAACACGCACACCAATGGCATTTGCGATGGCATTGGATATTGAGGCCACAGGCGAGTTTGTTGGAGGTTCACCAATTCCTACCGGGCCGCGTTCGTCGTAACCAGGCCCCGTCATCAGGTGAACCTGGAGCTTTCCAATGTCGCCTATCCCGGCAAACTTATAAAACTCCATATTGGGGTTCATCAATCTGCCTAGCGAATGGTCGTGAACATGTTCCTCATACAGCGCGCTGCAAATACCCATGATCAAGGATCCATAGACCTGACTTTCGCATGTGAGCTTACTCACAACGAGGCCGCAATCCTGGACAGCAACAAGGTTTTCAACCCTGGCAACACCTGTGTCTACGTCAACGCTGACTTCGGCCATCTGAACTCCCGCTACATCAGCGGCAAATAGCGGTTCCGGCTCGCCAGGTTGATCGCGGTCCGCTGTTACAGAAATTGGCGTTGGACCAATCTTGGATGCGGCGTCCTTCCATTTCATACTCCTCACTGCATCCCCGATTACGCGAACTTCGCCATTTACCGCCTCGAGTTGCTCCGGTGTAACGCCTAAGCTTGGTGCAACTCTCGCAAAAACCTGGTTGAGGGCGGCCGTGCATGCACGCCGTGAGGACGAGGAAATCCCGCCGATAGTGGAACTCCCCCCCGACCCGCCCGAAGGCGGGTAGCTGTTTTCGCCAATTTTTACGGTGATCTGCTCCAATGGAACGCCGAACGTTTCGGCGGCAACGATCGTTAGAACTGTACGAGTCCCAGTGCCTAGGTCCTGTGTGCCAATTCGCAGCTCGATATTGCCGTCGCTGCTCACCATGCACATACATTGAGAAGCGTGGCCGGACCCGCGCCACGTATGAATGGAAAGGCCAACACCCCGCTTCACCGGCCCGGAATCACTCTGTCCCCGAGGATGCCACTTCTTCTTCCATTCAAACAATTCCGCAGCTTTCGTCAATTCCTCCCGATATGTTTTGGGAAAATCGATGGTGACATTCGGACGCTGAGTGAGATGCAGATTCTTCATTACGAAATCGTAAGGGTCCATCTTCATCGCCGCAGCCAAATCGTCGATTGCAGCCATCGTCAACAGCGCAGCCTGTGGATGATTTGGCGCACGCCATGCGCGCGCGGGGCCAAGATTCGCATTAATGCGTTGGATGGTTGTTTTTTTGTTGGGAATGTTCGTGAACACATAAGGCAGCGGGGGATTAGGGCCTCCCGCCATTCCCGAAGTGCCCCAAGTGGTCGATTCCCATGCCGTAACGACGCCATCTTTATCGCAACCCACTTTGATGTTCGCGTAAGTGGACGGTCGTGTTCCGGCTATCATGAGTTCCATATTGCGATCCAGCATCAGCTTCACGGGCCGGCCTGTCATTTTGGATAGCTTCGCGGCTTCAAGTCCCCAACGATCGACGGCAAACTTGGAGCCGAATCCGCCCCCGAGGTATTGGCATGAGACCTCAATGTTGCCGACTGGAATCTTGAATTCTTGGGCCGCTCCGCCGGCGTAGGGACTAACTGCTTGAGTGGATGGCCAATACTTCAACTTGTCTGGGCCCGTCCATTCCGCAACCTGACCATGCGATTCCAGACAACAGTGCGACACTATACCCATTCCGTATGATCCTTCTACAACGGCGGCCGCTGAAGCAAAACCCGTTGCAGTATTGCCCACAGCGGTTTCTTGCGGCGCAGGTTTGCGATCGGCAGGAGCTTTGGCAAGACTGAAATGGTCGGTGTAGTGGGACAAGACTTCATAGTCAACTCGTATGGCCAAGAGCGCTTCTTTCGCCTGTTCCTCGGTCTCGGCAGCGACTGCGGCGATCTCGTATCCTTCCCACAAAAGCACTTGGGTGTCGAAGGGAGGCGTCGCCCCAGGTCCCGTCATAATGGTGACAGCTTTCACGCCTGCCATTTTCTGAGCCTGAGAAATGTCAATGCTTCGAATACGCGCGTGCGGATGCGGCGAACCAAGGATCTTGGCCACGAGCATCTGCGGGCGGTTCACATCATATGAGTACTTTGCTTCGCCTTTGGTCTTCGCGGGGCCATCAATGCGCTTGATGCCGGGCTTTGTGAGGTATCTGCTTTGAGCGGAAGTGGGCCATTTTGTTTTTGGCATTTAGCTCCTCCCTCCTTTACCGACTTCGAGAACCGCGGCGGTGAGGCCCACGTAGGTCCCACAACGACATAGGTTTCCACTCAAGCCGCGAAACGCCTGCTCACGGGTTGGATTCGGATTGAGATCGAGGAAGCCTTTCATGGCCATAACAAAACCCGGCGTGCAGAATCCGCACTGCTGCGCATCATTGTTCACAAACGCGGCTTGCACCGGATGCAGCTGGGAGCCGGTCGAGAGACCCTCTACAGTTTCAATACGGTGCCCCTGGGCTTCAATGGCGAGCACCGAGCAGGAGTAGACGACTTTGCTGTCCATAATAACGGTGCAGGCGCCGCACGTTCCACGATCGCAGACCTTTTTTGCACCCGTAAGATCCAGGTGATTCCGTAATGCGTCGAGCAATGTCACGCGCGTCTCAGCGTTAAACGTGCGATCTCTTCCGTTGACGTTCAGTTTGATCGGTACGACGCCAGGACCTGTCACTGACTGAGGGGCGCCGACCAAGAGCGGCGGGACCAAACTCGTTGTAATGACTCCAGCGCCCACTCCCTTGAAGAACCCGCGGCGAGACATGCCCGTGCGCGGTTTAGAGGACTTTCCGTCTTTCTTTTCCGCCATGCTAGCTCCTGTGAGAACTATAGATGTTGGCTTAGCTGAATCGATGGAAGGCCTAACAGTACCTCTGGCGCGATGCCGGAGTCAAAACAAACCGTGTTCAGTTTGGGTTGCAGGAGAGGTCTGAAGAGTCGCAGATAGGCGTGCTGCAAAATCCGCCTATCTGAGACTTCAGAATAGATCCGGTTTCTCCGTATCCGAGTGTATTGGAGTGGGACCATTTCTTGGGGCGATGAACTTTCCAGTCATCATTTCGTCGTATCCGGCGCCTGGACCGATCATCGGATAAACCTCTGCTTGCATATCGATTTGCACCTCGAGAAGCGCAGGGCCATTGTGGGCTAAAAAAGCTTTCATTGACGAAAACAAGTCCGCTTTGTGGGAAACTCGGCAAGCGAAACCAAAACCGTCGGCTTCGGCGGACTTGATAAAGTCCTTTTTGTGGAGCGTTTTGTCTGTAGCGCAAAATCGTTGGCCAAAGTAGAGATTTTGCCACTGCCGCACCATTCCATCGCCCACATTATTCATCAGCAGAACCTTGACCGGTAAATTGTATGTCGTCAGCGTCTCCATTTCGCCCAGGTTCATTCGAATGCTTCCGTCTCCGTCGATGTCGACAACGATCCGGTCTGGAAACGCCACTTGTGCCCCAACCGCGGCGGGCAAGCCAAATCCCATCGTTCCCATCGATCCTGAGGTGAGCCAAAATCTTGGATGCTTAAATCGCAGATACTGGGCGGCCCACATTTGATGCTGTCCAACTCCAGTAGCCACGATGGCCTCGCCCTGTGTCAGTTCATTCAGACACTCCATTACAGCCTGCGGCTGGATGGCCGGATTGGTTCGATCGTAATTAAGGGAGTGGGTTTGCTTCAGACCTTGAATGTGGGTTCTCCAGGATGAGAAGTCCCTTGAGATGTTCGCGCCAGCGGCAATCAGGCTCCGCAACGCGCGCTTGGCATCTCCCGAGTGCGACCAGTGAACAGCTTTGACTTTCCCGACCTCCGCTGCATCGATATCAATATGTGCGATCGCTCGAGCATTTGGCGCAAATCGTTTCGGTTGTCCAGCCACGCGATCGTCGAAGCGTGCACCGACCGCGATGAGAAAATCGCAGTCCTGAACCGCATAGTTTGCGTATGCGGTTCCATGCATGCCCAGCATATGCAGCGAGAGTGGTTCGGCATTATCCACGGCGCCCAGCGCCATCAGCGTAGTTACAACCGGAATGCCAAATCTCTCTGCAAACTCTCGGAGATCGTAGGCAGCGTTGGCATTCACCACACCGCCGCCGGCATAGATCAGAGGTCGCTGACTACGGCACAACAAATCGAAAAACAGCTCACAATCCCGAGCGCTCAGCCGCGATTCATCAAGTTGACGCCGATGGCTTTCAAGACCCCTCATGTGAAGTCCGCCGTGTCCTCGATATGCGCCGCTCCAGTTCTGGATATCCTTGGGAATATCTACGACCACAGGACCGGGTCGCCCGCTTCGAGCAATCTCAAACGCGCTACGGATGGTTGGTTCAAGCTCTTCAGGCTCCGTAACGAGAAAGGTGTGCTTTGCACACGCACTCATGATGTTGAACACGGGCGCTTCTTGAAATGCGTCCGTTCCCAGGGCTGCCCTTGGAACCTGTCCGCAGATGAGTACTACGGGAACCGAGTCAGCCATGCAATCGCGAATCGGCGTCACGCTGTTAGTCGCGCCAGGTCCCGAGGTCACCACAAAAACACCGACCTTTCCGCTAGCCCTTGCGTAACCCGCGGCCATAAAGCCTGCGCCCTGTTCGTTGGCGGGCACTATAAGGGTCATCTCTTTCTCACCGCGCGCCTGACGTTCTGCGTTGTACCGGAAGATCGCGTCATACGTCGGAAGAATAGCCCCGCCACTATAGCCGAACAGAGTGTCCACACCCTCGTCCGCCAGAGTCTGGACGATAATATCTGCTCCCGTCATTAGCCCTCCCGAGCGCCAAGCGCCGCCGAGGGTTGCTTGGATTTTTGGAGAAATTTCATCATGGCGCGCAGCTGCTTCCCAACAGCCTCGATCGGATGCTCGCTTTCATTCTGACGTTGTTGAGAAAAATACTTTCGTCCGTTTTCGTTCTCTGCCATCCATTCCTTTGCGAACTTTCCGCTTTGCACTTCAGAAAGAATTTTCCGCATGGTTTCACGGACGGTCGCATCAACGACTCGCGGGCCGCGCGTGTAGTCGCCATACTCGGCGGTGTCGCTGACCGAATACCGCATGTAGCTAAGCCCACCCTCATAGATGAGGTCGACGATCAGTTTCACTTCGTGGAGGCATTCGAAATAGGCGATCTCAGGCTGGTATCCCGCTTCAACCAAAGTTTCATAGCCCGCCTTGATCAGCGATGAAATTCCACCGCAGAGCACAGCTTGTTCCCCAAACAGGTCGCTTTCCGCTTCTTCCTTGAAGGAGGTCTCGATGACCCCAGCCTTCAGCGATCCCAGAGCAAGAGCATAAGCCAAAGCATTCTGCTTTGCCTTGCCGGACGCATCTTGATGAACAGCCAAAAGTGAAGGAACGCCGACGCCCTGCGTATAGAGTTCTCGCAGCCTGTGTCCAGGGGACTTGGGGGCAATCATAGAAACGTCAATCGTGGATGGCGGCTTGATTTGGCCGAAATGGATGTTGAAACCGTGAGCGAACATCAATGTTTGGCCCGGCTGAAGATTAGGCTCTATCGACTCACGATAAACCTTGCCTTGCTTCTCATCAGGAATGACCACCATCATGGTCTGAGCGCGTCGAGCGACTTCTGCAACAGAGTACACTTCGATTCCATCCAATTTTGCGCGTTCCGCAGAGGGGCTGCCGGGATAGCACGCGACGACAACGTGGAGCCCGGAATCTTTCAGATTGAGTGCGTGAGCATGGCCCTGACTGCCGTAGCCAATGATGCCGATGGTCTTACCTTTTAGTAGTGAAAGATCACCGTGCTGTTCGTAGTAAATCTGTGCTGCCATTCGAATACCCTCCGTTAACCAATGAATTCACTGAATCGTTTGCGGACGTGTCGCGAACCTCGACTACTTCCAGGAGTTTTCGAAGTTGTCTCGCCAATTGATCGCATTGCTTGGAGTCGCACGGAAAAGTCACGGTCACAAGGCTTACGCCGCTCTCCGAACTAGGCACTACATTGAGCCTCTCGATGTTGTGACTCCGTGCGCTGAACGTGCCGACAATCTTAAGAAGGGCTCCAAAGCGGTTTTCAACTACGATGCTCAATGTCCGTAAGCCTGAATCCGCTTGTCCCGAATTCTTGTCGTGATCCATAAATCCTCTTCAACCACCTATAAAAAGTAAAAGGCCGCCACCCGCTTCAGGGTGACGGCCTTTCAAGCCGTTAGTTTCGCGCCGTCACCCGAACGCAGGTACGCTAATCCGTACAAGGACTACAGCTACGATCACAAAAGATAGAAGCGCAGTAGGCAGGTAAGACAGAAGCTCTGTTGAGGTTCGATGCGTTTTTCCCATATCATCAGCCCGCGCGCCGCCCCTTTCCCAATGGGCCGCACCAAGATACAGAATGAGCCGTCCCAAAATCAAGCGATTCCTGCCAATTACGCATATCTCAAATCATTTAGCTGATTAATATTATCAAAGTTCCACCTTCGTGAATGGAACTAAGGTGAGAAGAGGCCTTGCTCGTGGTCATTGTCTTAGAGTATATCTCGCAATTCCTCAGGAAACCGTGAATTAGCAAGGCGCAGCGCCGCACGCCTACCTGGAATGAGGGGAGTAAAGCAGTTTATTCAACCGCACCGCCGGTGCTACGATACCCGCGTTTCCGAAGGCCGCCATGGACGTCGATCCTGTAAATCTTCAAAAAACGATCTCCAACGCATACGATGAAATCAAACAGCTTCGTACAGCTGTCGTCGCGCTCCGCGATCAGATGGAAAGGATGCGCAACGCAGAAGAAGAACGGATTCAGGACGTGATCGCAAAGAAAGAAGATGAAATCCGGCAGCTCCGGGCGGGCATTGTGGAGGTCCGCGATCAACTGGAGTCGAGGGAACTGTCGTTTCAAGAGAGGCTTCGCAACCTAGAACTTCAACATCACAGGGAACGTGCGGTATTGCAGGAAACAATTGCAAAACTGCGCGAAAGACTAGAAAACCTTCATGAAGGCGCTGAGAAAGATTCAAAAACCTCAAAGGCCCCGCCGGGTTCGTCTCGCTGAATTGCTCCTTGAGGTTTCTAACAAGATGGCGATCGCAGGTAATTTGAGCGAAGCCATTGACGTCCTTGTGGGTCTGACGAGCTCTCTACTCGACGCAGAGCAGGGGTCAGTCTTTTTGAACGATCCGGAGACAGGCGAACTCTACACGCGAATTACTTCAGGAAGAGCAACGCGCGAAATTCGGATGTTGAATCATCTGGGGGTCGCAGGTCACGTCTTCACTACCGGTCGGGGCATTATTATCGACGATGCTTATTCTGACGAACGCTTCAATCCGGAGATCGATAAGAAAACCGGTTACATCACGAGGAGCATTCTTTGCGTCCCCCTACGCACCTTTAAAGGCGAAGTAATCGGAGTCTCCGAGCTTCTCAACAAGAGGTTAGGCAGTTTTACGGAAGATAACCTGGAATTGTTGGAAGCGCTCGTAAAACAAGCCGCAATCGCTCTTGAGAGCCGGCGCACAGCCGAGCGGATCGAGCAAGATCGATTGCAACAGCTGGAACTGCTGAAGATCGTGTCAGAAGTCTCGACTGAAATCAAGCTTGGCCCGCTTCTGCGAAAACTCATTGCAGCTATCACAAGAATGCTGGATGCGGAACGATCGACGCTGTTCCTCAACGACGAAAAAACCAATGAGCTCTACACGGAAGTGGGTGAGGGCTTAGGCGCAACGCAAATCCGACTGCCAAACCACGCCGGCATTGCTGGAACGGTCTTCCGGTCCACACAGAGCGTCAACATCCCGCATGCCTATGCCGATCTGCGCTTCAACCCTTCATTTGATAAGCGAACAGGCTTCTTCACGAGGTCCATTCTCTGCGTCCCGGTAATCAACAAGGACGGAAAGACGATCGGTGTAACCCAGGTTCTGAATAAGCGAGGCGGCTCCTTCACCGAGCAAGACGAAGCCAGGTTGAAGGCGTTTACTTCGCAGATTGCGATCGCATTGGAGAACGCAGCGCTGTTTGATGACGTTCAAAACATGAAAAACTACAACGAAAGCATTCTAGAAAGTATGTCCAGCGGCGTCATCACGCTGAATGAAGAAGGCTCCGTCATCACTTGCAACGCAGCCGGCCTTCGCATCATGAAAACAAGCGCTACAGACATCTTCAAGAGGACGGCGAAAGAAGTATTTGCCCCTCCGAACGAATGGGTCGCGGAAAAAATTGATGAAGTCGTCCAGAAACAGACTCAACACGTCACGATGGATGCAGAGGTGGTGCTGCAAGGAGAAAAGATTTCAACGAACGTGACCATACTTCCTCTTGTTAGCACCAACCGCAAGAAATTGGGTTCGCTGGTCATGATCGAGGACATAACCGGTGAAAAGCGGATGAAGGCCACAATGTCCAGATACATGGATCCAGCAATCGCCGATAAGCTGGTTCAAGCCGGCGCTGACATTCTTGGGGGCCAAAGCAACACTGCGACCGTGCTGTTTTCCGATATTCGAAGCTTCACCACACTGGCTGAAGAGCTCGGTCCACAGGCTACCGTCAGATTACTCAACGAATACTTCACGATTATGGTTGATTGCATCCAGCAAGAAGGGGGCATGCTGGACAAGTTCATCGGGGACGCAATCATGGCAGTGTTTGGAACACCCATTGCGCACGAAGACGACGAAGATCGCGCTGTCCGCGCCGCCATCAGCATGCTGCGTGAACTCACTCATTACAACCTAACGCGCATGGAGGAAGGCAAACGACCAATAGATATCGGCATAGGCGTCAACACGGATTCGATTGTTTCCGGAAACATTGGTTCTCCTCGCAGAATGAACTACACCGTAATTGGCGATGGAGTCAATTTGGCTTCAAGACTGGAAACTGCTTGCAAGCAGTATCACGCGCGCCTTCTCGTTAGTGAATTTACTCTAAAAAGACTGCGCGGAACCTATCGGAACCGCGAAGTTGACAGGGTTATCGTCAAGGGCAAGACACATCCCGTCGGAGTCTTTGAAATCCTCGACTATCACACTGAAGAATCATTTCCCAACATGATGGAAGTGCTCAGTATCTTTCGACACGGCATTAAATCATACCGAGAGCGTCGATTTGCAGAGGGGGAATCAGCATTCCGTGAGGCGTTAGCGCTTAACCCGCAGGATCATCTCACCTCAATGTATATCGAGCGTTGTAGGCATCTACTGAATTCACCGCCACCACAGGAATGGGACGGGGTCTGGGTTTTGCAGACTAAGTAGTCCTTCTCTTGATAGATCCCTCCATCCTCCCGATCAGCCCCAATAGCAGCCTGAAATTGATGCTTTCCAAAATTGAATGTCCAAACGCATTGTGAGCTTCCCTTCAAATCCTTGATTTTTAATGTCCCTTCTAAGTAGTATTCCCTCCCACGGCTGGGCCAGCCACGGCGCCGGTGAAAAAACTTGCCAGCCATCTGGCCAGTTCTGGTAAAGTGGCATCCTACCCGTCATGAGGAGTACCAAATGAAGACAAAAGTCATAGTGACGCTTTGTGTTGTCTTTGTTCTTGGCTTTGTGTGCAACAGCTATGCTCAACTGATTGCCAATAGCCCAGAGGACAAGGCTTTCACCAAGGTTCTTGCCGAAGAAAACGCGGACGCGAAGTTGGCATTGTTGTTAGACTACGAAAAGTCGTTCCCACAATCGAAGCAGCTTCCCGATATCTATCTAATGTTAATGGAAGTCTATCGACAGAAGAACGATACCGCGAAGGTCGTCGAGACCGGCGAGAAAATTATTAAGATCGATGCCGAGAACGTAACTGCCCTTATGGCCGTTTCCCGGAACCTTGCTCTTGAGCGGAAGCAACTTGACAAGGCTGTCCTATACGCCCAGAAGGCTGTTGACGCTGTGGAAAAGATGAAGACACAAAGTCCTCCGGGCAGCTACACGGATGCTCAATGGAAGGAATACGTCGAAACCACAGACCAGGCGGCGAGAAGCATTCTTTCCTACGCCAAGAGCGTAAAACCGTAGACCGGCTGAAAAGATTCAAGCGGCGGTCTAAACTGAGACCGCCGCAGTATTACCCTACGAACTGCCGAATGAAATGTTCGGGATTTAGGTCTTCGTTAGTAGCCCTCCTGAGCATTGTCTTCCACTCGTATCGCGCCCCTGGTTTGAATACCTTCTCAACCAAGAATGCTCCCGATTGCTCGCTTCCCACATACCCGCCCGCCTGCGCAATTTCACGATGGATATAACTCAGGAGCTGTGAAGCCATAAGCTCGCCCAATACATAGTTCTGGTAGTAGGCGGGCGACGTGGCAAGATGAGTCTTTGAAGCCCAGTCCGGCGAATTCCGATTCGCAGGCGGCGTGACCCTCTGATATCGCTCAACGTACTGCCACCATAATTGGTTCAGATTCTGCCCTGGATTACGATACATGTCGCGTTCGAACCGAACCAGCGTTATGGCCCACCGCAGGAATATGAGCATTTCGGACCGAAGAGTTTTGTTAGCGGTGGCGCTGACCCGCGCTGCTTCTGCATGGGAAAGGCCTGCGATTTTAACCAGCCATTCCGGGTTCTTTGACATCCGGCCATTAAGCATGGCTATAGCTTCCGTTGTCAGAATGTGCGCGGGAGTGCGGACAAAAAACGGCAACGCGCGGTCGTTGTACTTGTCGTAAACCGCATGACCGAACTCGTGGAGCATAGTGCTCATCCAACGCTCATTTTTGCGAATATTGCACAGCACGCGGACGTCGCCTTCGTGGTCTACGTCGAGACAAAACGCGTGTTGGGATTTGCCTTCACGCTCATAAAGGTCGGCGCGCCCCAGCAAGTCGTCAATATCCAGGCCGATGCTTTGATAATGCATACGGGTCAACTGTTCGATATCCGAACTCTTGAAGATATCGTCCAGAGATTCACTCGCACCAGCGGTCGGATACTCCTGGAAAAAAGGGTCGCTGTATAGCCATGGACTGCTTTCCGAAGATGACACGCCGTATTTACTCTTCAAAATCGCATCCAGTTCAGCCTTCATTTCCGTAAAGGCGCGATCAGAGAGCCGTTCCAGTTCGTCGAAAAGCGAAAACACCCACTTTTCATCGAGCTCCTGAAGCTCAAACATCATCGCGTAATAATCCGGATAACCCAGATTGCGCGCCTCTCGATTGCGAATTGCGATCAGCTCCAACAAATGAGGCGCAACCTCTTGCCCGACTTGTTTGCTAGCTTCCCAGGCGGAACGGCGGCGACTAATGTCTTTTTCGCTCCGGAGAATGTCGCGAAGTTGATTGTCGGAAACCTTGCTTCCCTCAATATTTGCACGGAATGTATTGAATAAATTTTCAATTTGGGTTTCACGACGAACGATGTCGCGCAAGACCTCTTCATCGATCTGTTGAGGAACGAAGGTGTCGTGGATGAGTTTCAACTGCCTGGCGTCCAAGGGATCCAGGAGCAGGCCAGAGTTCTTCCATTCTCTGACCTGTTGAAACTCTTCACGGTTATTGTAGATTTGCAAATAGCGCTGCTTGGACTCAATGAGTGCTCGCTCTTTGTCCTCGGATCCTTCCAGCGAAAGATCCCAAAACCTAAGGCTGTAGTCTTTATAGAGCGGCGCTATGGTTTCACCGTGGCCTTGTATATAGCTGGCGACTTCGGCCGATGTGCTCATTTCGGAAGGCTGACAAAGTCCATAACTTTGATGCCGGACACTCGCTTGCGAATCTCTTGGGCCACAGTCACGTGGAAGGGATCATTTTGATAAGAGTAAAGACCCTCCTCGTCTTCAAAATCCATAGTCAAGGCCCAAGCAAAGTCGGTGGCCATTCGAGGCTTATACCAGTCTTCACGCGGTTCGAGGAGTTTACCGATTGCGAGACGCTTGACGACCGAAATCTTCGCCAATGCGTGGATTTGACTGAACAGCCAATCGCGATCCTCATTGTTGATTTCGGGCTTGAGATTAAAAAGCACCATGTGGCGAATCATATGTTCAACCTATAACATAACGGACAATCCTAACGGCCTGTTTCCTATTCATCCTCTTCGCGGAGTCTTGACAAAACAGAAAAGTCTTCGAGGGTAGTCGTATCGCCGACAGTGGCGGCGCCGGAAGCCAAGTCGCGCAACAACCGGCGCATGATCTTGCCGCTTCGCGTCTTGGGAAGCGCGTCCGTAAAACGGATTTCATCAGGTTTGGCAAAACTACCGATAGTTTTGCCAACGTGGGTTTTCAGGACGTCTTTCAACTCGGGTTGAGCTTGATGGCCGGCTGCGAGAGTCACAAACGCGACAATACCTTGTCCTTTCATTTCATCCGGCCGTCCGACAACGGCCGCTTCCGCAACTGTCGGGTGGCTGACCAGCGAACTCTCGACCTCCATTGTGCCAATTCTGTGGCCCGAAACGTTGATGACATCGTCAATGCGGCCCATGATCCAAAAGTATCCATCTTCATCGCGGCGCGCGCCGTCTCCCGTGAAATACATGCCCGGAATGTCACTCCAATATTGCCGCTCGTATCGCTCAGGATCGCCGTAGATAGTCCGCAGCATCGAAGGCCAGGGTTTCTTGATGACGAGGAAACCTCCCTGATTGACGCCAACCGAGTTACCTTGCCGGTCAACAACGTCGGCGACAATACCCGGTAATGGTCGCGTCCCGGACCCGGGCTTCGTCGGAACAGCTCCCGGAATAGGGGAAATCATGATGGAGCCTGTTTCCGTTTGCCACCAAGTGTCGACGATCGGGCAGCGTTCACCGCCGATGTTCTTTCGATACCACATCCAAGCTTCAGGATTGATGGGTTCACCCACCGTTCCGAGCAGACGAAGGCTGGAAAGATCGTGTTTTGCCGGCCACTGATCTCCCCACTTTATGAATGCCCGAATTGCGGTAGGCGCCGTATAAAAGATATTCACCTTGTATTTATCGATGAGCGCCCAAAACCTATCCGGTTCCGGATGATTTGGAGCTCCTTCGTACATTAAGGTCGTAGCTCCATTAGCCAATGGACCATACACGACGTAACTATGTCCTGTAACCCAGCCGATGTCCGCCGTGCACCAATAAGTGTCTTCTTCCTTCAGGTCAAAAACCCATTTTGAGGTTAGATAAACACCCGTCATGTACCCACCAGTTGTGTGAACAACTCCTTTAGGCTTCCCGGTAGTGCCGCTCGTGTACAGCATGAATAGTGGATGCTCGGAATCGAGCGGTTCGGCCGGGCAGGAGTCCGAAGACTTAGCCATTAAGTCATTCCACCAAACGTCGCGGCCTTCCACCATGTTCACGGATTCGCCGGTCCGTTTGTAAACGATCACCCTTTCGACCGTTGGCGCTCCAACGAGCGAGTCGTCGACGTTTTTCTTTAGAGGGACAATTGCGCCCCTGCGGTAGCCACCGTCAGCCGTGATCACTACACGCGATTTTGAATCGTTGATTCGATCTCGAAGGGCTTCGGCGCTGAATCCGCCGAACACCACATTATGTGTGACTCCGATTCGAGCGCATGCGAGCATCGCAATCGCCAGTTCCGGAACCATGCCCATGTAAATCGTCGCCCTGTCGCCCGTCTTGAGCCCAACGCTCTTTAAAACATTCGCAAAGCGACAAACGTCACGGTGCAACATCTGATAAGTCAGAACGCGCACCTCGCCAGGTTCGCCTTCCCAGAGGATAGCGACTTTGTTCTTACGCGGAGTACTGAGATGGCGATCAATGCAGTTATAGGAGATGTTCGTTTTCCCGCCGACAAACCACTCTGCAAAAGGCGTCTTCCATTCCAGGACACGCCGCCACGGCGAGAACCAATGCAATTCGGAAGCGATCTCAGCCCAATATCCTTCGGGATCCTTCTCCGCTCGCTTCACGATCGCGTCGTATTCTGCGGCGGACTTGATATGAGCTCTTGATGAAAACTCAGCGGTTGGAGGAAAAACACGTCGTTCTTTGAGCAAAGATTCAATATTCGTTTCGGCCATTGCAGTCGCTTCCTCCTATAAATCGCGAAAACACAGAAAAGGCGCAAAGGGGAAATCCCCTACTGCGCCTTTTCTCATTCTGCGCCGTTTTCTCGGCAGGGCCTAACTACTTCGACTTACCGTAGTGCTCGTAGTTCAGCTGGATATAGTTCTGCCACTGCTCCGGAACGTTATCCTCCGGAAAAATCGCAGTCACCGGGCATGCGGGTTCGCAAGCACCGCAATCGATGCACTCATCGGGATGGATGTAGAGCATCGTCGAGGACTCGAATTCAGCTTCATCCTTCTTGGGATGAATGCAATCGACCGGGCATGCGTCGACGCATGCCGTGTCCTTCGTTCCGACGCACGGTTCGCAGATGATGTATGCCATTGAAGTCTCCTTGAGTTAGTTAGTGCCGCGATCCATAAAAATAAGCAGCAATTATACATTCGACTCTCGTGAAATCAACCGGCTAGTCTACGGAATCAGCGGGTGCCTCGGCACACCACAAGTTCTCTTCCTGCGGAAAGAGCGCCCAAAGAAGATCCCCGTAACGCCAGCGTTGGCCGCTTCTTTGCGAGCCGCCTTAAACACGGTACGGGGGGGAGCAGCGCAGATTCGAACTCTGCCCGACGGAGGCGTGCTCGTAGCAAATCATTCGTTGATCGTCCGGTGCGACGCTTCCGGGAACCTTATCAATGCCTACGATCTTCCGGATCCTGATTGCTGGTCCGGCCAAGCTATTGAAAACAACAAACAGAACTTTCTGGCGTCCAGCTCCTGCACCCGATGTTGTCCGATTTCAGCGTCGTGGCCGAAGCTTCGTTCGGCCACCACCCCAAAATGTTAGGCGGCACGACCTACACAAACAGGTGCGTTCAAGTGAATCACGGCACGGATCTGCGTTGCGACATCACGTCGAGGCCGAATGACTTCCGGATCGTGTGGGACGGGAGCAATATGTTTTACATGGAGACCATGACGTCCGCCTACTGCAATGGCGCGCCCTTCAATACGATTTCTGGAACAGGAAGCGGCACGACCAACGGCCAGCCTGGCGGAACGAT
>CAZIPZ010000070.1:10988-18220 GCA_964541075.1 uncultured Solibacteraceae bacterium | reverse complement strand
TATGTAGAAGCCAGATTTCAGAGGCTCATGCATTCATCTGAGCCGGGAGGATTAAATGTCGTTGTTGTGGATGATCGTTGTCGGTTTGATCGTGGGCGCGATCGCGAAACTTCTTATGCCCGGACGGGATCCTGGTGGATTCGTCGTAACGATTCTGCTTGGTGTGGGCGGTTCGGTCCTGGCTGGAATGCTTGGTCGCGCTGTTGGATGGTATACGCCTGGCGAACCCGTCGGCTTCATTTCCTCAATAGTCGGAGCAATCATCTTGCTTGCGATCTATCGTCTTATCAGTGGACGGGGAGCTAGCGGTCGCGGCGACTTTCGTCGAGCTGCCTAGCTGCGACCGGCAGCATAGAGCGGGGATGCTCGGCATCTCCGCGATGGCTCTTTCGATTTCGGGAACCCAAAATGACCTTTAAACCCAGGTCATACTGGTCGATGCAACATAAGTGTTTTGCATGCGACGCCCGTCCGATGGGCGTTTTAGACAATTTCAATGTCGACACGCTCTTGAAATTGTCCGCTTGCGGTGATAAGGTCGGTCGCGCTTCCGACACCTGTTCAAGGAGGCGCGCCCTATGTCGCGCAAAGGCAAGACGCTTTTGGCTTCTTTTTTCATATTTGCGGCCGTCATCCTGTGTGCTCGTGCTGCCGCAAAACCCCAGAAGGCCCTAAAGGTTGATGTTGATCTCGTGATGGTCAACGTTACTGTGACGGGCCCGAACAATGAGATCATTACCGATCTGACGCAGGAGCATTTCCAGCTTTTCGAAGACAAAATTCAGCAGGAAATTCGATACTTCTCCACCGATACAGCGCCTTTGAGCTTGGGAATTGTTTTTGACATGAGTCATAGCATGCAAAACAAGATTGACCTTGCGCGTCAGGCCGCTGTTACTTTTCTGGAGAACGGAACGCCGGAGGATGAATATTTTCTCGTAGAATTCGCCGGGAGAGCCAACCTTGCTGAGGACTTCACCAGCGATATCAGCCGCCTCAGAAATCGCTTGGCTTTCACGCCCGCGTCGGGTACGACGGCGTTATACGATGCGGTCTACCTAGGCCTGTCGAAGTTGAAATCAGGCCAAAATCCAAAAAGGGCACTGCTTCTCATCACTGATGGCGAAGATAATCACAGCCGATATAGCCGTTCGGACATTCGTGAATTCGTTCGCGAGTCGGATGCCCAAATCTATGTTATTGACCTTGGGCGAGCACTCATTGGTCACCTGGCTGAAATGACGGGTGGTCGGTCCTATCGCGGGTCCGTCGAGGATCTGCAGGATATTTGTGAAAAAATCGCTCAGGAATTGAAGAGCCAGTACGTTCTGGGATACGAATCGACAAACACAAACAGGGACGGCGATTGGAGAGACGTCCGAGTTCGCATAACGCCGCCGCGAGGCATGCCAAAACTTAATCTGCGCGCCAAAAATGGTTACTACGCGCCGGCGAGCTAAACGGCCGCAGCCTCCTGGGTCAACTTATCCCAATCTTCTTTCGGAATTACTTTTGCGGCTTAGGCAGCGGTTTTCGTGGTAGGAGTTGGTCGCGATTCGCTGCATGATATACGAACGATGCCATGATCGCGGAGTTTTTCATCATGTCCGAAGCCTGCAGCCGATCGTACACATCTACATTGGAATGATGGGTTCGCGTTTCATAATCCAACGGATCTTGAATGAATTGGAAGGCCGGGAGGCCGACGGCGTCGTACGAAACGTGGTCTGTTTGGCCGGTGTTTCGGATGGCAATAGCCGTCATCCCTAAATTTTGGAAAGGATCCATCCACGCTCTGAAAATAGGTCCGACTGCCTCGTTGCTCTGCAGATAAACTCCCCTGATTGCTCCGCCGCCGTTGTCCAGATTAAAGTATACGGACAGCCTACCGTGCTCCGGCTTTACTTGCATGGTTTCTCGATCTGCGAAGTGCTGGGTCACATAGGCTCGTGATCCTAGTAAGCCCTGCTCTTCGCCGGTCCAGAGAGCCAGTCGGACTGTGCGTCGCATCGACAGTTTTGCGGCTTTGAGAATCCGGACAGCTTCCATCACGACAGCCGATCCGGCGGCATTGTCTGTGGCTCCGGTTGCCGCGTGCCACGAATCGAAATGAGCCCCAAGCATCACAAGTTCTTCCGACTTGTCAGTACCTGGAATCTCTCCAACGATGTTGAATGAGGTCAGGTCGTCATCGTAGAACTTGTTTTGAATGTCCGCTTCGAGTCTGACGGGCACCCGTTTCGCAACCAATCGCCAGATCCGGCCATAGTGTTCTCGCGCCATCACCAACTGAAGCGGCGATGGCGGATCGCTCGCAATCCGGCTCCCGCCAGATTGAACAAAGAGTACGTCGCCGTCACCTGAACTTGGATCGATCAGACCGGCGACTCCCTCGTCGAGGAAGAACTGAATTCGTTTCTGATTAAAGTTTTGCCTTTCCCCAAAGCCGTCACCTCCGCGTCTCCGTGCGGGATCAGGTTGCATTGCCAGCCGTTGCAAGTCTTCATCCGTGTAGCGCCTAACTAGTGGCTCAGCCTGAGGCTGTCCGATCGGCATGTTTCGAGTTAGGACATACTTGCCGCGAAGCTGCCCGCGATACTTTGCAAAGTCTTGTTCGTTTTCAACTACTGCGGCCACAACTTCTGCGGTTAAAGGCCCATTAGTGCCGGGAGTCCATGCTTTCGGGTGCGCGATTACCGAGAACGAGGACGGCGAAACGATTCGCGCCGAGGACTTTTCGTTGCTCCATCCGCGGCCAAACGTTCCCCAATTCTCCAGATTCACCCTATTCAATTCCCATTCCGTGAGCTTTTTCCTGACGTATTCCGCAGCGGCTTTGATCTGCGGTGATCCCGTTAGGCGAGGACCATGGACATCAGTTAGGTAGGACGCGATCTCCATGACCTCAGACCGATTGAATGCTTCATCTTTAATCTTGTAGATTGCATCCCGGTCCACCTTTTCAGTGAGCTGCTGGGCGATCAGCGGAAATGTCAATAAGAGTGCGAGCACAGTTGCCGTACGACTGACTTTCATGTCAAGCCTTCTCATGAGGTTTTTCCGGATTATACGTCAATGTGTAAGTACGAGATAGTCAGCCGATTGCGCTTGGGACTCACCCCGCAGGCTCAAGGCGGCTACACGCTTTTGGGTGAACGGAGAATGGGGGCAGATACGTGATTGGCAGCAGAATTGTGGCGCTTCAACTTCATCCTGCTTGCCACACAGGCGAGTGCCAGAACTCCTCCCACGCTTCCGTACGTCAGAGGTCGATGTGTCGCAACCCAGCAGTGGAAACTTGTGGCTTTGGAGCGATCACCAAATCGACCGTGGACCCCGAAATCGCATAAAAGTGGTCTCCAAAGATTGTGAAGACGATTGGCATTTGCGGGCTCGTCTGTTTGTTGGGCAGAATAGCCGTGTCTTGCAAGAAATCTATCAAGGAGTCTTGGAAAAAGTCTCTCGCCCAGAATCGCCATGATCGTAGGCGCTCCCACAATGAGCTCGCGTCTCTTGTGATGAGCTGCCCAGAAGATTGCGCGCGCCGCCACTTCTGGCTGATATATCGGCGGCACCGGCTGGGGGCGGCTTGGCAGCCGACTTTTCACCCATTCAAACTGCGGTGTATTCAAGGCTGGAAGGTGAACCATAGTTAGATTCACGTTGATTCCGTCGTGAAGTAATTCCGCGCGAACAGAGTTGGTGAATCCCCGAATTGCGTGTTTCGCGCCGCAATATGCAGACTGAAGCGGGATGCTTCGATACGCAAGGGCTGATCCCACCTGCACGATGGCGCCCCGATTCCGATGTCTCATCCGCCGCAAAGCGGCGAGTGTTCCGTATACCGTTCCGAGGTACGTAACGTCGGTGATTCGTCGGATCTCTTCATATTCCATCTCAGATGCCGGAGAAAACACTGAAACCATCGCGTTATTGACCCAGATGTCGATTGGGCCAAGGTTGCCTTCGATGTCCTCCGCTGCCGCCTCCACCTGATCTGGATCTCCAATGTCTGCCAAAACAATCCTGGCTTTGCCGCCGAGAGCCTCCACTTCCCGCTTTGCGCCAGCGAGTCCAGCTTCTCCTCGCGCGACAAGGGCCACGACAGCACCATGCTTTGCGAATTCTTGGGCTGTAGCACGGCCAACACCTGCTGACGCACCCGTGACGACAACCACTTCAGTTTTTTTCTCCATATAGCCAGGAGTGCAATTTGTTTTCCACGCCAAGCTGCCATGAGGCTGTCGCATAATGATTGCGCATGCCTCGTCAGATATCAGGGAATGTGATTATCATCACTGGTGCGTCCTCCGGAATAGGGCGGGCGACAGCACTGGCCCTAGCTCGGGAAGGCTGCACTCTCGTGCTTGTTGCTCGTCGGGAGAATCTCTTGGATGCTCTGAAGGCCGAGGTTACTTCTCTGGGTGGCAGAGCAATTTCTTTTCCAATGGACCTGAACAACAGGGGAGAGGTCGAAAGAATGATCAGCGCTACGACGAAACTTTTCGGACGAATTGATGTGCTGATCAACAATGCAGCCTTCGGCTACTTCGGCACTGTCCAGAACACTCCTGCTGCTGTAATTCGTGAGATCTTCAGTCTGAACTTTGAAGCTGCTCTGCTTGCCTGCCAGTGCGCCATCCCCGTCATGGCTTCAGCTCGGAAGGGACACATCATCAACGTTTCTTCAATCGCTGGAAAACGCGGCCTTCCATTATCCGGAATTTATTGCGCAACAAAGTTTGCGCTGCACGGGATTAGCGAATCGATGAGAATTGAGTTGAAGGATTCAGGGATTGATGTGAGCGTCATCAATCCCGCAGGAACGGTTACCGAGTTTCACCGAAACGTTCGCATGGGCGACGTTGCCGGACCTTTTAGGCCGCTGGGACGCAGCCAATCTCCAGAAACAGTTGCAAGGGCGATCGTACACTGCATTAAGAGGCCTAAAGCTGAAGTGTATCCGTATCCGATCAGCCGACTGCTTGTTTGGATCAATGCAGTTGCCCCATCGTTGGTCGATCGCGTCATGACGCCTTATCTCCGCAATCGACTGCGATCCAGGATCGAAGCGTCTGGCGCAGATCCCCAATGATGTCTGACGCATCCTCGCAACCGGTCGACATACGGGTCAGCTATCTGTAACACGGGTCTCTTCTCGTCCTCGTTTGGGAACGTGCTGTGAGTCAAAGATGCTGGGTGACAAATCCGTCAGTTCGATTCCTTCGCGCGTTGTCTTTCGGCTGCGGATTTACTGCGATCACGGTCGGAAGACCATCAGCACCCCCGAGAAACTAATGGGAGACTTGGTCTATCGTGCGCACTGAAATTCAAAAGAATTCTGGATGGACGCGAGGTACGTCGAAGTTTCCACTGGGACGTTCTTGTGAACTCGCACACTTTTTTTGCGCGGACGCGAAAAGGTCTGTTCTCTTGTGGTGATTATTTAATTGGGCCATTCGTTAGGGCGCCACTGCGAACGGGTATAGTGTAGCCCACGCTATACAGCCTTAAAAACTCGGAACCGAACATCGCACTCCATGCAGCGATAAACCCGTGAAAGAATCAGAAGTTTTTCCACACCTTTCCGCCTGGAGCGGCGGACGTCTCCTCCGCAATTCGGACAACGCGGTTCAGGATTTGCCTTCGTATTTTGCGATTTTCGGCGAGTGCGTGTACGCGATTTGAAATCCAAAAAGATCGAGCCTAACTGGATTTTGTCACACTTGTTGCAGCGGTAGGGACGATGCAGGATGAGAAAGGCTAATTTATCGCGAAAACTTCGCGCAGGGTAGTTGGACCAGTGGGTATTTTTACATCTTGGGCAGTACATCATGACGGCCGCCGACTATAGCATGAGGAAAAAGTGGGATTGTGAATTGGACGGGGATTCCGTGTGGTTCGATTCGAATTAACGAAAGGTGCGAGATAATTGTGCCCCTGTCTGCCAGGGAAACTCTCATTCGCGTCTGTCCTGCCATTCTTCATACCAAGCCATCTGGATGGCCTCGAGCTTTTTTTCGTTCGAATTTTTAGGATCGTCGCTGAATCCTTCCAGCTGAGTAACCCACCTGTGCAGGTCGGTGAATCGGATGCCCAGGGGATCGGTCTCGGGATATTTGTCAGCGAGGGCGACTGCTATTTCCTCGACTGTTGTCCAGGTTAGGTGCGGCTTCATTGGATTTCTCTCACGTGTCTATCCTTGAGGGCGCGCGCTACGGCCGCGTTCATGATCAGTTCTGCGAGGCGCATCGTTGCCTGGCTTAGAAGCTCGATGGCTTCGCGAATTGCGTGGTGATCGTCACCCTTTACCGTTTCACGCAGTCGTTTTGTTGCATTCGTAATCTCGCTCTTTTCCTCATCAGACAACTCGGCATACTGTTCGTCCAGGAGACCCTTCTCGGTGGCTTGAAGAACGGTTGCCGCTTCATTTCGCGCCTCGATTACTTGTCTCGCTTCGATGTCGGCTTCTGCATGTTCGAAAGATTCAATGATCATCTGTTCCACCTGTTCGTCCGTCAGGCCATACGTCGGCTTCACTGCAATGGATTGATACCTGTTGGTTCGTTGTTCAAGCGCAGAGACGCTCAGAATGCCGTCAGCGTCGATAAGAAACTTCACTTCAATTCGAGGCATTCCCGCCGGCATTGAAGGAATATTCCGAAGGTCGAATTCCGCAAGACTGCGACAATCTTTCACCAGCTCGCGTTCACCTTGAAGTACATGGATTTTTACATTGGTCTGCCCCTCCACAAATGTAGTGAACATTTCGGTGGCGCTCGCCGGTATTGTCGAGTTGCGTGGGATGATTTTCGACATAACGCCCCCCATGGTTTCGATTCCGAGAGAAAGAGGAGTCACATCGAGCAACAACATATCCCGTTTACCGCCAGCCAAGATGTCTGCTTGCACTGCGGCCCCGAGTGCGACAACTTCATCCGGGTTCAGTTCCGTGTGCGGTTTTCGCCGGAACAGGGAGTGCACTCGCTCTCGGACTAAAGGAATTCGCGTCGAACCGCCTACCATAACAACTTCATGCACGTCTTCCGGATTCAAACCTGCATCCTTGAGCGCCTGGCGGCATGGCATCAAGGTACGTTCAACAATCGGTTCAATGACGGAGTTGAATTCCATTCGCGTTAGTGTTCGGCGATAGTTCAGCCGTTCAACGATAATTCCGGCCGAATCCTTCGAAGACAACTCTTCCTTCGCACTGCTAACTGCTTTTCGGA
>CAZIPZ010000070.1:8447-10978 GCA_964541075.1 uncultured Solibacteraceae bacterium | reverse complement strand
TTGCCTGAATGCCTCGTGAATCCGGTGTAGTTTTAATATCAGACAGCACCAGCCGGATGAGCTGCTCGTCAATGTCATCCCCCCCAAGATGAGTGTCTCCACTTGTGGACAGCACTTCAAAAATGCCTTCATCGAGTTTGAGAATGGAAATGTCGAATGTTCCGCCTCCGAAATCATATACGGCAATGATGCCTTGACGTCTTTCATTCAAGCCATAAGCAAGGGAAGCAGCAGTCGGTTCGTTAATGATTCGCAGGACATCAAGTCCCGCGATTCGTCCGGCATCTTTTGTAGCCTGGCGTTGAGCATCATTGAAGTACGCGGGAACTGTGATCACAGCACTCCTAATCTCCTCGCCGAGGGCTGCTGCGGCGATTTGCTTCAATTCCTTAAGGATGAAAGCAGACAACTCGGGGGGCGTATAGTCGCGGCCCAGGATCCGGATGCGAATAATGTGTTCGCTGTCGGGAGACACTTCAAAGGGCAAGAATCTCAAGTCGTCTGTAACGTCGCCAATGCCCTTACCCATAAACCGCTTGATCGAAAATATGGTGTTCTTGGGTTCGTCAACCATTCGCGCTTTTGCGGAATTTCCAACGAGAATTTTTCCGTCATCGTCAAAGAAGATTACCGAGGGCGTCATCTTGCTTCCGTCTTGACTCGCGAGGATTCTGGGCTGGCCATCCTCGACAACGGCGACAAGGCTATTCGTTGTTCCTAGGTCAATCCCAACTATCTTGCCCATCAGTTCAATTCCTCTATTTCTTTTTCAAGATTGCGAATATACGAAGATTCAGAAACGATTTCAGTGAGCCGCACAAGCTGCTGCCTGAGTTCGTCGGCTGGAGCTCCATTTTTTAGCAGCCGATCCCATTTTTCGGCGGCTTGCTGTAGTTCGTTGTCGAATTGTTGCGCGCGATGGTGAATCTGCTCTCGCAGCGCGGCGACTTGCTCATTTGAGGCAGTTCGTTTCTTAATCTTGTCCAGTTGTTCATTGATCTCGAACACTTCTACCAAAAGCGATTGAGGGACTTTGCTGGCATCGGGTTTGAAACCTTCAATTTTGAGGAGGTGTTCGATGCGGCGCACAGGATGTCGCAGTGTTCTATAAGCATCATTCAACAATGCAGTCATCCGCACAGCGTGATGTCTTTCAGGGGGGGATGCGGCTATGAAGTAGTCCGGATGGTGTTGCCGGCTGAGTTCATGAAACGCTTGTTCGAGCACAACTCTGTCAATCCCGAGCAAGCGAGGAAGACCGAAGACTTCGAAATAGTCCATATTAAGAGGCGAATAGTCGGTAACACGGATTAAAAATCCGGACCCGGCTTTAACGTCTGGCTTGGGCTTTTCTAGGGATTAGGTCGAAAAAGAACTGCCGCAGCCGCAGCTTTTTTTGGCGTTGGGATTCATGAATACGAATCCCTTACCCATAAGACCACTATCGTAATCAAGAACCGTGCCGTTCAGGTAAATGTAGCTCTTGAGATCACAAAAAAGTTTCACGCCTTCGCGCTCAAACACTTTGTCGCCGGTGCGTGACTGAGTTTCAAAAGTAAGATTGTAGGAAAGTCCCGAACACCCGCCGCCCTTGACGCCGACGCGCAAGCCTGCCGCTTGCACTTTTTCCTTTTCCATCATTCGCCGTACTTCATCGACCGCCTTGTCAGTAATTTCGATCGCCATTCTTGGATCTGCGCTCCTTACTTCTTGCCTTCTGCAGCTTGAGCAACCTCACTTGAATGCTTTTTCTTCCAGTCGGTTATTGCTGCCTTAATGGCATCTTCGGCAAGAACAGAACAATGGATCTTCACGGGAGGCAAACTGAGTTCTTTGACGATGTCGGTGTTCTTGATAGAGAGCGCTTCTGCCAGAGTCTTACCTTTCACCCATTCGGTTGCCAAACTCGAACTAGCGATTGCGCTACCGCACCCGAAGGTCTTGAACTTTGCCTCTTCAATCACCTCAGTGCGTTCGTTAACCTTGATCTGCAGTTTCATAACGTCACCGCATTCCGGTGCGCCCACCAGTCCCGTGCCAACGTTGGGATCTTCCTTTGGAAGGGCGCCCACATTGCGCGGGTTGTTGTAGTGATCAATGACCTTATCGGAATATGCCATTTCAGTTCTCCTTAGGAATTCAGTATGGAGTGCGCTTGGACATGGCGCGTAATCACGACTCCGTCGCCCAATGCACCGATTTCAAATCGACGCCTTCTTTGGCCATCTCATATAAAGGTGATAGTTCTCTTAAACGACGAACCGTTTCAATGACCCGATTCGCCACATAATCCACTTGCTCTTCCGTATTGAAACGGCCAATACCGAATCGGATGGACGTATGCGCAAGATCCTCACCGACGCCCAGGGCCTTTAATACATAGGAGGGCTCCAGACTGGCTGAGGTGCAAGCTGATCCGGAAGACACTGCTATATCGTTAATTCCCATCAAAAGAGATTCACCTTCGACGTAGGCGAAGCTCAGATTGAGGTTGCCAGGCAATCGCTTCTCTAGATCACCGTTAATATAAA
>CAZIPZ010000070.1:0-8437 GCA_964541075.1 uncultured Solibacteraceae bacterium | reverse complement strand
ATAAATTTCGTCAAGTTCGCGCTCTAGCGTGTTGCGAAGTTTTTCTCGAAGCCTAAGTATCTCTGCCGTCTCTTTATCAAATTCTTCGCGAGCAATCTCCGCCGCTTTTCCAAAGCCGACAATGCCAGGTACATTCAGCGTGCCCGAGCGCATGCCCCGTTCGTGTCCGCCGCCGTCAATGATGGGCGTCAGCAACACCCGCGGGTTACGTCGGCGAACATACAGCGCCCCGACGCCCTTCGGACCGTACATCTTGTGCGCAGAAAGCGAAGCCAGATCAATATTCATCTCATTTACGTTGAGTTTGACTTTGCCTGCAGCCTGCACAGCATCAGTGTGAAAGATGACCCCGAGATCACGTGCGATTTTTCCAATCTCTTTGACGTCTTGCAGAACTCCAACCTCGTTATTAGCCGCCATGATCGTTATCAGAATTGTTTTATCCGTAATCGCCCTACGGAGATCATCCAGGTCTACAAATCCTTTGCTGTCCACAGGCAAAACACTGATTCGATAGCCGTCCTTCTCCAGATGCTTACAAGAATCCAGGATGGCCTTATGTTCAGTGACGCAAGTGATAATGTGTTCGCCTTTCTCACGATACATATTGGCGATGCCTTTAACCGCCAAGTTGTCGGATTCGGTTGCACCGCTGGTAAAGACGATCTCTCTCGGATCCGCACCAATCAAAGCGGCAACCTCTTTGCGTGCTTCTTCAACGGCTTCTTCCGCTTCCCAGCCAAATTTATGGTTGCGGCTGGCAGCGTTGCCGAATCTGTCCGTGAAAAACGGCATCATCGCCTCAAGAACGCGTGGATCCAGTGGCGTCGTCGCATGATTGTCCATGTAAATGGGCAGCTTAACCATTTCTGTCGTATCACTCCTAACGAGATGACTCTATAGAGGTACGCTCAATAGCCTCATCAATTTGTCGCAAGCTCGTAGATTGAAGTGTCCCCAAGAACCCTGACCACCTTAGCTTTAATCTTCAGCAACGGATCTCGAATAGAACACAATTGCAGTTGCCGGCAATCGGTGCCGCGCTCGCATGGCGTGATCGAAATCGGACCTTCCAAGGCTTCGACAACGTCCACAATCGAAATATCTGCTGGATTACGCGCCAAAACATATCCGCCATTGATACCCTGCTGAGATATGAGCAAACCCTTTCGCGCCAATTTTTGCAGAACTTTGGCCAGCAGTTCCGCAGGAATATCGTACTGAGCAGCGATCTGACGAGCGCTGACAGATTCCTCCGAATGTTGAGCCAGATGTTTCAAAGCGATCAATCCGTAATCCGATCTCTTCGATAACTTGAACACCAAATCACCCGACCTAATCCCGACCAATTTGGTCGTACTTATCCTAATTTAAACATTAACCACCTGGAAATCAAGGGCAAGTTTAGATGCTCTCTCGCAGTGGGGCATAGCCAGGCTGGTAAATCATTTGCGGATCTTGTCCGAAGAGGCTTTGTTGGCTCGCGTCGGACCTTCTGATCCACCGTAGGCCAAAGTCAATTCGCGCGCGGCCCGCATCACCAGGGAGCCAAGCTCAACGACGCGGTGGTCAGGAATGCGGGATGTGGGCCCGGACACGGAAATAGCAGCAAACGGCTGCTGGTACTCGTCGTAAACGCACGCAGCTACACTGCGCAGTCCGCTGGCATGCTCCTCGTCGTCGAAAGCATATCCTTGCCGCTGAATGACTTTAACTTGCTCTTTGAGGCGGGTAATACTGTCAATGGTGTTGCTGGTCAGTCGAGGCAGGCCGGCTGCCTGAATCGCTTGAGTGACCCGCGACTCCTCCATAGTTGCAAGCAAAGCTTTGCCGGCCCCAGAGGCATGAATCGGAAGACGATCGCCAATAGAAGCGAGCATCCGCATCAGTTCCCTGCATTGAACCTGTCCGACCAGCACCACTTGCCCGCTCTGTGGATCGAGGATGGAGAGATTGGCGGTTTCACCAGACTGTTCCATCAATTTTTTGAGGAAGGCATGGGCGGTCGTGGTGATCTCGCGGCTGTTTAAAAATGCCCTTCCTACCGTGAATGCGCGAACGCCAATCGACCACGCTCCGCGGTCGCCGATTTGCTGGACAAAGCCCATCTGCTCCATCGTCGTTAGCAGGCGATGTGTCGTCGAATTCGGTAAACCGACTTGGTGTGCAAGGTCCGTCAGGGAAATGCCCTGAGATTCAGTCAGACGCTCGAGAATAGTCAGACCGCGGGTCAGTGACTGCACCTGTCCAATATGCAGCCCATGGGCGTCTCCGTTCCGCTGCCTGCTGTTGCTGCGCTTCGTTGTGATGGCCATCTCTGGCGCGTGCCTTCTGCGGATTAATTTAGAGAGGATGGTTTACCTAAAAGCCGCCGTCCTGCATGTTCGATAAGATGAACCCGCAGGATCGCCAATTCCCAACCATCGAGGAAGTACAGCCTAAATTCTCCCTTCCATTAAGATCCTGAGTTTACTAGTGTTATGGCGCGAATTTCCACAATATAGAAATTATTTCCATCTTACATTGTTGTTGACAAATCTTAGAGGCGCAGTAGCATATTGGCTTCACATTTAGCGCCCGCTGATGCAAGCCTCAGCATAAGGAGAAAAACATGCCAACGATGAGAGCCATTGATGCCGCCGTCCACGTTTTGCTGAAGGAAGGCGTGACCGCCGCCTTCGGCGTGCCAGGCGCCGCAATCAATCCGCTTTATTCCGCTATGAAGAAACTTGGTGGCATCAACCATTTGTTGGCCCGCCACGTTGAAGGCGCCTCGCATATGGCCGAAGGCTACACGCGCGCAAAACCCGGAAACATCGGCGTGTGTATTGGAACTTCGGGGCCGGCCGGCACGGACATGATCACCGGGCTTTATTCGGCTGCAGCCGATTCAACCCCGATACTCTGCATTACGGGGCAAGCGCCTCGAGCTCGCCTTCATAAGGAAGATTTTCAGGCCGTCGACATTGAGTCGATCGCGAAGCCGCTAACGAAAATGGCGATGACACTTCGCGAGCCTGCACAAGTTCCGCGCGCTTTCCAGCAGGCATTTCACCTCATGCGATCGGGCCGGCCTGGTCCTTGTCTAATTGACCTGCCGTTCGATGTTCAGGTCGCGGAAATCGAATTTGATCCAGATACCTATGCACCGCTTCCGGTATACAAGCCGGCTGCCAACCGCATGCAGATAGAAAAAGCCCTCACGATGCTTTGTGAGAGTGCCCGACCGCTCGTCATTGCAGGCGGTGGGGTGATCAATGCGGACGCGTCTAGCCTCCTGCAAGAGTTTGCTGAAATCGTGAATGTTCCAGTGATTCCAACGTTAATGGGATGGGGGGCCATTCCTGACGACCATGGTTTGATGGCCGGAATGGTCGGCCTTCAGACTGCCCATCGCTACGGCAACGCTACGTTATTGGCTTCCGACTTTGTTCTGGGGATCGGCAACCGATGGGCGAACCGCCACACGGGAAGCGTTGAGGTTTATACGAAGGGGCGCAAGTTCGTTCACATCGACATAGAGCCAACTCAAATCGGAAGAGTGTTCGGCCCAGATCTTGGGATTGTCTCTGACGCGAAGTCGGCGCTGCAGCTTTTTGTCCAGGTGGCTCGCGAATGGCGTTCTGCCGGCCGTCTCCCAGACCGGCGAGAATGGGTTACGGAGTGCCAGAATCGGAAGCGCACGATGCTTCGCCGAACCGACTTCGACAACGTTCCAATCAAGCCACAACGCGTATATCAGGAAATGAATGAGGCGTTCGGAAGAGATGTCGTTTATGTGACATCCATTGGATTGTCACAGATCGCGGCCGGCCAGTTCCTGCATGTCTATAATCCCCGCCACTGGATCAACTGCGGCCAAGCGGGACCATTAGGATGGACGATTCCTGCAGCTATCGGTGTGAAGACTGCCGATCCTTCGGCCGACGTGGTAGGAATTTCGGGAGACTATGACTTCCAGTTCCTTATTGAAGAACTGGCTGTTGGCGCCCAATTCAACGTGCCGTACATTCATGTTTTGGTGAACAATTCCTACCTCGGATTGATTCGTCAAGCACAGCGCAACTTCAATATGGATTATGCCGTTCAATTGTCATTTGACAACATCAATTCTCCGGAAATGAATGGTTACGGTGTTGATCATGCGAAAGTTGTTGAAGGGCTAGGTTGCAAGGCCCTCTCCGTGTTCAAGCCGCAGGACATCCAACCGGCATTCAAGAAAGCCCGAAAGCTGATGGATGAGTTCAAGGTTCCCGTGGTTGTTGAGGTCATTCTGGAGCGCGTCACAAATATTTCGATGGGCGTCGAGATCGATAAAATCAATGAATTTGAAGAAATTCTCGATCTGCCGCTCGATGCGGTGTCGCCGGAAAAGGTATTGGCCGATTAATCGTCCGTTCAACAACATTAAACTTTAAGGAAGAAGACGATGCCAAAGTTCGCTGCCAACCTTACCATGATGTTTAACGAGGTGGATTTCCTGTCGCGCTTTGACGCTGCCGCGAAGACTGGCTTCAAAGGCGTGGAGTACTTGTTTCCTTACGACTTCGATAAGAACGTTGTGGTGGACAAATTGCAGAGCAACCGCCTCACGCAAGTGCTGCATAACTTACCCGCGGGAAACTGGGGCGGCGGCGAACGGGGCATCGGCTGTTTGCCAGATCGGGTCGGTGAATTTCAGGAAGGTGTGGGACGGGCTATCGAATATGCCAAAGCGCTCGGATGCAAGCAGCTTAACTGTCTTGCGGGGATTGCTCCTGCAGGCGCCTCCCCTGATTCACTCCGAAAAACTTTCGTAGGCAATTTGAAATTCGCCGCGGGTAAGCTCAAGGCTGAAGGCATCAAGCTTCTAATCGAACCTATCAATACTCGGGACATCCCAGGTTTCTATTTGAATCACACCAAGCAGGCGCTGGAGGTCATTGCAGAAACCGGCTCAGATAATCTTTTTCTCCAGTACGACATTTATCACATGCAAATCATGGAAGGCGATCTGGCGATGACTATTAAGGCCAACCTGAACATGATTCCTCACATGCAGCTTGCTGATAATCCGGGCAGGAATGAACCGGGCACGGGGGAAATCAATTATCCGTTCTTGTTCAGGTTCATCGACGACCTTGGCTATCAGGGCTGGATTGGTTGCGAGTACAAGCCCAAAGCCGGCACCGAACCGGGCTTGGGTTGGATCAAGCCTTTTTTGTCCTAACCTCCACTTCGCTGTTGGCGTGAACTCGACCGTTCTTGCGGTCCGAGGCGCGCTCCGCCAGTTAAGGTTCAAACAACGGATACGGAATTCAAACATTCCTTCGTCAGAAGGATGAGGAGATGAAAAATGAAAGTTGGTTTTGTCGGGCTGGGCATTATGGGTGCACCAATGGCGGGGCATTTGCTAAAAGGCGGCCATACGCTTTTCGTCAATGATATCTCACCCATTCCAGCAGATATTCTTTCCCAGGGTGCCACGAAGTGCGCGAATTCCAAGGAAGTCGCGCAGAAGGCTGAGGTTACGATCATCATGGTCCCAGATACACCGGATGTTGAGAAGGTGTTGTTTGGGCCTAACGGTCTCGCAGAAGGATTGAGCGCGGGCAAAATCGTTGTGGATATGAGTTCCATTTCACCGATTGATACGAAGCAGTTCGCCAAACGAGTTGAAGAATGTGGGGCGACATATCTGGATGCTCCGGTTTCAGGCGGAGAAGTCGGTGCCAAGGCGGCAACCTTGACCATCATGGTCGGCGGTCCCGAAGCGACTTTCAATATGGTGAAGCCCTTGTTTGAGTTGATGGGAAAAAACATAACTCTGGTTGGCGGCAACGGCGATGGCCAAACCACGAAAGTGGCAAATCAAATCATTGTGGCGCTCACCATTGAAGCAGTAGGGGAAGCCCTGCTATTCGCTTCAAAGGCAGGAGCCAATCCGGCCAAGGTCCGTCAAGCGCTGATGGGCGGTTTCGCATCTTCCCGAATTCTCGAAGTGCATGGCGAACGAATGCTAAAGCGGACGTTCAATCCCGGCTTCCGAATAGCGCTTCATCAGAAGGATCTCAATCTCGCCTTGCAGAACGCCAGGAAGCTTGGACTGAGCCTCCCTGCCACAGCCCTGTGCCAAGAGCTTTTCAATGCTTGCGCGGCGGATGGCGGCGCAAGCTGGGATCATTCGGGATTAGTGAAGATTCTCGAGAAAATGGCGAATTTCGAAATTCCCGCCCAGTAGTCACTTGCGGCGTAATCGCATCGCGTCCAGCATGCGGTTACGCTGTTATGAACTCTTGGCGAGTCTGACTGTTCTGGAGCCTACTTCGTTCCCAATACTCGGCTCAATGCTCTGAGAAGCGTTTCTGCAGTAAAGGGTTTTTCAATAAATCCCCGGTGCTGGCGCACTTCTGACGCAAGGTCGCCCTGTCCGAGAGACCCACTCATGAAGACTACTTGAGCTTTGTTATCTGCCCGTTGAATCGTTTGAATCATCGCCTCGCCGCCCATGCTTGGCATATTGATGTCCGTCAGGACAACCTTGATCTCATCCTTATAACGGGCAAACATTCTTAGACCTTCGGTTCCGTCAGCGGCAGTCAGAACCCTGTATCCGCGAGCTTCCAAAGTGGCGCTGCAGATGTCTCTGATGGCAGCTTCGTCGTCGACAATCAACACAAGTTCGTTGTTGCCGAATGGCAATGAAGGCGTTGAACGACTGCTGGATTCACCCGTCGACGTAATTGCAGGAAGATAGACGGAGAACTTTGTTCCCTTGCCCACGGTGCTTTCAACCTCGACAAATCCCCCATGATTCCGAGCGACCGTCTGGACGGTTGAGAGGCCCAACCCTGTTCCTTTGCCGGGCTCTTTCGTCGTAAAGAACGCCGCGAAGATTTTTTCATGCAGTTCTGCGGGAATGCCTTCCCCAGTGTCGCTGACTTCGAGAATTATGTAGCGTCCGGAGTTGCATCGGACGCCACGCAGATTCTTCTCTTCCTTGAGCACAACGTTACGGGCTGCGACTCTCAGCGTTCCGCCAGAACTCATCGCATCGCGGGCGTTGACGCACAGGTTCATGAGCAACTGATGAAGCTGTGTAGCATCTCCCTGCACGGACGACAAGTCTCTTGGAATCTCGGTAACGATTCGAATCGATTTTGGGAATGTTTCCGTCATGATCTTTTCTGCATCACGCACCATGTGCCGCAACTGCAGGGGCCCCCGCTGACCTTCCACCCCACGCGCGAAGGTCAAAACCTGTTTGACAAGGTCCGCTCCCCTTAAAACCGACATTTCTAGAGTATCGAGCGTTTTCTGATCCAATTCATCCTGCAGCCGCATCTTCAAAAGCTGTGCTGCCATCAAAATGGGCGCCAGAATGTTGTTTAGATCGTGAGCGATTCCGCTGGCAAGCATGCCGATGCTTTCGATCCTTTGTGCGCGCAGAAACTGTGCTTCAATCTTTCGCTGTTCAGTAACATCACGCCAAATCCCTCTGTAGGCGACGATCGCGCCACTCTGGTCGCGCATCGCTGTAGCCGTCTCCAGAACCGTGATGTATGCGTTGTCTTTGCGTCTCAACTCCAGCTCAAAATCGCGAACAAAACCTTGCCCCTTGATGATGGATTGAAATTCATCACGCTTTTCAGGTCTGCGGTACAGCCGACGAATGTCGGTCAATCCAAGAACGTCTGCCTTGGACGCAAATCCGAGCAGTTCGACGCCCGCGGTGTTCACATCGATGCAACGACCATCCGGTGAGCTTATGACGATTGCATCCTTTGACTCCTCGAAGAGGAGCCTGTACCTTACTTCCGACTGGACCAGTGCCTCTTCAGAGCGCTTGCGTTCGGTGATGTCTCTCAAGAGTCCGTCAATACGAACCATCGATCCTGTTCCATCAAAAACGGGCTTCAGTTTTGCTTCGACCCAATGCAGAAGCCCGTCGCGATTCAGAATTCGGCCTTCGCATGAAACCGGCTGTCCGGCGTGCATTTCTGATCTTAATTCGCCGATCTTTGATCGGTCTTCCGGGTGAATGCAGGCTTCCCAAAGTCCTTGATTGATGAAAAACGCTGCCGCCGGCCAGCCGGATAATCGCTCGCAGGCGGGCGAAAGTTGAAGAAGCTTCATTCGGACCGTATCGACGGAGAAGAAAACCTCATCAAGATTTTCAAAAAGGTTCCTCAACTGTGCCAACGTCATTGCGAGTTGATCTTGGGTTTCCGTGCGAAGGCGCCTCTCCTGCGCTTCTCGCTGGGCGCGTTGGATGGCAGGCACTAGCCTGCTGAATTTGTGCTTGAGGACGTAGTCGGTTGCGCCGCTCGTTAGGCTCTCGATAGCAGCGTCCTCCCCAATGGTCCCGGACACAAAGATAAAAGGCACTTCTGGATGGGTTTGTCGGGCAATAGCTAGAGCGGACCTTCCGTCGAATCCTGGCAGACTAAAGTCGCTG
>CAZIPZ010000069.1:0-18298 GCA_964541075.1 uncultured Solibacteraceae bacterium | reverse complement strand
CGAACTCAGACAGCTTTTCGGAAACGATTTTGCAGAACTTGACGCACACAACTGCAAAACGAAAACGCCATGGCGCAAAGCGAGAATGCATCGGAGCGACGATGTTTTACTCCCGCGTTGAGCACATATGGACTCGAAGCCCGTACTCGAACCTAGGAATTCTGACGCCGCTACCCCGGATTGTTCGCTAAAGTTTCTTCCGCATTTGCCGATACGAAGATCACAATCGATTACTACTCCTAGACAGCGTGTCGGCCGCTTCCTGAAGATCGGGGCGGCCGATATGTTTTTCAGAGATGCCTTAGGATTTTGCATATTCCAGTTCGAATCCGTAAAACACGGCGGTGTGATCGTTGTCGAGGCGAACGAGGTAGCGGTATGACCCATGCGATTGATGAACCTCAGAAACGGCGCCGAGTTTCCCCGAGTGCTGTGTGGTCGGACCGATCACGCAAACTTTGTCACCAATTGCAAATCTGGGCGTATTGAGCGGTTCGCTGTCCATTTACAATTCTGACCGCCCTTTTTCCTTTGAAGGTTGTGGACCCACGAAGTTCGTCGTTCCGCACAGAACGCACAATCTGAAGATGACAAGGCAGTCCTCGCAATCGCACAAATGGAGATGCTCGTCATGAGTCAACTCCTCTTCATGGTGAACATAGGAAAGAAGTCGTACGGGCTGGATATGGCATGCCATCGGTAAAACTCGGCTAATGTCCGCCGCGGCCCTTCAGTCCGTTAGGTTCGCCAGCGTACACAGAAGATAGTTAAGAAAAATACCGGGAGGCAACCGGATAATTTTCCTGCCGCCAGGTGGTAAGTCGATTCTTTTCCATGCCTTCCGGCATTTTCGCCGACGCTCAACGAAGTTATCGCCATGCGTTGAACGAAGCCGACGAGCGGAATTCAGGCGCCACTCGGATATCTCGCCCAGGCGCCTCTTTCAACGGTTCAACAACAAGAACAACCTTCGTGAAACGGCGCAGGACTTATCCGGCCAAACAGCGGAAAAAAGCACCGAGGGCCGCGCATCTCAGCATGACCCCCGGCGAAAGGAGTTGTTGAATGGTTAAGAGTCTTATCGTCGCCGGCGAACGCTACCTTTAGAGATGAAATCGGAATTCACGAACGGTTCCGACGAAATCGTTAATGCAGGATTGAATGATTGCCGATAGATCTGGGTGCGCGGGAGGAAGCCCTATGACGGGAATGCCCCAGTCAGCCAAACACATCCTTGAACTTACGTCAGCTGTTGCGCGCTGCAGTCAGGACCTCGGCTTGGTGGATCGAATCACTGTGGTTCGAGGTTATGCGGAACTGGTCGAGACGCACCCGGAGAACAATGAGTACCGTCGCCGATTGGACAGCGCTCTGACTGCGCTCTCGGAAAGCACCACAAACGCGAATCCTTACGTGCAGCCGTTGATTCAGCAGATCATGGCGACCTTCTGCGCTTCTTAGAACGTGTTGGGTTCTTCCTTAGAAAACCGGTTTCTTGAAGAGCTTCATGGATTCGCCGGGAGGTGACCAGAGAACTCCTCAGCGCTCTCACGCCCTTAGCCTGGAGGCGATAATAACGCTTCGCCCGCCCGCCCCGCACTGGCGTCGGGTCCGCCATCCATGATCCCAGAAAACCCTTTTGCGTGAACCTTTCCAAAGTCACGTACACCGCGCCCATGTTGAGCTTCCTTTTTGCCGCGAGCTCGCACACTTTGGAATAGATGGCGCGTCCGTAGGCTTCGTCTTTCAGAACACATACTGCGACAAGGACGATCTGCTCGAACTGACCGATGGTCTTAGCGCCCATTGCTCTGGTATGTAACCAGTAACGCTGTCAGCGGTCAACATGGGCTTCCGCCGGAGAAGACGCCTAACAAAAAAAATACGTTACCTTACTGAAAACATTGACAAAATGGATGCATTCGGTGTTCATTGAGTAACGGCGAAAACCTTCGAAGTAAAAAAAAAGGCGCCTCTCAAGCGTTTTTCGGATCGGAAAGTGTTTTAACGGGCGACCGAATCGCCCTGGAGCAGAAACATGAAACGTGTCGGAACCATGTTGTTCGTCTTTGCGCTGATCGCGTCGCCCTTTGTATGGGCGCAAAGTTCGGCCCCGGCAAGTCAGGCCAAACCCGGCCCCCAAGCCAAGCCGGCGGCTCCCGCCCAAGCCAAGCCGGCGGTTCAACCGAAACCGGATCCGGCTCTCGTCCAGGCGAAGAAGGAATTGGCCGAGCTTCAAGCCAAGCTGGACCAAGCGAAAGCAGAAGAGGAAAAAATCAAAGCCGCGACGGACCTGGTTCACCAATGGTTCAGAAGGTGGAACGCTCTGGACGGGTCGGAAGAGTCGATCACGAATTTTTTGGAATTGTATCGACCCGATGCGCGGCATCTGATGGGCCCACGAGAAAATCAGAACGGCCCGTCTCTGTTTGAGGGGCATGAAGAGATTCGCCAGCTCGCACAACAGATGTCAAAGGCTTATCTCCGCATTGCGTATTTCATCAAGTCGCGGACATTGAACGAAGACACAAGAGAGTCTATTTATCCGGCTGTCGCGCCTTTCGGCTTGCAGATCTCCGTTGAATTCGGCGGCACTCATGACGTTCGGGATGACGGCCCGAATGCACCGAGAGCGCTCGCCAGTCGCGGCGGCGCGGGGCAGGTGCGGCCCGAAGGCGTGCGGCGCTTCATCGTGCCGGGCGCTGCGTTCTTCGAAATTCAAGACGGAAAGATCAGCCGAGTGCGTCTTTACTACGCCGGCGGCGAAGGCTCGGAAGTCACTGGATCTTTCTATGCAGGCTGCGGAGACGAGTAGTGAGTTCTAATGAAAGATGGTCGAGAAGCAATTCGAGTTGTCAGCAGGTTTATTAATCGTGAGCCGAACTCCCATTCAAAATTATTCCTCAAATGGAGGTCGCAAATGAACGTGAAGAGGGTCGCATTGATCGTCTTCGTGGTGGCGCTCAGCCTGTCATTCACCATGCTGGGCCAGAAAGCGAATCCTGCGCAGGATCCGAATAACGCCCAGGGTATGGACAAATTTGAAGACGCACATAAAGGCATGCTTACGGGGCAGCCTGATGCGGGGCAACAGACCGGGCGATTTACGGACCAGGTTTCCAAGTCTTTGACGGGCGCATCCGTTGCGATGGAAAAGATTCCTCGAAACAACTTTATCGATGAGTTGATTTTCGGACGCATCGAGAAAGACGGCATTCCGCACTCCGGACTAAGCACGGATGAGGAGTTCCTGCGCCGCGTGTATCTCGATGCGACAGGACTGCTGCCTTCGCCGGAAACGGTGCGTATTTTCGTCGCCAGTAAGGATGCAGACAAGCGCAACAAACTCATCGATTCGCTGATCGGCAGCCAGGAATTCGCGGAGCAATGGGCGTGGTTCTACGGCGATATTTTCCGGTTGATGAATTACGCCGGCAACGGCCAGTATGCGTTCCAATACTGGAACAAGGAGTGGCTGAAACTTGACCGTCCGTACAACGATGTGGTCGCCGATATGTTGACCGGCGCCTCGAAGAACCATGCGACCATTCCCCAGCTTGCGTTTCTCGGCAGAATTGTACGCAACAGCGGATTGAAAAATCGCGACCTCACCGATCCCGATAACTTTGCCGCGACCACGAACAGACTCGATGCCCTCGACGAGATGAATGTCGAGGTCAGCCGGATTTTCCTTGGAGTGAATACCGACTGCATTTCCTGCCATGACGGTGCGGGGCACCTGGAGCCCGTCAATCTGTATCTCTCCGAGCGCACCCGTGACGAGTTCGCACGCCAGTCGGCATTCTTCGGCAAGCTGCGCCTCGTTGGAATCTACAATGTTGGCAATGCCGACAACATTTTGGATAACGACGGCCCGGGCTACAACACGGGCCAGGATGCGCCGTGGCATACGGAAGCCGAAAGCCGCTTTCCGCGATCCGGCAACACGTACGAACCGGCGTTTATGTTGACCGGAGAAAAGCCCAGACCCGGAATGAGCCCACGGGCAGAACTGGCGCGAATGGTTACGAGCCATCCTCAGTTCAGCCGCGCGACGGTGAACTTGATCTGGGGAAAGCTGATGACTCTCGGATTCGTAACGCCCTGGGACGGGTTTGATCTTTCCAGAATGGACCCCAAAAATCCTCCTCCGGCGCCGTGGACGATTCAGCCGACCAATCCGGAATTGCTGGAAGCGCTTGCTGCGGACTTCCGCGATCACAAGTACAGCATGCATCACCTGATGAAGACGATCATGAAGTCCAACGCCTATCAGCTGTCATCCTCCTTCCCAACGACGTGGAAGGATTCCTATGCCCCGTATTACGCGCGCCGATATGTGCGAGTAATGACGGGCCCTGAAGTCGCCGACACTGTCGCTCAAGCAACCGGACGTCCGTACAGACTGAGCTTCCTGAAAACCAAGGTCGAGCGTGTGAAGCAGATGACGGGTCCTGAGAATCTGCCCGGAAGAAGAGGCGGCGCCGGCGCCAATCAGGAGGGAAAGGATGGAGCGGACATTACGAGCATGATGAACGCGTTCCTGCAAGGCAATCGCGAAGCAGCCGTGCCTTTGGGAAACAAAGCCACAACGTTGCAGGCCATTCTGATGATGAGTTCCGGACTGATCAATGACCGTGTGCTTGCAGATAAGGACAGTCGCGTTGAAAAACTCGTCGAATCCGACAAAACCTCGGACCAACTGATCGAAGAGTTGTTCCTGGCAACGCTGTCGCGTTGGCCCACAGCCGAGGAGAAGAAAGCCGCGATGCAAATTTTCCCGTTCGAGTCGAACCGGAAGCGCGCGGCTGAAAACTTCCAGTGGACTTTAATGAACAGTATTGAATTCGTCCTTAATCACTAATTCGGAGGATAGTCATGCAACGACGCGATGTATTGAAATGGGGCGGCGCGGCTCTCGCATCGAGCTGCGTGAGCGGCGTGACCTGGCCTTTGAAAGTCAGTGCTGCAGGTAAAGCGAATCCGCGCGGCACGGCGAGAAGCTGCATCTTCATTGAACTGGGTGGTGCGATCAGCCCTCAAGACACTCTCGACTATAAAGAGACATGGAGACAGCCGAAGGACCTCGACGTTCGAAAAGTCGCCAACGGGCTTTATTTGTCGAAGACGCTGTTCCCGCAGCTGTCGGACAAAATGAACCGGGTGTCATTGGTGCGATCGTGCCGGGCCGCTGAGCTCGTTCATTTCAACGGGCAATATCACACCCAGGCAGGACGCGCCCTGGCGCCGGCAATCGCGAAGGAAATTCCGGCCTGGGGTTCAGTGATCGCTTACGAAATGGAGTCCCGGCGAAAAGAATCGGATACGTTTCCGGCCTATATCAGCACCTCGCTGGGCGGGTCCAATCCCGGCACTCTGGGATCCGGTTTTCTGCCTCCCCGCTGCTCCGTTCTCGATTTCGACGCCAGGGGCGTACTCGACACGTTCGGTGGAAATGGAGAGGGCGTCAACAATCTATTGGAAGAACGATGGAATCAGTTAGCCGCATGGTCGGAGATTTCTCACAGCGATCGGATGGGCGACAAAGCAACCGATTTCCAGGCGTTCTACGGCGATGCGTATCGAATCCTGAACGATCCTCGATGGAACAAGACCTTTCAAGTTTCGGATCAGGACAAGAATCGGTACGGCGATGACAACTTCGGCCTGGGGTTGATTCTCGCCCGGAATGCTATCGCCGCCGACGCCGGCACGAGGATCTTTTACGTGTATGACACCGGGTGGGACCACCACACGCAGCTATTCGATCGCAAGCAGCGCGTTAATCACTACACGAAGTGTGCGGGATTGGACAAGGGCGTGGCCAGCCTTCTGGACGATCTTTCAGCAATGCCCGGCCGCGAGCCCGGCAAGACGCTGCTGGATGAAACGCTGGTGGTGGCGAAAGGCGAATTCGGCCGCACCCCCGAAATCAATCCAAACGAGGGACGCCACCATTGGCGATTCATTCACACGGCGCTGTTCGCCGGCGGCGGAGTGAAAGGCGGGCGCGTCCTCGGCAAAACGGATGATGTGGGGGCGTACGTCGTGGATACCGGATGGAAACATCAGGAGCAGCCTTGGATGGATAATGTCGTCGCCACGATCTATTCGGCGCTGGGCATCGACTGGTTGAAGAGAATTGACAATACGCCATCGGGCCGGGCCTACGACTATGTTCAATCGGCGCCGTTGGGCCAGTCCGAGTTCATCAGCACCGACTCCATCGACGACTTGTTTGTGTAGGGAGGGAATTCGTCAATGGTCAAAACAAGTTTCATCATTGCAGGAATCTGTTTGCTGCTGGCGGGTGTTGCGCCATCCGCCGCGGGACAGACGCCCTCGAAGGACGATGCGCAAGGAATGGCATTGATCCCTACCGGCCCATTCTGGATGGGCCGCACTCACCAGTTCCTGTTCGACTCGCTGGATTGGGTGAAGCGGCCTCGTCAGGACGACATGCCCGCGCACGTTGTGAACCTGGATGCGTTCTATCTCGATAAATACGAAGTCACCAACTTGGAGTTCTTCAGATTCGCCGAGGCGACGGGACATCAAAGGCCTTGGAACTGGAAGGATGGAAAAGTCAGTTCGGTCCAGGAAAAATTGCCGGTCTATAACGTTAGCTGGGAGGACGCGGTCGCTTACTGCAAGTGGGCAGGGAAGCGGCTTCCCACGGAAGCAGAGTGGGAAAAAGCTGCTCGCGGCGGACTCGACAGAAAACTGTATCCCTGGGGCGACGATTGGGGCGAACTCGAAAAGAATGCCGCCTACAACGCACCCGAAGGCCCATCGCCCGTCGGCTCCTTCCCGCCAAACGGCTACGGCCTTCATGACATGATCGGAAACGTTTGGGAATGGGTGAACGACTTTTACGGGCGTGACTATTACGCGCTGACCCCCGGTAAGAATCCGTCGGGACCTGAAAAAGGATCCTACAGAGTCCTGCGCGGCGCCTCCTGGGCTAGCGCCGAAGAAAGCTTTCCTGAGCGAGGCGAACAAAGCCTCCTCGGCGTTCACTATCGCAACTACGCGGAATCCACTCAGATAAGTCCCGCCTATGGGTTCCGTTGCGCCAAGGACGCCCCGAGATAAGAAAACGGGAAGGGAGAAAAAGGGAAAAAGGGGACAGCGAGCAATTTCTGGACTGAAAGAAATTGCTCGCTGTCCCCTTTTTTTTCCTCTAGCAACCGTGGGCGAGTTCGTGCGCCTTGAGGTCTTGCTCAGCGCGTTCGACGCTGGTTCGGAGCGATTCCACTACACTAAAAAATGCACAGTATTCCTCTTTGGCGACGTTGGTAAGACTTTCCATTTTGGCGAGCGCTTCTGAGTAGGAATGAAATGTTCTCCTTAAAGCACCAATAAGGTAAAGCCGCGTCGTACAGATTTCGGACTTCATATGCCTCCTCCGTCGCATGGATCGCGCGAAGCATAAGTCTTTGACTTGAACGCCATGAGGTCGTTAGCGTGGATCGGGGCGCTAATGCCCGTCCGTCATGAGTTTCAGCCCGACGTTGTAGTTTATGTTCTATTCTTCATTGGGGATTCTGAATGCGGGAATACGCCTTCCATCAATGTCGGCGAATCCGCACTCTAAGGCCAGATCTCCGGCGCTGAGGATCCGGATTTCTGCATGACCTTCGGGTCCGAAGCGATTGCAACGCCCGCCCGACGTATTCCGGTGACTCCATAAAATTCAGACAGTCTTTGTTGTAAACCGTAGCGCCCCCTGGCCAAGCGCGAGCGCAATGGCGCGGCCTGCGCCCGGCCGGGGCCGGTGACAATCGCGACCATTCCTTGCAACGATCGTGGATCTCGATCGGATGTGTTCATAGCGAAAACGAGGACGTCGAAATAAGTGGCCGACCTGCATTTCTTATTCTATAAAGGTCTGCACATGAAAGAGATCGAGATCACTTTCCGGCGTCGAGCGACGCTGTTGGCAGTTCTGGTTGCGCTTATCGTGGGAGTCTCGCTGCCGGCTGCCGCGGATGCGACATCGTCCATCACAGCCACGGTGACTCCGCGTTTGATGGGCGGATTCGTTGCGGATTATCTATACGAATACACTCTGCACAACACGAGTGCGGAGTTGGCTGACGGCAGCTTGCCGATTATTGTGGACTTTGAGGTTCCCATCTTTTCCAGAACCGACGTTACAGAAGGCACCCTGACCTCTCCGCCGGGCTGGTTCGCCGAGATCATAGACCCGAGTTCATCGACCCTGTACTACAACAATCCGGACGGGCCATTTGGCGATTACGAATGGTCGTACGATCAACGCACCGATCCGCTGCTGGATGGCGGCCGAAACCCCAACGCCTACGGCTCGGCGTATGCTGCAATCGCCTTCGAACATCCACCGCTGATCATTCACTGGCGAACATGCACATTCGAATGGTCCGGAGGAACAGACCCGAGTTGCGGTTTCAGCAGCGCTCCCTTGGATATGGGACAGAGTCTTTCCGGCTTCTCTTATCTCAGCCCGTGGCCAGAACGGCCGGCGCCGTACCAGGCGAGCTTCATGTTCCTACCGCCCTCTACGGGCGACCCTCCCATACCCGGACAACCTGGGTTTTCGACGCCGTATAGCCCATCTCGACAGGCCGCAGAGGCGGAAGCCGAGGCTGCGGCCCAGTTGCCCGAATCATCGTCGAGCCGGTTGCTTTTATTGGCGGGCGTCGCCATTGCTTTCGCACGACGTCTGTGCGTCCGGTTCAATAACGTAAATTAAGTCCCACGGATACGCTTGGCCATCAGAATGTCGGGCTTGCCGAAGCCGTTTGCGTCGGGAATCACTCCCACAATGTGAAAGCCGAGCCTGAGATAAAACTCGAACGGATGCGTTCCTCGGCTTTCGATCGCCCGCAGTTTATCCAGCACGTCGGGATATAGATCTACGCCTCCAAGTGATGTGCGTGCATCTTCGTCGTCGGTTCCCAGGCGAATCGTATGACCGCCTCGCATGGCGACCTGATTTTCAAGGTCGGCCACAAGTTGTCGCCCCAATCCTTGCAAACGGCAATTCTTCCGGACCACCATCGGATGAAGCTCCCAAACATGGCCGGAATATTCCTCGATTCCGCCGATCCAGCCCAGCACGTCACCCTGTTCATTAACGGCCATTCTGCTGATCCGGCCGGTTTGGAGAGAATCCATCACCTCCGAGACCGCTTCGTCGATCGTTCCCCAAGCTCTTGGATTCGTCTCGCGGAAGGCATCCACGAGCAGTTGACCGATTTGTTCGATAGCGCGTGTGTTTTCAGGCGTGACATCGAGAATTTTAGGCGCGTTCATCAAGGCCGCACTCAGAGGGATCAATCATTGATCAAGGTTCGAATATGGGCAACGACGCTGTCGGAAAGCCCGTCGAGACGGTATCCGCCTTCGAGCACGGAAACGATTCGCCCCTGACAGAGTTCATTGGCGAGATCAACCACCACACGGGTCATGGCCGCATAACCTTCGGGTGTAATATCGAATCTCCCAAGGATGTCGTTCCGCATCCCATCGAAGCCGGCGCTGATCAGAATGAAATCGGGTTTGAACCGGCGCGCCGCCGGGGCCAAGCGGTTTTTGAACGCTTCGATGAATGGTGCATCGCCGGCGCCGGCCGGCATTGCGACATTCAGTTTGGTTCCAGCCGCCTTTCCCGCACCCGTCTCATTGGGGTTTCCCGTGCCCGGATAAGCGCCATAGTGATGCGTGTCAAAAATGAAAACGGAGTCGTCTTCATAGAATGCGTCCTGCGTGCCGTTGCCGTGATGATAGTCCCAATCGATAATCAGGACGCGTTTGGCGCCATGCTGTTGGGCGTATCTCGCGGCTATCGCAACGTTATTGAAGATGCAAAAGCCCATGCCGCGGGTTGGAGTCGCATGATGTCCGGGCGGACGGACGGCGCAGAACGCGTTCTTGACGGTATTCGACAGAACCGCGTCAACCGCATTCAGAACGCCTCCGACGGCGTTTTCCGCCGCTTCTAGAGATCCGGCAGTCACCACAGTGTCGCCCGTGCTGAGATCGCGGCTTCCGCGCACATTCGATAGTTCTTTGCGAACCAGTTCGACGTACGTACGGGTGTGCACGGACATCAGTTCCTCGTCAGTGGCGCGACGAGGCATGATCCGGTGGAGGGTTTTCATTAAGCCCGAGCGCTCAAGGCCCGTGCGAATGGCGACGAGGCGTTCCGGGCGTTCCGGGTGCGAAACGCCCGCGAGATGGCGCAAATAGACATCATCCAGCAGCAGTCCCGTTCGTGGAATAGTCTGCGCCGGATTTCGAGCGACGGTCATCGCGCAGAGCAGCAGGATGCTCAACGCGCCAAAACCGTTTATGCACCTAGATCTCATTGCACACTGCAGCTTAGTTTCGCGTTCAAAAAATTGCCATAAAACGGTGACAGCTTACGTTCCTCGCAAGTGCTATTTCTGGGCGACCACCATCAGGTGCGCGCTGGCGCCGATTATGGCAGGCTCGGTTTCGACGGTGCTTGCGATTTGAAGAAGGCGTTCACGGAGCGAAAGATCATCCCACCAAGGATCGAAATCTTCGGCGAGCCAGCTTGGGCCTTCCACGCCATAAACAGCCCGCACCGTGAATTCGGCCTCGGCCGCCTCGGAACGCAATTCGTCCGGGTGGTGAAAGAACGTATCCATGAAATATTCGGGATTCGTAGTGGGATTCCGGTGTTGGCCATTGATTAGGTCCTGTTGAACGATCGCCTCGAAGGCCGAATCCTTCAACAGTCCTCGACGCAGCCCGTCGAGGGTCGATGCGAAACGTGAAATTCCAACACCCATCAGCACGCCGCGGTTCTTTAGAACGCGATGAGCTTCCCGCAATGCCTGAAGCCGGTCTTTCTTGTCCGTCAAATGGTACAACGGCCCGAAGAGCAGCACCGCGTCCGCACTCGCTGCTTCCCAATGGAGTGATCGAGCATCGCCGACTTCCGCGCTGGCCAGCGGGGTGTGAGGCTGGGATTCTGAGGCCTTCCGCGCCAACTCGACATGAAGCGGCGTAATATCGATCAGATGAACCTCATAACCTCTTGTTGCGAGCCAGCAGGCATGACCGCCCGGACCGCCGCCGACATCGAGCACTCTGGCGGGGGCGGACGGCAGAAATCGTTGAAGCAGTTCGCGAGTCCGTTCGCGGTCTAGTTTGCCGCTGTGCGTGTTTAATCGCACGTCCTCGTAACCAGAGGCGTAATGGGCGGCGACTTCCGCCGCCGTCGGCGATTCTCGATTGAGACGATGGGCCATGAGCTGACGCGAGTCTTAGGCGAATCCAGGCGAATTAAAGGAACATTCATACGCTGGTATATGCATACTGACCTATTGGATAATACCGATAGGGATTGTGTTGTGTTATTGTCCTCGCGCGTAGTTGCCAACCGGTACAGCGTCGTACCCACCGAGACCAAGCAGTCTTCGACATCCAAGATTCTGTCAGGTTCCAGTTCGACCACCCCATCACCTTGTACTTCGGGTTCCTGCTGATCTTGGGATCTTCATCGGCTTCAAGTTATTAAATCTAATCCTACTGGGCGAGCAGTTTTCTAAAGCAAGGCTGCTACGTCTCTAAGGTGAGCAGACGTGCACATAAGAACAGAAGACGGCCACACGTGGAGGCCGCCCTGGTGCAAATATCAATGGACCGCGCGCATCGATAAATGGAACGGGCGGGATCGGAGTGCCGGGTTGGGCGCTTCAGGTCGGCCGATTTCTGAAACCACTGTTTTCAGATACGGAATTTCTCTTGTCTTTGTTGCGGGTGCGCTGGTGCTGTCGCTGGCTGTTCAGAGTTTTCTAGAGGACGGCTTCCTGGTTTTTTTTCTATGCGCCGTGATGCTTGCCGGATGGTTTGGACGGACCGGGGCCGGTGTGTTGGCCGTTATCGTTTCCATTGTCGCGGTGGACTACTTCTTGATCCCGCCATATTGGGCGTTTGTTGTTGAGATTGAGGAAGTTTCCTATTTTCTGGTGTTCCTGTTCAGCGCTGTGGTCGCGAGCTGGCTTGGCTCTGCGCGCAGAGCTGCGGAAGAGAAGCAAAGAGCGCATCTGGACGAGTTGTTCGAGCAGACTCCGGAAGCGATCATGCTTGTCGACCTGCAGGATCGCGTCCTCCGCGTTAACAAAGAGTTCACTCACATCTTTGGCTACACAATCGATGAAATCGCCCACAGGTCAAGCATCGAATTAATCACGCCGGTCGAACTGCGCCCGGAGGCGAGGAGAAACCGGCTCAGGCTTGCGGAGGGCCAACACTCGAGCGTCGAGGCCGTTCGACAACGAAAGGATGGTTCGCATCTGAACGTATCGGAGGTTTCATTCCGGGTGATCGCGGACGGCCAATGTATTGCGTACTACGTTATTTTTCGAGACATCACGGAAGACAAGCGGGCGCTGGAACAATTGCAGAAAGCTCAGTCCGAACTGGCTCATCTTTCACGTATTACGACGATGGGAGAACTCGCTTCGTCCATCGCACACGAAATCAATCAGCCGATTGGTGCGATCGCCACAAACGGAGATGCTGCTCTACGTTGGCTGGCCCGCACGCAGCCGCGCATTGATGAGGCTGAGGAGGCTTTGGAATGCATTGTCCGGGACGCCAACAGAGCCGGGCAAGTCATTGGAAGGATTCGGGCGCTCTTGAGTAAGAATCCGGCGCCGATGGTCGAACTCGACATCAATGAAGTCATTCGCGAAGTTTTGCTGCTGACAAGGTATGAAACCGATCGACGCAAGGTTGCCGTAATAACGGAACTGGCCGCCGACCTGCCGCCAGTGATTGGCGATCGAATTCAACTGCAACAGGTGCTGTTGAATCTCATTATCAACAGTCTTGATGCGATGTCGGCTGTATCCGATCGGCCGCGCGAACTGTTCGTCGGATCGGTGCGCCAGTCAAACGGCGTGTTCGTTCAGGTCCAGGACACCGGCAATGGCTGGGAGGATCAGCATTCGTTGTTCATGTTCGAGCCGTTCTTTACAACCAAAAAGGACGGAATCGGAATGGGACTTACTATCAGCCGCTCTATAATTGAAACTCACGGGGGGCGGTTGTGGGCCGAACGAAGAACATCTCACGGAGCAATTCTAAGCTTTACTCTCCCGCTCGCAGCGAAAACGCTTTGAAGCACGAAAGCAGCTGCGTTTTCGTAGTGGAAGATGACCCCTCGATGCGGAATGCTCTCAAGAATCTTCTGCGGTCAGTTGGGCTGGAGTCGAAGCTGTTCGCATCCGGTCAGGAGTTTCTTGACGCCGATCCGCCCGCAGGCCCCTGCTGCCTCATCCTTGACGTTCGATTGCCAGGTATTAGTGGATTGGATCTGCAACGCGATCTGGCGGAGGCCAACAATCGCGTCCCAATCATTTTTATCACCGGCCATGGAGATATTCCGATGTCTGTTCGCGCCATGAAGGCAGGTGCAGTGGAATTCCTGACGAAGCCATTCCGCGATCAGGATCTGCTGGATGCAATCCATGTGGCGCTCGCTGAGGATCGCATAAGACGTCAGAAGGACATTGAGCTCGGGGAACTGAAGAGACGTTATGAATCGCTGACATCGCGAGAGCGGGAGCTCCTGTCGCTCATTATTTCGGGTCGATCAAACAAACGAGTCGCCGCAGAGATCGGCACTAGCGAAATCACGGTAAAGGTGCACCGGCGCCATCTGATGCAGAAAATGCAGGCTACGTCCTTCGCGGATCTTCTACGAATAGCTGCCGAATTGGAAATTCCATATACCAAAGTATAAATATTTATACTGCAGGACAATATCGCGCTGAACCTTGCAATGTTATTGTCAGCGCGAACATACCTCAATGGGTACAATGTCGTACCCTCCGGACGATGAAGTCTCGATTTGTTGTCTAACGAGTGCGCAGCCGTTTTGGGCTGAGGCTCTTTGATGCGAACTATCGCAAAGGAGACATTATGAAGCGAGCAAAGAACATCGTCTTATTCCTGCTTTTCTTTCTAACGATCAGCGTTACAGCATTTGGCCAAGGGGAAGCGGCGCCGCCAACAATTGATACAGGCGACACGGCGTGGATGCTCACATCAGCCGCGCTGGTTCTGTTTATGACGATTCCTGGGTTGTTCCTGTTCTATGGCGGTCTAGTCCGGTCGAAGAACGTTCTGGGAATGTTGATGCAGAACTTCATCATGGTCGGATTGATCACCCTTCAATGGATCGTGATCGGCTATAGCCTGGCCTTCGCCAACGGCACGAGCTTTCTGGGCGGGCTGCAGTGGGTGGGCCTGAGCGGAGTGGGTGCGGCGCCGAATGCAGACTATGCGGCGACGATCCCGCATCAAACGTTCATGTTCTATCAGATGATGTTCGCCATCATCACACCTGCGTTGATGACGGGAGCGTTTGCGGAACGGATGAAGTTTTCGACGTTTCTGGTGTTTTCGTTGTTGTGGGCGACGTTGATCTATGACCCGTTAGCCCACTGGGTGTGGGGCGTGGGCGGCTTCTTGAGAAACATGGGAGCTTTGGACTTTGCAGGAGGGACGGTGGTGCATATCAGCGCAGGAATATCGGCGCTGGTGGCGGTATTGATTATGGGCAAGCGAGTGGGATTTGGAAAGACGCCGATGGCGCCGCACAACCTGCCGTTTGCAGTGATCGGAGCCGGAATGCTGTGGGTGGGTTGGTTCGGATTCAATGCAGGTTCAGCGCTTGCGGCGAATGGGTTGGCCTCGAGCGCGTTCATGGCGACGCATACGGCGGCGTCATTGGCGGCGCTGGGATGGATGCTGGCGGAATGGATCCGGACAGGAAAACCGACGATGCTCGGAGCGGCTTCGGGAGCAGTGGCGGGCCTCGTGGCGATAACGCCGGCATCGGGATTTGTCACGCCGCTGGCGGCCGTGGTGATCGGACTGGCCGCTGGAGTGGTGTGCTACAGCGCATGCGTGATGAAGTCGCTCTTTGGATATGACGATTCGCTGGACGTCGTGGGAGTGCATGGCGTAGGAGGAATCCTGGGTGCGATTCTGACCGGTGTATTTGCGACGAAGACAATCAATCCCGCCGGAAACGATGGATTATTGTATGGAAACCCCGGGCTTGTGATGACGCAGCTGACTGCGGTCGGCATCACGGTCGTGTTTGCGGCGGTCGGCAGCGCGGTGATCCTGTTGGCGTTGAAGGCCATCATGGGACTGCGCGTGACCGAGGAAGAAGAACGGCAGGGCCTGGACCTGAGCCAGCACAGCGAGAGCGCCTATGTTTTTGCCAGCGACTATGACGAAATGGCGTCGCCTCATCGCTCCGAACATGCTCCTGCAGGTGTGAAAGTCCACTCCTAGACCAACGGGACAAAAGGGGACAGGGAGCAATTTCTTGCAGTTTAGAAATTGCTCCCTGTCCCCTTTTTTTTCCTCCTCTCCCTTTTTCCTGGCACACCGATTGCACCCCGAGGTCGTCCGTTTCTCGATCGCAAAATAAGAAGCGGCTGGCGGACAAGTAAGCTCTTGATCACAGAACATTTTGGCGACTTCACGGGCCGTGAATCAAACAACTTTCTTGATAGAGCTGACGTACTTGCTTGCACGGGCCGCACAGAAAAAAGGAGTATCAATGGCATTCCGAATTACCGCGTTTATCTTGAGTCTTGCGTTATTGAACAGTTCCGCCGGGTTTGGTCAGGCGAATCGTCTGTCCAGCGAGAGTTTCCGGGCCAAGATGCTGCATCAGTCCGGAAATAACTGGCGGGAAAAAGATGTGATGCTGCAATTCGAACCGGGCCGCGTGGTTCTGCGTTCTGCAAAAAATGAAGATGATGTGAAAGTGTTTCAGTATTCGTCCATCAACAGCGCCGAATACTCCTATTCGAAAAGCCGTCGAAAGCTCGGGCTTGGCGCGACGATCGCCGCCGGCGTCTTCGCGCTGCCGTTGATGATGAGCAAGGTTGAGCAACATTGGCTCACCATCAAGTCCGGCCCCGATGAGGCTGTCCTTCATTTGAGTCGGAAAAGCGTTGAGGGCGTCATCGCTACTTTCGAATCGAACACCGGCAGAAGAGTAATGACGATTGAAAACAGTGATCCTTTGAAGCGCTCCGCCCAGTTGCCTACGAAATATTCCCAGTAAAATCTCTCGGTTTCACCCGGCGCATCCAATCCTCGGATGCGCCTCAGGCTCTCAAAAACCATCATTTGCAGGCATGGTCCGCAGATTGCACCTGGACTCATCAGGGGTGGTGTTGGGAAATGCAGTCGCAAACGGCCTACGGCATCGAAAAGGGTGGGAATAAGCCGCAGGCCGAGTCGTTCAAACCTCGCGTTACCTCGAAGAGTCTGCAAGGTTTCTTCGAGTGGTTCGGCGAACTCGGCATTTTCTGTGGCCGGGTGATTCGCGCCGCGGTGAAACCACCGTACGAATTTCGAGAACTTTTACGACAAATGGACGAGATCGGCTCGAAGTCTGTCGTCCTGGTCGCCGTTGCAGGGGCCGCAATGGGCGTCGTTTTGTCGTTAGAGACCCGCAGCAGCCTGGTTCGTTTCGGCGCGAAGTCGACGCTTCCCGCCGTCATCATCATTTCAATTATTCGGGAGACTGGCCCGCTCATCACCGGTTTGGTGATGAGCGGCCGCGTTGGAGCGGGCATTGGCGCCGCTTTGGGATCCATGAAAGTGACGGAGCAGATCGACGCCATGGAGGTTTCCGCAGTCAATCCCTACAAGTACCTGGCCGCAACGCGCATTGCCGCGTGCGCCTTGATGCTTCCGTTGTTGACGCTCGCGGCGGATTGCAGCGGAATTCTTATGGGCTGGGTGGCGAACACTTTGGCCGAACCGACCTCGTTCAGGCTGTTTCTCGAAAGCGGCCTCAAGCGCGTGAGTTTCCACGATTTTATTCCGACTACATTAAAAACGGTCGTCTTCGGTTTGATCATCGGGACTGTCTCGTCCTTCCAGGGCATGCGAGTGAGCGGCGGTACGGAAGGCGTGGGGCGAGCGGCGACAAGCTCCGTGGTTCTATCGTCGCTGTTCATCATTCTTGCAGACGTTGTATTGGTTAGATTGATCTTAGTGTTTTTCCCATAGGCCAGGGAGAGTATGAAAATTAATCCGGCGATTGAACTGCAGAGCCTTCACAAAAGCTTTGGGACTCAGATCGTTTTGAATGGAATCGATTTGAAAGTCGAGCCGGGCGAGACCCTCGCCGTACTGGGACGAAGCGGCGCCGGCAAAAGCATTCTGTTGAAATTGATTATCGGTTTGCAAAAGCCGGACGAAGGATCCATCCGAATCCACGGGCAAGAAATTACGGATCTGTCGCTCGATGATCTCAATCAGGTGCGCACCAGAGTGGGCTACCTGTTTCAGGAGGCGGCGCTCTACGATTCCTTCACTTTGGAGGACAACGTCGCCTTTCCGCTTCGGCGGCGGAACACGATGTCCAAGGCCGAACAAAGCGAACGCGCAAGGAAACTGCTGGCCGATGTCGGCATGAAGGATCAGCTGGAGAAGCTGCCGTCTCAAATCTCCGGCGGCATGAAAAAAAGGGTCGGGCTGGCGCGAGCTCTCGCGTTAGACCCGGCCATCCTCTTGTTCGACGAGCCCACGGCCGGACTCGATCCGATTACGGCGTCTGAAATCGAAGATCTCATTTTGAAGCTTCAGGACGAGCGCGACATGGCGTCGGTTGTCGTCACGCACGACCTGCACGGTGCGAGGTCGATCTCAGACCGCCTGGCGTTGATCCACGAGGGAAATATTTTGATCGAAGGAACTTTTGACGACTTGAAGAATACGGACGATCCGTTTGTCTCACGGTTCCTGCGGCAGGATTCATAGGAGCAGCAGGTATGTCGAGATCATTTCGACTGGGTGTTTTCATCGTTGTCACGCTCGCCATCTTTGTTTCAGGAGTCTTTCTGATTGGCGAGAAGGAATTTCTGTTTTCGAAAACCTACGAGGTCCGTACGAATTTTAAAAACGTCGCCGGTTTGATCAACGGCGCCGAGGTGCGGGTCGGCGGCGTTCACAAGGGAACAGTCAAGCTCATCCAATTGCCGACTCAGGCCGAGGGTGACATGACAGTCGTGATGAATCTTGAGAAATCGACGCAGAGCGTGATCAAGAAAGATTCCGTCGCGTCGATTCAGACGGAAGGATTGCTTGGCAACAAGTACGTCGAAATATCCTTCGGCTCAGGCGACTCCCCTCAAATTCAGGATGGTGGCGCCATTCCAAGCACCCCGCCCATGGATCTCTCCGATCTGTTGAAAAAGACGAATGAAATACTGGACACCACGAAAGCGACAATGAC
>CAZIPZ010000068.1:0-18587 GCA_964541075.1 uncultured Solibacteraceae bacterium | reverse complement strand
AGGAGATTCAACACTGCTTCGGCAATGGTGCTCACCTGCACCAGTCTCAGTCGCGTTTTGCCGATGAACTCTTGTGCGGCATCGACCATAGGCTTTGCCGCCGTAACAAGCAGGATTTGATTCTTCTTAATGCCAAGCTCTTCTTTGGATTTAAGAATTTCGTAGGACCATACCATTTCCGCTATGCCGGCGGGGGCCAGCTTCTTCGATTCCCGCTGAAGAACGAAGTGAAGTTCTCGGGCAGACAGGATAGGAAGAGTGAGAAGTCGGTGCTCTGCATTGCCGCCCGTCATGACAACAATGGCGTCTTTCGCCTCAAAGCCCCGAACCTGCAGGGTATGATTGAACTGTTCAGCGCGCCGTTCAGGTGCAACGTTGCGGTTGTCGATGACGGCGAAGTTGAATACCTTCAGACGGCGTCCGAAGCTCACTTCTACAACTCTGATCCGGTCATCCGTATATTCAATTCCAAGTACTCGATTAGCCACTAACTCACCGCTTTTGTGAGAATGATCCCATCATCTGGTACAGGGGTAGATAGATCGCCAGAGCCGCAGTCAGGACAATAACCGCCAGGAAGATGTACATCACTGGTTCAAGGATCGTGAAAACACGCTTGATCATTGCCGGGATTTCCTTGTCGTAATAGCGGCATGCTTTCTCGATGGACGCGGAAAGCTGCCCGCTGGCTTCACCGATGTGAAACATTCGCACGACCATCGTCGGAAAACGTCCTGTAGCCGCAAGCGAAGCAGAGATCGAGTTTCCCGCCCGGATTTCATTTCTAACCGTTCTGGTCGCGTCTGCGAGCACTACGTTTCCGACGACCTCCTCCACAATTGTCAGTGTGTAGGAAATGTCTACACCTGCAGAAAACAGAATTTGGAAAAAGTGACAGAAGCGGGAAAGCGCGATGTCGCGAGCCAATCCCCCGAAAACCGGAATCCTAAGTTTGAGTGCGTCAAAGCTCGCGCGGCCCTTTGGAGTTCGAATCCAGAACCAGAATCCAGCCACGGAGGCCACAATGGCCATCAGGATCGCCCACCAATAACCACGGAATAAAGCGCTCAGAGCGAACAGAATTCTTGTGGGAAGCGGGATCGGTCCTCTTGCCTGATTGAGCACAGTCGCAAACTGAGGAAAGACCACCGTTGCGAGGAGAATAAGCAGTCCGCTGATGGCGACCATGACCATTGCAGGATAAGTCATGGCTTGAATGACATCGCGCCGCAGATCCCCTTTCCATTCCAGAAAAACGGCAAGATCCGCCAGGACACGGTCGAGATTTCCGGACGTCTCTCCGGCCCTTACAATGCTGACGTACAGTTTGTCGAAGGCCTTGGGATGTCTTTCAAAGGCGGCTGAAAGGCTCGATCCTGAATTGATGCTCGCCAGAACATCTTCGATGATGTACTGAAGGTTCGCGTGCTCTGAGGATTTTGCAAGATCCTGGAGACCTTCCGTTATGGGGATTCCAGATCCCAGGATTGTTGACAGGTCCAGAGTGAAGTTCAGCAGATCACGCGCTTTGACTTTCTTGCGTGCGCGTCCTGAAGCTTCTCTCTTGGCCGGCGTCGCTTCAACCAGGAACAAATTCTGTAAGTCGAGGGCGCTTGCCAATGCGTCTTCGTCGTCCGCGTCCATGATCCCCGTTACGGTTTTTCCAGCGTCGTCTTTTGCCTTGTATTCGAATTCCATGCGGTAAGCTTCGTGCTATTTCAAACTACGCGCGCCACCTCTTCCAACGTTGTGAGCCCTTTAATCGCTTTCTGAATTCCATCCTCCAGCATTGTTTCCATTCCCTCTTCCTTGGCCATCGCACGAATCACGGAAGCATCGGCCCGCTCCATGATTGCTTTCTGAAGCGCGGTCGAGAGCAGCATGATTTCAGAAATAACGGTTCGACCACGATATCCCGTTCCTTCACAGTTCTTGCACCCCTTTCCCGCGTAATAGCGCCCAGGAGGCACTTTTAATCGTCGGGCAAGGTCTGGATTTGCGACAGACTCTTCTTTGCAATATCTACAGATCAGTCTAACCAGTCTCTGCCCGACGACTCCCACGAGAGACGAGGCGACCAGAAAGGGTTCGACGCCCATGTCTAGAAGTCGCGGGATCGTCGAAGCCGCATCGTTGGTGTGAAGGGTGCTAAAAACAAGAAGGCCTGTGAGAGCTGCGCGGATAGCGGTGTCTATAGTCTCTTCATCGCGCATTTCTCCAACCAGAATGATATCGGGATCCTGCCTGAGAATCGCTCGAAGGCCTCCGGCATAAGTCAAACCTGCGCGGACGTTTATCTGGGACTGCCGAATCAGCGGCAGTTCGTATTCAACGGGATCCTCCAGAGTAATGATCTTTCTTTCTGGAGTGCTGATCTTGAGGAGCGCTGCGTAAAGGGTCGTGGTTTTTCCGGATCCCGTAGGGCCCGTAACCAGGCATATTCCATTAGGATTCTGGATCGCCTGCATGAGACGTCCGAGGTTCTTTTCAGAAAAACCGAGATTTTCAAGACCAATGATCAGTTGTTCTTTGTTTAGAACCCGGAGGACCACGTTTTCACCGAAAATAGTAGGGAACGTGGCGATACGTATGTCTATGGTCTTGCCGTAAACGGGAACCGTGGCCTTGCCATCCTGAGGAAGCCGGGACTCCGAAATATTCAGGTTTCCCATGATCTTGATGCGCGAGTTGATTGCGCGCTCGAGCTTCTTCGGAATGTAGGGTCCCTGTTTCAGGACCCCATCAATGCGATAGCGAATGCGAACCAGGTTCTTCTCCGGTTCGAAGTGAATGTCCGTCGCTCTCTCCGAAACGCCGGTCAGTATGATGAGATCGATCAGCTTGATAACCGGAGCTACCAATCCCAGGTCCTCACGACCTTCGCCGCCCTTTGCTTCGGTCTGCCGAACCGCCTCTTCGATCAAATCTTCCAGCGAACCCGCGTCCTTGACCGCCCCATAGTACTTATCGATCGTTGTGAGGACGTCGAATTCGGTGGACGAGACCACCTTCACATACCGACGGGCCTGCTGTTGCACGCGGTCAATGCTTCCGACGTCCAGCGAGTCAGCCATCGCGACTGTGATCGAGTTGGCGTCAACAGCGATTGGAAACACTTTCAGTTTGCGCGAGACCGCTTCTGGCAGCGCCGAGGTCACGGTAGGATCTATAGAGAGGTTGCGAAGGCTGACGTGCTCGATACCTGCAGATTCCGCAAGGATCTTGGCAAGGTGGTCCTCCGTAATCAGATTAAGCTGCCGAAGGATGGCGCCCAAGCGTTCTCCTGTCCGCTTCTGCTCTTTGAGGGCAAACTCGAGCTGATCCGGGGAGATAAGACCCGCACTTATGAGACGATCTCCGATGCGTTCTACTTTCAAGTCGGTAACACCTTCACCAATACTATGTGCAACACGAGCGGCGACAAACCGAGGCTGGTGACGGGAGGGGCAAAAGATGTTCGTCTGCTGAGGTAATATAGAGGCACAAATGCAGCACTGTCAAGCATTTTGCAGGATTTCGCCTGTTCGGAATCAATCGAATCAGTGCGCCCTACTGCGTTGTTCCGGAGACGCCGGCTCTAAAAGGCAGCGCGCAATTCTTGGTCGATCGTTTAGCGGCATACAAAGCTTGGTCTGCCTCGGCAACGAGACTCTCGACGTGGTTGCCGCGGTGGTGCTCAGATACCCCTATGCTAACCGTAACCGGACCGGAGTATCCGATCGACTGCAGGATGTCTCCCGACTGCACTCGGAAGAGGATCTTCTCGGCAACATGCATCGCGCCTTCAAGGCTGGTAGCTGGCAAAATGACGCCGAATTCGTCGCCGCCGCATCGAAACACGAAATCCGTGTTGCGGACTGCGCGTTCCAGCACCTGGGCGATTTGAGTAAGGACCTTATTACCAACGACGTGTCCGTAGGTGTCGTTCACCAGCTTGAAACTGTCGATGTCGATCATCAGAAGGGACAGGGGAGACATGTAGCGGTCCGCGCGTGCAGCCTCACGTCCCAACACTTCATTAAAGAAGCCAGGGTTGTAGAGGCCGGTCAAAGAATCGGTGATCGCCGACCGCTGCAATTCTGCGAATAAACCGGCATTCTCCAAAGCGATTGCAGTGAAATCCGCCACCGCCAAAGCCGTGCTGAGGTCATCGTCTCTGAATTCCGCGGGATTGTTCGCCAGCGCAACAAAGGCCCCAAGGACGACATCCTTGGTCTGAATAGGCACGGCAAGTAGAGAACCTATCGCGTGCTTATCGACAAAAGTGCGAAATTCATCCCTCAGTCCGACCCTTGAAAGGTGAGGGAGGATGATCGGTTCCTTCCGCTCCATAACACTGCTTAGCAAGTCGCTCGTTTCAGCCAACGATGCCATATTCACGGTTGAGATGAGCATCTTGATGAGCCGATCCTGGTCGTTCGAGAAGGCGGCCTCCAGCTTCATCTGACCACTCTCGCTGGAAAGGATGATGAAAGACGAATCGCCGAGCACCTCCGTGGAACGAGATACCACTCTCTGGAGCAATTCCTCAATGGGAAGGGCGGATGAAAAAAGCCGAATTAAATCGCCAAGGAGTTGCGCGCGATGAACCTGCTCCTCGAGCTTGTTGAGAAGCCTGCGGTATAAGATACCGGTGTTCTTCTCTTCAGACGTAATAATGACAGTGTCAGGTGCGTGAATGCTCGGAGCGGCATCCTCGCTATGCGTGGTTACAACACTATCAGTAATTCGTTCTTGGAGAATTTCGCGAAGTTCTTTGCACTGCTGGGGGTCCGTCCCCAGTATAAAAATGGTGTGTGGCATTCGTCTCCGCCGAAATTTTAACACTCGAAAGCGGAGCAACTATAGTGAAGAACCGATGCGGAAAAAATAAAAAAGTGGGCGCGCATTCACATTGGGAAAGAACTTCCAGTGGACAAAAAAGTATCGAAGGTTTTATGCCGAACTGCTCGTTCGTCAGGGAGTATTTGTGTGGTGGTCTGATGGGGGGCGGTCGCAGTTTAGACGGCCCCACCGTCGGTGGTCTGCGGCTGAAGCGTCCTAGGCTGCGTTCTCTTGGATGTAGTCTACGAGCTCCCATTCGGACAAACCGCTACAGTGACTGCATCGAGGAAACGTCGCATCCTTCGCGAGCGCTAATTCCACGCCGCAGCAGCTTGAAACATAAAGTCCGTTTTCAAGTACATCTTGACCAGTTTTCATCCCATACCTCAAAAACCCTAACCATGCTCTGATTTTCACGTCTGCAAGCGCAGCGCCAAATCGGAAGTAGGTGTTTCGCTGGCGTCTGGTTTTCGGTAGTCTTCTGAACGGGGGACTTATGCACCTCACACCACGTGAGATTGAAAAGTTGATGATTTTCACGGCCGGGGACTTGGCCCGTCGACGTAAAACGCGAGGGCTCAAGCTGAACTACCCTGAGGCGGTTGCCCTTATAACATCTGAACTTCTTGAAGAAATTCGCAACGGCAAAACTGTAGCGGAGTTGATGAGCCTTGGTTCGGGAATCTTGAAGTCAGAGGACGTTATGGAAGGGGTCGCCGAGATGATCCACGAGATTCAAGTCGAGGGTACATTTCCGGATGGAACCAAACTCGTCACAGTTCACCAGCCGATCCGCTGATGGATGGATTATGACACCAGGCGAATACAGACTCCGAGATGATGCGATTGAAGCGAACGCCGGCCGCGAAATATGTCGCGTCGAGGTCTCCAACGTCGGCGACCGCCCGATTCAGGTTGGATCCCACTGTCATTTTTTTGAAGTGAACCGCGCTCTGACGTTCGAACGGGAAAAAGCGTACGGCATGCGGTTGAATATCCCCGCGGGGACCGCCGTTCGCTTCGAGCCTGGAGACTCGAAGGAAGTGGAACTTGTCGAGGTGAGTGGGACTCGAACGATTTTCGGGATCAATTCTATGGTTAATGGTCGCTTGCGCGCGAGGCGGAGATGAAAATCGACAGAAGAACCTACGCCGACCATTATGGCCCTACTGTAGGCGACAGAGTCCGCCTCGCCGACACGGAGTTATGGATCGAGGTCGAACGCGATCACACGGTATACGGCGACGAGTGCAAATTCGGGGGCGGCAAGGTCATCCGCGATGGTATGGGCCAGTCTCCTAACGCCACTCGCGCCGGAGGAGCGCCTGACCTTGTCATCACCAATGCGTTGGTTCTCGACTACACCGGAATATACAAAGCGGACGTAGCCATCTTCGACGGCATCATCTCCGGAATTGGTAAAGCAGGCAATCCCGGCATTATGAGTGGTGTTACGCCAGGAATGGAGATTGGAGCGTCCACAGAAATAATTGCCGGAGAAGGGCTCATACTTACCGCCGGTGGAATCGATTCACACATTCATTTCATTTCTCCGAATCAGATTCCAGAAGCGTTCTACTCCGGAGTGACCACATTGATCGGCGGCGGGACCGGCCCAGCCACCGGAACGAATGCAACAACCTGTACTCCGGGCGCCTGGAACATTCGAAGGATGTATGAGGCCGCTGAATCATTCCCGCTCAATTTCGGTTTTTTGGGAAAGGGAAATGCCTCCACTCCAGAGCCGCTTCGCGAGCAGGTACGCGCAGGGGCCATGGGCCTCAAACTTCATGAAGACTGGGGAACTACGCCTGCGGCGATCGATCAGTGTCTGTCCGTTGCCGACGAATTCGACGTGCAAGTGGCTATCCATACAGACACGTTGAACGAGTGTGGTTTTGTAGAAGACACCATCGCCGCATTCAAGAATCGAACCATTCACACGTACCACACCGAAGGCGCTGGCGGGGGCCATGCCCCGGACATCATCAGGGTTTGCGGCCTTCCGAACGTTCTACCGTCGTCCACAAATCCGACAATGCCTTTCACACGCAATACAATGGACGAGCACCTCGACATGCTCATGGTGTGCCATCACCTCTCGCCATCGATTCCTGAAGATGTCGCATTCGCGGACTCTCGAATCCGCGCTGAAACGATTGGTGCGGAGGACATCCTGCATGACATCGGAGCATTCAGCATGATGTCTTCGGATTCACAGGCAATGGGCAGAATCGGTGAAGTGATATGCCGAACATGGCAGACCGCCGACAAGATGAAGAAACAACGCGGCAGTCTTCCACAGGACTCGGCTGGCAATGACAACTTCAGAGCCAAACGCTATATCGCCAAATACACGATCAATCCGGCCATTACTCATGGGATTTCCAAAGTTATCGGATCCGTCGAAGTGGGCAAACTGGCAGACCTCGTTTTGTGGAAGCCGGCGTTCTTTGGCGCCAAGCCGGAAATGATCATCAAAGGCGGGTTCATCGCAGGATCGGTCATGGGCGATGGCAACGCATCCATACCCACGCCTCAACCACGCATTTACCGTGGAATGTTTGGTTCGTTCGGCGTCGCCGCGAACCAAGTTTCAGTTCACTTCGTTTCGCAAGCCGGCATACATTCAGGCGCATTAGCCGGTTTGACTCGGAAATTGCACGCAGTGAAGGATTGCCGCTCGCCAAGCAAGGCCAATATGAAACTAAACGATGCGCAGCCGGACATCAGCGTCAACCCCGAAACCTACGAAGTGCGGGCCGACGGTGCACTGCTCCGCTGCGATCCGTCCGAAGTTTTGCCGCTGGCGCAGCGATATCATCTCTTCTGACCCCAAACACTGTCCGAAAAAGAGATCATGCAGGTCATTGAGCAAACCATTAGTCTTACCGAATTGCCGCCTCAACATTCGTCCTACGCGCGCGACAGTATCACGCTCAGTTGGGAGGATCGAAGGCTGGGGCACGGACGCCGAAAATCGGATAACGGCGTTGAATTCGCGATTTCATTGCCGCACGGAACCCTATTAAAAGATGGCGATTGCTTTGTGCTGCCTGAAGATCGCCTCGTTGTGGTGGTTTGCGAGGCGGAAGAACCCGTCTACGTCGTCGAGCCCGGAACGCCCCAGGAATGGGCTTATTACGCCTATCACGTCGGCAATCGTCACCAGAACGTTATGATCGGAGAACGTGAATTGATTTTCCTTCAAAATCCGGCGGTTCGAAGCCTGCTCGATCAGCTGCAAGTTCCTTATGCGAGTGACAGGCGGCGGTTCAACGCTGCGCTCGCCAACGTGGGGCATGCCCATCAATGAATCCTGCACAGTTGCTGCACATTCTTCAGATCAGCGATACCCTGTTTCCCATCGGAGCATTCTCGTTTTCCGACGGCTTGGAAACAGCCGTGGCCGCAGGGCCTATTCACATCGAGGAGTGGATGAATTGTTACGTCGAATCAGTATTCATTCCTTGTGAAGGACGAGGTTGCGCCAAGGCCATGTTTCTCTTTCTCACGCAGGACTGGAAGAGCATTCGTGAACTCGATGCCGAGCTTACTGCGATAAAACCAGCAAGTTCTGTGCGGGCGAGCAGTCATTCTTTGGGGAAGCGATTTCTTGCTTCGTGCGGTGCACTGTTTGACGACGGCCGCATCGATCAGATCAATGCAATGACATTTCCGGTTGTTTACGGAGCGGTCTTTAGCGCTCTTGGAGTGGCTCCGAAAGACGGCTTGATCGCGTTCGGTTATTCTCGTTTGGCTGGAACCATTTCGGCTGCGCAGCGACTCACGGCGCTTGGGCAGCAGCAGGCGCAGCAGATTCTTTTTCACACGCTGGAGACCTTGCCTGCCGCGGTGGATCGGGTGCTCGGGGAAATTGACGAGCCAATCATGTCATTCACACCTCTGCTTGATGTGCAACAGATGAATCATCGGCATCTTTATTCGCGGTTATTTCGCTCATGAGGCGTCCAGTCAGGATCGGCGTAGGCGGCCCTGTGGGTTCAGGCAAGACGGCTCTGCTCGAGCGCCTCTGCAAGGTCATGCGCGGCGCCTATCAGTTGGGTGTGGTGACGAACGACATCTTTACCAAGGAAGACATGGAATTCCTCATGCGGGCTGAGGCGCTTCCGGCGGACCGAATCGTCGGCGTGGAAACCGGCGGATGTCCGCATACCGCTATCCGTGAAGACGCGTCTCTGAACTTTGAGGCAATCGACGAGGTCATCAAGCGTTTCCCGGACGTGGAAATCGTTTTCCTTGAAAGCGGCGGTGACAACCTTGCGGCGAGCTTCAGCCCGGAACTTGTCGATGCATCGATTTATGTGATCGACGTGGCAGGCGGCGACAAAATCCCGCGAAAGGGTGGTCCTGGCATCACTCGATCGGATCTCCTCGTCATCAACAAAATAGACCTCGCACCTTACGTGGGAGCAGACCTCTCTATCATGGAGCGTGATTCCAGACGAATGCGCGGCGACAAGCCGTTCGTATTTACGAATCTCAAAACGAGTGAGGGGCTGGACAAAGTGGTGAAATGGATCCGCCTGGAGTTGCTCTTCGAGACTTAGCCCAATGATAGTGCCGATCGAACTAGTAGGAAGAACTGGCCGTATGAATCTCGTCTTCGGCAGGCGCAACGGCAGAACAGTTCTGCTTGAGAACTATGGCGAAGCCCCTCTTAAAATCACACGCCTCAATTATCCGGATAATTCGGACCTTGCTCAATTGATTCTGATGCATACCACCGCGGGCCTGTTTGGAGGCGATAGCATCGACCTTTCTATACGACTTGAGTCGGGGAGCCGCGTTCTTATTTGTTCTCAGTCTTCCCTGAAGGTTCATCCCGCAAACGATGCTTCAGCGCGCCAACGAGTCCAGTTGCAGGTGGATCGCGACGCAGAGATTCATCTGTACAACGACCCGTTGATTCCGTTCGCCGACTCGAGACTCATACAAACTTTCGAGATCGATCTTGATGAGCAGGCCCGGTTCTATTCCTGGGAAGGCTTCATGGCAGGCCGCGTCGCGCGAGGTGAAGCATGGCGATTCGCTTTATTGAGCAGCGAAACCCGTCTCGCGATCGGAGGGACGCTGGCTCATCTCGAGCGATTTCGAATCGAGCCGGCGCATTCGTCTCCTGCTCGGCGATGGGTGATGTCTGACCATACCTATTTCAGAACTGCAATTTTCTACGATTGCCGAATCAAGGAAGATTTTTGCGAGGCCTTGCATGAGCTTATTCCAGAGGCGGGAGTCGATCAACCACGGCCGGGATTGCTTCTGATTCGTGTTGCGGCGAAGAGTGGACTGGCGCTCCGTTCAATGGAAGTTGTCTCCCTGGAACGTCTTTTTGCTTTCATCGGAGAACGATTCACTAAAACGGCCGTCGGTTTCCGGCTTCAAGGAAAGATGTCCAAACGCCACGTCGATTAGGGACGCCAGGAGGAAGGCTGAAAAAAAGGTTGATGGTCCGAACTAAAGAGAGCGGAGAAAATTCCGTCAAGCCAGGGTGCGTGTCGTGAGTTCTTCACTTCAGGACGTGTTAGATACCGGACTTCAACAATTTCCTCGCCATCCGGCTTTGGTTCGCCGCTAATCACTCTGCTCCTGAACAGCAAATTCACATACGATACGCGGTCGCCGTTTGAGTACGTCACAACGAAGTCCGGACCTCCGAAAGCACCGATGAGTCCCGTGAGTTCAACGAACAGGCCTGTTTCTTCCCACGTTTCCCTTACAGCTGCGTCGGCGGGAGTCTCTTCAGGCTCCACGAGTCCGCCTGGCAAGACCCACATGTTTCCCTCGACATGTTTGCCGAAGAGAATGCGTCCGTGCCGATCGGGAATGGCAACTGCTACGGAAGGATGGACGATCAAGTCGCGACCGATCTTTTCGCGAAGCCCCCGAATGTAGTTCGACATGGGCATTTTGCCGTTCCCCGGCCTTCATTGTAGCCGTGCAGCGAGGGCGGCGTTTGAAAAATACCTTAGCGTCTTTTCCCCCAATTGCCTGAGCGCTTTTGTCAAGGGACAAAACAGCGCCAAACGAAAAAGCGCCACGACTGACCGCGCTTACTCTTCCACTCTCGCTGCCGCTTCGCGCAATTTACTGGCGGACGATCGTCCCTTCCAGAGGGATGGTATTCTCCTCCGAGCAGGGAAAGCCTGTCGCGGCATCGAGACGCTGACGGCGATCAGCGTCAACAACACTGCATTCTCTATTAGCATCCGCGAGGCGAAACGTCGCAGCTGTTCAAAACGTAGGGGAGTAAATTGAGCCGGTCTCAAGGAAGGATGGGCGCAAAAAAGGTGACCATCGTGATGCCTGCGTACAATGCGGCGAAAACTCTCAAGGACACCTACGAAAGGATTCCAAAAGGTTTTTTCGACGAAATCATCCTGGTAGATGATGCGAGTCGTGACGAGACGTTCGAAGAGGCTAGGAAACTGGGCCTAGTTGCTATTCGGCACAGGCACAACTTGGGGTATGGGGGCAATCAGAAAACTTGTTACACCGACGCCCTAAATCGTGGAGCCGATGTTGTGGTTATGATCCATCCCGATGGCCAATATGATCCGGCTTTTCTGCCCCAAATCATCAAGCCAATTTTGGCAGATGAAGCCGAAGTCGTGCTTGGATCGCGAATGTACTATCGAGCAAACGCACTAGCGGGGGGGATGCCATTGTATAAGTTCGTCTCGAATATTTTTCTGACGACTGTTGAAAATCTGGTGCTGGGCCTTCACTTGTCGGAGTTCCACACCGGCTATCGAGCTTACAGCAGGCATTTCTTGGAAAGCGTTCCTTTCATGAGAAACTCCAATGGCTTCGTGTTCGACACGGAGATCCTGGTTCAGGCTGCCTTCCTGAGGATGAGAATCCGTGAGATTCCGGTTTCGACGCGATACTTCGAGGAGGCTTCTTCGGTAGGCTTCAAATCGTCCGTCGGATACGGCCTTGGGACACTCGGGACCCTTTCGAAATACGTACTCCATCGTCTCGGCATGATTCGGTGCCGTCTTTTTCTTCCTTGAATCCGCAACAAAAGTTCGACGAACTGTTTCGCGATCCGATCTATCTCGCACTTAAGGACCATCTCTACAACTACTTGCGCCGCAAGGATGAAATTTCACGATTCCTTCATCACGAAGGAGGGTTGATTCTTGAGATTGGCTCCGGCTCTTCACCGGTGACTCCAATGACGGAAGACGTGATCTACTCGGATGTCTCGATCGAAGCTTTAAGGCACCTTAGATCCGTACGCAGCGCTGACCGGACTGTTGCACTCAGTGTGACGGAAATTCCTTTTCGAGAGGACAGCGTCTCGCTTGTGGTTTGCTCGGAGGTGATCGAGCACATCGAGGATGACGAGAAGGCTCTACAGGAAATGCATCGCGTTCTGGAACCCGGAGGAACGCTTATACTCACCGTTCCCTTACACGAATACTACTTTGCGCTGGACGACAGCTTTGTCGGCCACAAACGACGCTATGAAGTGCCTGATCTGCTCGGTTGTCTTGAAAGGGCCGGTTTTTCGAAGTTCACGACGGCCAAGATAGCCGGTCCCTTGGAAAAGCTTACGACCATGGCTGCAGTGGTCGTTTTCAAAGTTTTCGCAGTCCGGCGCGCCCCAAGCACGTCAACACGGTTGACGTTTCTACTTCGCGGCTTACTGCCGATCTATAAGAGGGTGAACTGGTTCTATGCCCAACTCATCAAGCTGGAAGGTAAGGTGATGCCGCTTTCCCTCTCGACGATCTTATTGGTGCATTGCCGCAAAGGTTGAACATTGATGCGTTTCGAAAGCGGACTCGAATCTATCTTTCAGGCCATAGCGAATCTGTTCAGATATTGGTAATATCCCGCCTCGCCTATGTGGCAACAAGACTACACCCCAATCGGCGGCAGCCTAATGCTGTCAGCCCTAGTGGCAGCTATGCCGATTTTCGTCCTCTTATTTTTGATTGGCCTGAAACGAAAGCCTGCGTGGATCGCGTCTCTCGCGGGACTTGCAGCGACCATTGTATTGGCGTTGGCAGTGTACGACATGCCGGTGGGATTGCTGGTCGGTTCCGTGACGTACGGTGCAGCGTTCGGCCTTTTTCCCCTGGGCTGGATCGTCTTTTCCGCGATCCTTCTTTATCGCGTGATGTTGGAGAGCGGCAAGTTCGATATTTTGAAGGATTCCGTCGGCTCCCTTACGGACGACGGACGGCTGCAGATGATGTTGATTGCATTTTGCTTCGGAGCATTCATTGAAGGGTGCGCAGGGTTTGGCACCCCAGTAGCCGTGGCGGCAACGATGCTGACGGGTCTTGGCTTTCCGCCTTTCTCAGCAGCCGCAGTTTGTTTGATGGCGAACACCGCTCCAGTAGCTTTTGGATCAATTGCCATTCCGATCACAACACTGGCAGTCACCACTGGGCTGCCTGTGGACCGATTGAGCGCGGGCGTCGGACGAATTTGCGCCCCGGTTTCGCTTTTTATTCCAGGCTATCTGATCGCGGTGCTTTGGGGATGGAAGGGATTGCGCGGCGTCCTGCCGGCGGCGATCGTTTGCGGTATTGCTTTTGCCGGAACCCAGTTTTTCGTTTCCAACTTCATTGGCGCGCCGCTCACCGACATTTTGTCCGCAATGGTTTCGATAGGGGCACTGGTGGCGTTGTCGAGGGTTTGGAAGCCTCGCGACAGATTTGACCTGGGGCACGCTCCTGTAAAGAAGGTTGTGCACAAGGGACGTGATGTTGCCTTGGCATGGGCGCCGTATTCACTCCTTGTCGTGCTGGTGCTCCTGTGGGGTTATAGACCGATAACAGCGCAATTGAACACGGTAAGCGTGGCGCTCAATTGGCCCGGCCTCCACAATTTGGTGCAGCGGATGCCGCCGGTCGTAAACGAGCCATCCAACTACGCTGCTGTGTATAGCTTCAATTGGCTTTCGGCGGCTGGAACTTCATGCTTGTTTGCGGCGATCCTTGGCGCCATCGTGGTTCGCTTGCAACCATCGAAGTTTATGAAAGCTCTTCGAGACACCGTCAAGCAAATGGTATTGGCTGAACTGACTTTGGCCGCTGTTCTTGCTCTGGCCTTTGTCATGAATTATTGCGGCGCGACGGGAACGCTCGGTCTCGCCTTTGTTGCAACTGGAGTTATGTTTCCTTTTTTCAGCGCCGTGCTGGGCTGGTTGGGAGTTTTTCTGACGGGCAGCGACACATCGGCAAACGCCTTGTTTGGAACCCTACAGGAAGTCACCGCGGGGCGACTGGGTATGAACCCGGTATTGATGGCGTCTTCGAACTCGGCTGGTGGCGTTATGGGAAAGATGATTAGCTTGACTAGCATCGCAGTGGCGGCAGCAGCCACATCAATGAAACCGGAAGATGAGGGTCGGTTGTTCGGTTTTACTCTGAAACACAGCATCATTCTTACAATTGCAATTGGTCTCGTAGTGATGTTCTATGCTTACGTTGCGCCTGGATTAGCGCCTTGAATGGTTACGATGCGAAAGGTTCGCCCGTCATCTTCGTCTTCCTGAATAACCTAACCATCTGCAACGCCGGTTTTAATCGATGCTCACGAACCACGGCCAACGCCAGCATCAGTGGAATGAGCCATAGCAGTTGCGCCGCCGTTGTTCCGACGTCGAGAGAGTTGCGGAATGGCCGGACACGTCCGTAAATGAATTCGATGTGCACCCAATAAATAAGGAGGGAGCTTCTACCTAGGGTTTCAAGCGGACTCCATCGTTCCGATGTGCGGCGCAGGGCCCATTTATAGGCAGCGTAAAAGATAAGGAATACGCATCCCAAGCGCGCCAGAAAATATTGGGGACTTGTATGCACGTAGTCTGCAACGCCATATCTGACCGGGTATGCATCGAGAAGCTTCGCCAAGCCATACACACTGATCCCAATCATGGCGGCAGTTAGCGCAGCCTCACTCTCGCGTCCGCGTGACCTCGCGTCCACAAGAAAGTAACCAAAAGCCATTCCGCTGAAGGTAAAAGCAGACCAATAGAAAAATGTAAAGTAGTGCGAATGGCCGGCGCCGTTGATGTAGGCCAGGAGAAAAGACGGGACGCCAGATGTCACCTGGTAGACCCAGGGAGTGAGTAAGACAATGCATACTGCCAGCAAGGTCGTCACAACGATGTTAATGGTGCGACGGTGGATCCAGGCGGAGGAAAGGCCCGCGGCGAGCATGCTAACGGCAATGCAATTGAGAATATCGACGCGAAACAGATCGCTCCAAGGGGCGTACGGATACCAAACTAGAAACTGTTCCAGACGGAAGGCGTATGCAATGACCAGAATCCATCCTGCGCGCCTGCAAACAAGTGCCGCCAGGTCAATGGTTGAAGCCTTGTTTGATCGCAGTCGTTCGAGCGCCAGGGCGAGCGTCAGCCCTGTTATGAACAGAAACAATGGGGCGGCCAGGCCTCCGAGAAACCGGCTGATCCAATACCATTCGGTCGTGCGAAGACGCTCGCTCAGGAACGAGTCGAAGGTGTGAAACTCCATCATGAAGACTACGGCCAGCCCCCGCATCCAATCTAGATGATGAAGTCTCGCGGATTGCCTGCTGGAATCAGCCATACAGGTTGAACAGGATAGTCTGATTCCATTTTCGCTGGTGGGACTATTGTTTCTGTGGGGTGTCTCCGATGGAGCAGACAGATCCGCGGCTAAATCAGCCGCGGATCAAGCCAGCCTTAAGCAAACCGTCTGAACTTGTCCTGCAGTTGTCGAACCTTCAGATCGAGTTCGTCGGAGACTTGGCCTTCCGTTTCGTCGCCGCGTTTTGTGCTAGGTTGGAGGTATTTCTTGAGTTCCCGCCATCCTTTCATTGTCTGATTGAGCAGTCGCCCGTAGATATTCGTGACGAATTGTTGGCCTATGCCCGTCAATTCTTTTCCGCGCTCGGTTGCCATCAGAAACACCCCGACTGCGCATCCTGCTCCGACCATGGCTATGGAGCCACGGCGCCGGTTCGCTACTTGCATTACGCCAAGGCCACTGACTTTGGCAGATTGAGTGATCCGATTAAGCATTCGGCGACTTTCGTCGCCTTGACTCATTTCGACGGTCGATTCGTGACGCGCTTCAAGGTCCTTGAGGTGTTTCTCCTTTCGTATGTTTTCCATGCTCGCGTGGCCATATTTCTTATTCTTGTGACTCATGGAGCCTCCCTAACTATGTTGGACGGCCGCAAAGCAAAGCCGGCTACGCACCTCGCATGCTGTCCAGAGTTCATCCACATTTCGCCATGCGTTACTCTTTGCGGTCACAGAGAGTTGCAACGTTAAGTCTGATGGCGGCGCCGGTTGGAATCGTCTGAAAAGCACCGATAACCTCGCATGGGCGACAGTTCACTTCAATCGCCAGAAACGGCGGCGCACAAGTTCTCGCAACTAGAATCCTCGGGTAGGCCGCGGCTATGCTATTTCGCCCCAAGTGCTGTCGTTGGGCCGTCTTTCATTTGCGTTGCTACTGCCCCTTTCGAAATGTATAAAGGTCTTAAATTCCATCGTTCTGCAAGTGGTGCACGGGAGGGATTATGAGAATTGTCGTAGGCGTGTTGGTGTTGGCGTCAATTACGGCTGCCGGAATTCTTGGGGCGGGACAGCAGGGTGATCGGCCGTCCTCAGCCAGTACGGTGCTTCCTCCGCCATGGGCATATCCAGTAAATGCTCCAGGCGGAGCGGGTGCGCCGCCAGTCGCGGACGACGGGACGCCCAAGCGGGTTCCCGGGAGCAATGTAGCCCTCACCACAGCTCAAATCCGCGACCTTTTCAATCCCCCGGATTGGCATCCCGATGATCATCCTTCAATGCCGGAAATCGTAGGTCGTGGAAGAAGGCCGGAAGTTCGAGCCTGCGGCTACTGTCATCTTCCAAACGGTCAGGGCCGGCCGGAGAACTCGAGTCTCGCGGGTCTGCCAGTCGCATATATCGTGCAGCAGATGGCGGATTACAAAAATGGTTTGCGAAAGAGTTCAGAGCCTAAGATGGGGCCGCCAGCAGCAATGTTGGCGATTGGGAAGAGTGCAAACGATGCTGAAGTGAAGGTCGCCGCCGAATACTTTGCGAGTTTGAAGCCTAAGCAGTGGATTCGTGTTGTTGAGGCGAGCACCGTTCCGAAAACTCGAGTTGCGGGTGGCATGCTTGTTCCGACCGAGGGGACAGAACCGATCGGCCAACGGATCATCGAAACGCCGGAAGATGTGGCCCGAACCGAATTGCGCGATTCGAAATCCGGATTCATAGCGTATGTGCCTGTCGGCAGTATCAAGAAGGGCGAGGCGTTAGTTACAACGGGTGGGGGCAAGACCACGCAGTGCGCTGTCTGCCACGGACTGGACCTGAAGGGCCTTGGGCCGGTTCCCGGGATAGCGGGACGTTCGCCGAGCTATCTCGTTCGTCAGATGTTCGATATGAAACACGGCGCTCGCAAAGGGCTGTGGAGCGATCTGATGAAGTCTGCGGTCACCAATTTAAGTGAAGACGACATGGTGGCCATCGCTGCATATGCAGCGTCTCGGGTTCCATAGACGTCTCAATCGGAAGCGAAATGCTTTGGGGAGAAGGGTCGACATGCGGGTGACGGTTTTGTTTGCCCTAATAGTTGTGGTTATGCCCTTGTTCAGTACTGATGGTCCACAGTTGACCTCTCAGCCGGAATTTTATTTCACGAGACTGATGTACCCCGACATGTACGGTCGCGGACGCAGTGGAACGGCCGATTTACGTGGCTTTGGTCGAGGCGGATCATGGATGACGGATGCTTGGGAAGCGGACAACAAGTATATGTGGGGCATCCAGCGCATGACGAATGTTAAGCAGTCTATGGATCCGCATCCAATGGGCGTTATGGATCCCGATTTGTTCAAATATCCCTACATATACGCTGTTGAAGTCGGTCAGATGGAATTAAGTAAGGAGGAAGCTGCGCGCCTTCGCGAGTACTTATTGCGTGGCGGTTTCTGGCATTGCGACGATTTTTGGGGACTCCGGCAGTATCAGCAGTTTGCTATTCAGATGAAGAAGATTTTCCCAGAAAGGGAAATCGAACAACTGCCAATGGATCACGAGATTTTTCACACATTCTTTGATCTTGATCGTGTATTGCAAGTCCCGAATGTCAGTAATGGTGAAGAATACACGATGTCGGGCGGCATGAGCCCGACTTGGGAGCAATCGTCCGATACGGAACCCCGCGTCTTGGGTATTTCGGACGACTCTGGGCGATTGATGGTGTTGATTACATACAACTCGGATCTTGGAGACGCATGGGAGTGGATGGACGATCCTCAGTATCCAGCTCTTTTTACAGGTTATGCTTACCGTTTAGGCATGAATTCCATCATTTATGCAATGACTCACTGATCTGGTTAGCGGGCGCTTTTCTTGTAGAATGGGCGGTTTCGGTTCAGAGAAAGTGTCTCAATTAAGGGGCGATGACGGCCCCTTGAGCCAATCGATTTGTGGTTGAAAGAAGACGGCGAAATCATTGTTTCGAGCCCTAGTAAAATTCTCGAAAATCAATAACATTTCACTTTTTCGTGTCCACTCTTATTTCATAGATATGAAAGTGATAAGAGAAGTTGACAATGACGCATTTGTATTGTGTAGTGTGTGGTGAATTATTGCTTAAGGTAGGTTTAAAGCTATCAATTTCGGGAAGCGGAGGCGGTAGATGAGAATAAGCAGGGTCCGACCTGTGTTCCTCTTTGTTGCATTGTTATGCGTGGCCACATTGTTG
>CAZIPZ010000067.1:0-18764 GCA_964541075.1 uncultured Solibacteraceae bacterium | reverse complement strand
AAAAAAGCTCGGCTGCGCTGTCACCTTCCAGAAAGCGCCTTCACAACCGCATTTTTTAGGAAAACCATGGTGATAAACCCAACTCGAAACGCGACTCGAGCCAGATTAGACTTCTCCCGATGCCGCCAACTCACCCGCATCTCATTCTTCCACCTGGGCCACACCCGGCCCGCCGTGATTCCACGCTCGTGGTGATAGTAATAGCCCAGTGCATCCTTTATATAGTGCACTCGCAGATGGGGTGAAAGGCGGAGCCATAGCTCGTAGTCTTGAGCGGACATGAGCGACTCGTCGAAGAGGCCGTGCGTCAACAAGAGGTCGCGGGAACAGGTAATGGAGGAGGTGAGGAACAGATTTTCGGTGTAGAGCTGGGGGGGGAGGGGACGATCGGGGTTGAATTTGCGAAAGCCGTAATCAAGGAGGCGAATCGTTCCATCGCTGCGAATATGTTGTTCGGTATGCGCGATGAAGTTCGCGGTCGGATGCGCCTCAATCGCCTTCCGAACCGACTCGAGTTTCTCGGGACGCCAAGCATCGTCTGAGTCGATTAACGCGATCCAATTCCCTTTTGCTTTGCGGATTCCGGCATTGCGAGTGGCTCCCGGGCCGCGATGGGGATTAATAAGCACCTCTGACGGGATATGCGGACGAGTACGGAGAAACTTTCGGACAACTTCAACAGTGTCATCCGAGGAACCATCGTCCGAGATGATTATTTCGAACGGCTTGATGGTTTGATTGACGACGCTTTCCAGGCAGCGTGTCACAAAGGCGGCGGAATTATAGGTGGGGCAGACGACCGAGATGTGGCGCGAGTCAGGCAAACGAGTGTGAGCGCGCCCATCGGCTGAAGAAGTACAAACTATATAGGGTCAGGGTGGCCTGAATGGTGCGGGCTTTTCTGGAAACCAACGCCCGCAGCCGCTTCATATCCAGCAGTTCCTCAAAGATCGGCAATGGCGAGCTCAGAAGCTCCATTTCCATTTCATCTGCAAAACGGCCGATCGCCCATGCGCCGATCGGCGCGTTAAACCCTTCTTTCGAACGGTTAAGGAGATTCTCCGATAAAGTTCCGCGTAGTGCACTCCGTAGGAGGCCCTTCGGCTCGGTTCCCCGCAAGTTGATTTTTTCCGGCAACGCGAACGCGAATTCCACCAGACGGTGATCCAATAAAGGCACGCGGCCCTCGATGGAGCGAGCCATTGTTGTCTTATCGAGCAGAGGCAAGATGTCGCCGGCAAGATAGTGCTGAAGGTCGTTTCGCATCCGCCGATACGCATATCCGGAATCGCCATTCTCCTTCGGCGCGGGAAATATGCGAAAGCTATCGATCAATTCAGAACGATCGGCATCTTTCCGCAATACTTCAAGGCAAGCCGCCACACTCGCGCCGGAGGTTTGGATTCCGAATGCGATCTGTGGATCGCGAGACTGAATTCCCCAGTCGTCGTTCCATAAGGAAAGGAGGCCGGCGGCGGCGCCGCGCCACGGCTGAGGAAGGTTCTCTCCTATCCATAGCGGACTGCCTATTGAAGGAAGGAAATGACGCCGATATCCCCCAAAAATTTCATCGCCGCCGGCGCCCGTCAACAAGACTTTCATTCCTTCGCGCTGGGCGGCTCTCGCCAGCAAATACGATGGGATCATCGCGGAATCGGCGATCGGTTCGTCAACAAGCGGTATGAGCTCCTGCAGACACCCATCGATGTCATCGGCCGACACCGTCATTTCACGATGCTCCGTCTGATATTGACTAGCAACCTGACGCGCGAACGATGCATCCTCGGATGAAGTCTTGCCTGCAAAACTCATCGTCAAGGTTCGCAGATGCGCCCCAGTCTCCTGCGCCGCCATCGCCGCGATCGTGCTGCTGTCGATGCCGCCGCTCAAGAACACGCCAACAGGAACATCACTCCGAAGCTGAAGACGAATCGAATCCTTCAGGAGCTCCACTAATTGCTCACGCGCATCCGTTTCCGAGCCCTGCCAGGTTTGAAATTGCCGAACCTGCCAATATGCCTCGATCTTCAATCCATCGCGACCGGCAAGCAGCCAATGTCCCGGGGCGAGCTTGAGCATTCCTTTATATATGCTCCTCGGTTCGGGAACATAGGCGAGCGCCATGTACTTCAGAAAAGCCGAGCGATCCATCTCCGGATGGCCGGCAGCCGAAACTAGCGCCGTGAGGTCCGACGCAAATATCAGACGCTCGCCGTTTGATGAGTAATAGAGGGGCTTGATGCCAAGCCGGTCGCGAACAATCCAGACCGACTCATTCCGCGCGTCGTAGAGCGCGAACGCAAACATGCCGTTCAGCTTCTGGACTCCGGCCACTCCCTCTTGCTCGTAAAGGTGAACGATGGTTTCGGTATCCGAAGACGTGCGAAATCGATGCCCCTTCGCCTCAAGCTCGCGGCGAAGCTCCACATAGTTGTAAATCTCGCCGTTCATCACCACCCAGATGGCGCCGTCTTCATTCGAAATCGGCTGCCGTCCGCCGGCAACATCGATTATCGAAAGGCGACGCATGCCCAGGCCTATACGCCCTTCGCAATGGAAGCCTTCGTCATCCGGACCACGATGATGCATGCGCCCAACCATGGGAACGAGCGCATCCGGATTCACACGCGCTCCATCAAAACGATAGATTCCGGCTATGCCGCACATGGTTATGCGTTCCTCAAGCCTGGAGAACCGTGGCCAACCCTTCGTCCAGGGAAATGGCAGGACTCCAATCCAGCAGCCGCCGCGCCTTTGCAACGTCAAGAACATTGATTGGGAGGTCGAACACCCGTGGCGGCAGGTTTTCCACGCGCGCCTTCCGGCCGGACGCCCGTTCAATCGCCACGATGAGCTCCCGCAGCGACGTGCCGACGCCTGTTCCAACGTTGATCACCTGATTCAGAGCGCTTTCCTTCACAAGACACTGAACGGTGGCGCGAACGATGTCCTGAACATGGATGAAGTCGCGCACCACCAGGCCGTCACCCCAAATGGAAATCGGTTCGCCCGCTAGAATCTTCTGCGCAAAGGCAGCCACCGCTCCTTGCGCGCCTTTGACGCGCTGGCCCGGACCGTATGCGTTCGAATAGCGCAAAATCGTGTAACCGACGCCGAGTTCATGATGCAAGAGCTGGAGATGCTTTTCGACCGAGAGCTTCACCACGCCGTGCGCGGAGATGGGATCGGTTGGATGGTCCTCGGGTATGGGAACCTGTTTGGCGATTCCATACACGGTCCCTCCTGAGGAGGGGAATACGATGTGACGGACGCCGGCTTTCACGGCGTCTCTAAAAAGGCGACCGCTCCCGATCAGATTCGTCTCGATGTCGTCCACCCAGCGTTCATGCGACGAAGCCGGCGTTGTCGTCCACGCATAGTGAAACAGTGCTTCGGCGCCACTCAGGTCGCGTAGCACCGCGTGCCCTGCCGCCGTTAATCCTTCAACGAGACGCCGGCCGATAAATCCCGTCGATCCTGTTACGAAACATTTCATGTTGCTAGTGGCAATCTGTACCGCGCGGCGTGAGGCAACAAGGCTTCGACGGAGCAAACCGTGACCGGAGCCTCGACCATCTGACCGTAGTCCGGGAAGATGTATCCGCTCTCGGTTGATGATCCGTGATCCACAGAAAACCTCGCACGTAGAGCATCTGAGCCCGGCGCCCAGTGAAAGAACGTTTGGATTTCATGAGGTCGATAGCGGCGAGCGCCTTCAAATTTATCGTCAATCAGCAACTCATCTGTGGAAATCGTAAAAGTCCGCGTAAAAACGATCGGATCTTCCATGATCCGGGAAAAGCCATCGTGGCGAATGGTGAATATGAACCCATCAGGCTCGTCACTGGAGTGAATCTCAATATTCCGGGTGCGGTAGGCCTCCGGATACCGCGTCCACCGCCAGTACACAAAGGGTTCGAAACCATCGACTACGACGCTGTTGTGGGATCGAGCAGAAATGCCGGAAACGCCGCGAGGATCGTCCTGTTTATAGTTCAGTCGTCCGGGATCGACAATCACCTCGGCGCCTTTCCAATAGAGGCAAAAAGACCCTGTGTCGCAGTGCCCATGCGAAGCGAACCGCGGAGAGCCGCCTGGCTCGATATGCCAAAAGATCGTCAATGGACCGCAGTCCAGCCGGTGCCATCCGCTTGCTGGAAAGGATTGAAACCGCCGCTGGGGTTGCTCTCCGTCTTCCGGCGGACGCACTCGCAGCGCCGCGTCCGTCATGGGAAGGTTGATCAAATCCTGCAATGAACAATCGGGCGAAACATCGCCGATCCGAGGCATGGACCACTCATGCGTGGCCGCCTTGCGCACAAGGAAGAACCAGCACCGTTCGAGTAAAAGCCGGGCAGCCGGCGCCACGATTTCATGTGCGCGATGGTCATGGGTCTTGTCCGCCATCCAAAGTACATCGAGCATCCAGCGGGTGAGCAAAAAATGATAGTGACTCGATCCCTCACGGAGAAATCCATCCGGTGAAATCAGCGGCGAAAGATCGTTTTTGAAGACGGCTAAACCCAGCTCCGCAAAATCCGGGCGTTGGAGAGATTGACCCGCCAAATACAATGCCCGCGCGTTATTGATAACGTGATTGCCCGTGGCGTACGGACCATTGTATTCAATGTGGCCGCTCAGAAATTCCGCCATACCGCGTATCGCAACCGCGATGTCCGCCGGCAAGTCGGCATCAAGAAAACGAACGGCATTGCAGATTCTTTCACCAGTCGTGTAACTGCTCCATGCGGGACCGCTTCGCGGCGACGACATAGTCCGGATCCAGTCGCGCATCAGGTCAAGACCATGGGCTTTGTTAGATTCCTTTTGCAGCCAGTTCCATCGGTGGATCGCAAATGTCTGCTCGATGTCGTCATAACTCCGAAGCCAATCCGGAGCGTGAGCGGGACGGTCCCGTGCCTCCACGGAAACGGCGGAGTGATTCGAAGTTCGAATGCTGTTAAAAGCTGCTTTCACGGATGCGGGATATCGGTTCGGACTTGCTTGAAACCCTCTAGCTAAAGTGGAAACTAGGTGCGCCCCTACGGATAAGAGCGTGGACCATTTCCGATGAACCGCACAGTATTGGATTAGGTTCAGGGATTCTTTCGTTGGGTCGAACATAGGAAAATCCCCGAGGCGAAAAGGTGGGTGATACAACAGCTCTTTCGGATGAGGTCAATCCTTTTTCGCAGCTTCCAGAAGACGACGATCCTTTTCAGCGGCCGGAAGGGCTAACGCTTTTTCCAAAATTCGTAAACCATGCCGCCATCAAAATCTCCTCTCGTGACGTGTGGTTCGCGAACTCTGTGACCACTTATAGCTTCCGAGCGCCTTCGACCGGGTGCGTGTTGCTCGCTTCAGGCTCCAGCAGCGATTGATAAAGCCGGTCGTGATTGGAAATCATCGCGGGAAGGGCAAAACAGCCTTCGTATCGCTTGCGGGAGGCTGCGCCCATTCTTTGACGCAACTCCGGATCAGCGATCAATGCGCGGAGAGCTTGCGTGAGAGCCGACACGTTCCCTGGGGGAAGAAGAAATCCGTTTTGGCCATCGACGATCTGATCCGGCACTCCCCCAACGGCGGACGCCGCTATGGGCTTTCCGAGTCCCATGGCATCGATGATGACGTAAGGCATGCCTTCCATGTCCGACGAGTGCACGGCGATATCAAACTGATTCATCCATCTGTGGGTTTCAGGAAGCGAGCAAAAGCCCGTGAAACGGATGCGATCCGAGACGCCGAAATCTGCCGCGAGCTTTTCCATAGATGGACGTGTAGGGCCGTCGCCGATGAGCACGAGAGAGACATTCGGAAATTCCTTGGCCAGTTGCGACATGGCCTCGATGATGTATCGATGTCCTTTGTGCGGCAGGAAACTCGCCACCATCCCGAGCAGAACTCCGCCAACCGTTCGCTCACTGCCGTTTACATTCGCGGTCGGGTCTGACGTTGCATACTTGATGATGTCAAACTGTTCAGGTCTGTAGCCGCGAAGTCTTTCCATACTCTGCGCAACCAACGAGGATGGAACAACGACTTTATCGAGGCTCCCACGGACAACATTATCCAACCCACGTTCGAGCGGCTTCGGAAACATTGGTGGAACAGGAACGTTGCAAACGGTCATGACACGATGACCGCAGCCTGCCATTCTTGCCGCGACCGCGGCCAGCAATGCGGTTTGAGCGCCGGGATAGCCGCCATTATTGATATGGAGAATATCCACCGGATTCTTGCGGAACGCCGCGTACAGGCGCGCCACGTTCAGCGGAACCAAGAGCCATTTGAGCGCGAGAATCGCTACTCGACGCAGCAGGCTCGGAGCGGCGGGCGTTCCCTTCGAGGAAATGTGTCCGACCGGTTCAAGCACTTTGACGTAGCGGATGCGGACGTCGCGGCATTTCGCCAGTTCCAGAAATTCAGCGAACTCGGGCCAGGACTCGACAAATAAAGTGACATCGTACCGGGCGCGCGGAAGTTCCCAAAGCAACTGCTTGAAGTACAGTTCCGCACCACCGAGCATCGGTGTAAACATATACAAGCCGATGCGCGTCTTACGAGGCGCGAGTGGTCGCATAGACATTGAACCATCTTAAGGAGCCGCCTTCGTCAATAGGTACAAGGCGTACAGCGCCTGCTACAGGACGAGGCGGAGCGCACGTGTTGACCTTGTAGTCGTCGCTGATAATCGCTAGGCGATATCCGCGAGTCCGCAGAAATTCATAGATGTCGGCTTCACGGCCGCCGATGCTTTGCAGCACGTCGCGATTGATCTCGAAAATGATATCCGGATGTTGACGGTCTATTAACTCCGGTGCACCCGTCAATACGTCTAGCTCCGCGCCTTCCACATCGAGTAGCAAGAGATCCACCTTGGAAACGGCCCGCTCCCGCAGATAGTCATCCAGGCCGAACGCCGTTACGTCCACAGAAGGCGCGGATTTGTTGGAATCCATGTCGAATACGGACGACCCCACATTCGTCAGGTGAAACCGAACCGAGCCGCTCGCTGCGGTTAACGCGGCGCAATTTCCATGGAGATTTCCAAACTTATTGAGACTCTTGCTCACCTGCAGTCGCTCAAAGAATTCGGGCGCAGGCTCAAATGCGTGAACCTCGCCTCGTGAACCAATCCATTTCGCGATCAGGACCGCGTGATATCCAATGTGTGCTCCGCCGACAACGACGACGCGCCTGGTTTGAACAAGATCCGAAATGAAGCGTGATGTTTCGGGCTCCCAGCAAAAGTCGAACTGCTGCGAGAAGTACAGCAGGCGGCGATTGACGATGTCCTCGAGCCCTACTTGCATACGGACGCCGTTTTTCAGCGCCACTTGTTCGGTGTAGGCGCCGGGAAGCATATGAGTGGTGAACCCCCACATCAGGAGCATTCGAAAAGGTTCCGGGAGCGGGATTCGATTGAGCAGGAAACGGATGGAGCGAACCGTTCGAGGCGGGCCGAGGAGGCGTCCTGCAAGCACCAGCGGGATTGCGGCGACCTTCTTCGCTAGCGTCACCGCGTAACAGCGTTCAGCGCCAGAGTCTTGAGGTGGTCGGGGCCGCCCCTTTTGGCCTCCTCCACGAAATCCGGAAGCTTCGGATCACCATGAGCGGCGCGCCAAGTCTTTTCATACTGGGCTATTCGTTTCAAGTCGCGCTTCACCATCAATTCGCGGAGACCCAGCAATTCCACGGCATTGAAGTTTTCGGAGATGACGGCAGTGATTTTCGTTGCGTCGCCAAGGTCGAGAAGGAACGCCTCAAGGTCGCCGTCATACTGCTCCACAATGCGATCCTTGTAACGGAAATACCATTCGGAGCCGGGGTAGGGCGTCGCAAAAAAGGGGTATACCATCACGCCCATGCGATCCCACGCGCGAACGCTGTCGCGAAGGCTGTCAAAGAAATCGTCGGGAAAACCGATAATCTGATTCGGTATCGGCCGGATGCCTGCGTCCAACGTGATGCGAATCGCGCGCTCGTTCGCCCGTGCGGTGGTTCCCTTTCCGAGATTCTTCAGGATGCGATCCGAAAACGATTCCAGCCCATAGATCAAGTGGCTGCAGCCGGCCTCGCGCATCTTCTTGAGGACCTCAGGCTTCACCAGCGACGCGTGACTTGTGCCGCTCCAATGCACGCCCTTGCAGGTATCCGGGTTGTGCTCGACTCCATCCCGGATGCATTGCGGCTGCAGACCTTCCTTAATCCAAAGATCACAAATTTCGGGCATCCACTTCCATCGTGTGAAGGCATTCATGGTCATCAGGTTTTCATCCAGAAATCCGATGAAATCGACGCCAAACCGGTCACGCGCATATTTGGCCAGTTTCACGACGTATTCGGGACTGTGCCACCGGATGTTGCGCCGGTATGTGAACGCCACGTCGCGCTCTCCGTCGTGACGAAAGATTTCCTCCATGTCGCCGGATATTCCGAGGTGAAAACAGAACCGGCAAATCAACGAACATCCATAGCTGGCGTTGATGTCCAGGCGCCGCCGCGCCTGCATGCCTTCCTCGCTATACAGTGCCATGCTGTTCTTGAAATAAATGTCGAGTGGAAACATTTCCCAGGCGGGAAACGGCAAAGAATCCAGATCCTCAAGCAAGGCTCGCGGACCATTCAGATGAGACCTGCCGGCCCCGTCGCGCCAGACGATCCCAAGAACGTTCATCCAGTCCGCAGCTCCAGAATCGACTTTCTCGAGAACTTCAGGAAATGTTTCGAAGCCTTCGCCCACGACCCCCACGTCTATTTGAGGAATGAACCGCATAATGTCGTGAGGCATGCTCGTGAGCATTCCTCCACCCGCCACGAGCAACGCTCGCGGAGACAACTCACGAGCCATGCGAAACACCTTTTTCGTATAGCCATAAGTCGTCGTGATTCCGCCCACGCCGATGACGTCCCAATTATCGGCCTGCAGTACATCTTTCAGGACGCTGTCGGACGGCCTCCACGCGTTTGCATCAAAGATCTGGCACTGGTGGCCGCGCTTATCGATGATGGCGGCGAGCAGCGCCATGCCGTAAGGAACGTGTTCCGGCGGGCCTTCCTCACGAACAATGGGATTGATGAAGAGAACCTTAGCCATGCTTGGTCAAAAACTCACCGAGGTCGCAAAAATGAACATTATCGCCGAAAAGAATGCCGCCGCCTGTGCAGTTGTAGGTTTCACAAGCGGTCTCCGCTGCGATCTCGAGAAATGCTTTGCGGTACCAGTAGTAAGTAGGATCGCTGAACCATGTCTCGCCGGTGTACGGATTGTACGTTTCAATGTAAGCTTCCGCGACACGGTCGCCCAGCAGTTCGCGAAGCTCGTAATAGTATTGGGTGTTCAATAGAGGCGTTCCGGGTGCATAGCCCAGATCGAAACCGACGAGTCCGACTTTTTGCGGATGCAACACGGCGTCAGCAAAGACGTAGGCAGACGAACCCACGTTGCCACCTGTCACCAGGCACGGAGCGCCGGTAAGTTCATAGGCTCGCCGCGCGTAGCTGTCTGGCTTTTCAAAGTCGTCATATAGAGGATTCCACCAATACAAATCCATGCCGGCTTCAATGCAACGCTGCGTGACGCCTAGATCCACACTCGTGGCAATGATCGCCTTGATCGCCTTTCCATTCTGATTCACGAGCCGAATCGTCATTTCGTTCGCCTGAATTTCGTCTTTGTGAATCGGGTCGAGGTCCTGCCGCGCAAAGTAATCGTCTGCAGGGCGGGAAGCAAATGACGTATCGCCAAACCACCGAATGATCCGATGTGCATGTGAATCGACGGTGACAACGTAGTCCGGCACAAGGCCGTTGCGCAGGCAAAAACCGAGGGCGGCGTCGCAAGCGACAATTTCTCCGGAGTATCCGTGCTGCAAGAGTACGGGCGCAGGATTCTTTCGATGGAGGCTGGGCCCTCCGCCAAACACAATGACAGAGCGCGGCCGGTCCTGAGGTGATTTTCGCTCGAGATCGAGAACCGTCTTCTTAATGTAGGGGAGATTCGCCTTCGCATTGCGAAGCCCCCAATCCGCCGTCTTGCGCAACGTGGCCTCGGCAAGACGACCGGACAGCTCAATCCCGATCGTCCCCACTCTTGTCGCCCTTCCACATCAGGTTCTTGGGTTTCAACACGAACGCGATGCTGCCGCCGAGTTTCTCGAGCGCTTTTTCATAGAATTCTTCTTCCTTTGTTTTCGCGGGATCAGCGGCTTTTGCTGCATCCTCCAGCGGGAGACTGTAATTACCCTTCAAAAACTCGCTCATGTCTGTCTTCCTTTACTGCGTTAGAGGCCCTTGAGAGATCGTCTTTATAAAATTCCGGCAACGTGGGACCCGCAATCAACGAGTCCGTGAGCCGTCGATATAGGTCAGCTACCCCGGTGTTATCGTAAGACTCGAGAAGGCTGACTAACTCTTCCCGGGTTTTCGCGTGCGGTAATGGCGTGTTCTCGAAAATCGCCATGAAGCCGAGTCCACGCCCGAAGTTCACCATCGGAATTCCAAGGAAAGCGGCTTCGCAAATTCCCGAGGTGGGGAACAAAATCACCAGATCAAACGAACCTGTAATCTTCAACGTATCGTGCGCAGGGTCCACAAGAGTGAATTCGAGGCCGGTCTGGCGGCGAAGCCGATCGAGGTTCTCGGAGTCCCTTTTTCGCTCCCACATATTCGTTCTCGCGAGTTTGACGCCGATGTTTTCCGGCGGAACGCCGAGCCTTTGCAACGCGGAGAGGCTCTCAATGAGGTCGTAAAAGAAGCAATCCTCGCGGCTGCCTGTGCTGATTCCCACAGGGCACGATCCGAGAATAAGAATTCTTGCTTTCGACCACTGCATGGCCAACGGTCGATACGCCGCTGGTTGAAGGTCGTTTCTCGGGTGGCGCACACGAGCGCCGGCGTAACCCAGGCTTGTATATGCTCGTGCAGACGAATCGTTCCAGGCGACATAACGGTGCGGAATAAACTCCGATGATGAAGACGGAGGAGTGTCCTTTTCGATGGGTGCGCCATGATTTAAGAAATCGAGCGGGACCCCGTGGCGGCGCGCGACTTTCGTCAGCATTCTCGACGAAGGCACTTTGTCGTGGAACAAAACGACGCGGCGCGGCGCTTTCCGTTTGAAAAAAGCGTCCAGTCGGCGAGACACCGTATCCAGAAATTCCGGGGTGTAGTGATTAAAGAATGTATTCACACGATTCTGGATCAGGCTGAGTTCGTCCGATTCGAAGCCCAACCAATATTGGGGCGTGAGCTGATAGCGTTTTCGAACCGGCACTTCTTCATCGAAAACCATGACGTCGCGAAGTTCGTCGTTCTTTAGCCGAAGCTTCGAGCTGATTCGACTCTTCACACCCTGCAGAATGCCGATCAGCCTAGTGAAATTGACTTGATAACCGTTCGGTCCGAAGCTGCCGAGAATGTTCCAATAGGACTGGTACCAGAGGCTTCCTCCGCTGAAGGCGAGCGCACGGAGACGGCTGAACCACGAAGGGTCGATGGTGATCGGAATGTCGTATGGCACTGCGAGATAAGTGCGCGAACCCGTGTCATCGCACTTCTGCGACAGCACCTTGAGATCGATGCTGCGCTGTGAGCAAAGCAGTTTGAACACGTGCACGAGATCCCGATCGTCGCCGGACGTGATGGTCATCGACGATGGAGAATAGTGATCCAGGATTCTCCTGCAGCATTCCTTCACCCACAGATACCGCGACAATCGCCACTGGATCTGCTGTATGGCCAATGGCGCCCACCTCATTTCCGGCGACGAAGCAGATTCCTGGAGCAGCCCTTGATCGAGTTGTTGGACCAAGCGTTGGTCGATAACTGCGGAAGCGCCTTCGTCCGGAGTGAAGTCGCCGAATAATGGATAAAGCTTTCCCTTCTGGCGGAACAGGGTTTCGCGCCGAATCGGGCACCACACTATGGTCTGACCATAGCTCTCAAGGTGAAGATCACTCTCGCCGCACAAAAGGAGTAAGCCGGCTTCCCTGGCGCGGCCTCTATAGAAGTTCTCCCAATATTCCTTTACCCGGCTGCGGTTGATGAAGTGCAAATTGTCCTTCAAGACAAAGTCGACCAGATCCGCATCACTGATCGAGGGGATTCGATCGCCCAGGCGTTCGATGATGGCCTTGAAAAACTGATAGTCCTCATCGTAATCGAGAGTGAAGCGCAGCGATTCCATCTGGGGGATAGAGGTCACATTGATGACGGTTTTGGCGGATTCATCAAACACTCGGGTCCAGCCGGTATCCAGGACAGAGTCTTCCGCACCCGACAACGCAGGCTCAAGAAAACGGATCGAGAATCCTGAGGAATTCATGCCGAATGGCAGGCCTGAAGTCGCAGCGTACGAAGCTCCGTTTTGAAGCGCCTCGTAAACAAGGCGCATCCCACGAGGCGAACAAAGAATGTCGTCCCCTTCCGCCAGAAGGACGAGATCCGCGGCAACGGACTGCGCCGCCTTCAACATACGAAGCGGGATGTTATTGATAGGGCCGTAGAAGACTTCTGCATCCGCGAATTGCTCGAAGGCGCGATTCTCAGCTTCGTCGGACGTTGCGATGATGAGCCGCGCATCTCCACTCGCGATCTCTTTCTTGAATTCGTATGCGATACGCTGCAGCAGATGAAACATCACAGGCTGACCGTTCACGGGCAGGAGGTGCTTCTGCTTTAACCGCGTTGAACCAAGTCGGGCAGTAACGAGAATGGCGGTCTTCATGACTTAGTGTCCCGGACCATTTTTGCAAAACGCTCTGCAATGAACTTGCTTGTTTTTTCCATCGATTCGTAAGTGCAACCGCCCACATGCGGCGTGATCAGCAGGTTGTCATAGTGACGTGCATGTCCGATCAGCGGGTTATCCGCCGCCTTGTCGCTCCACGAACTGTCGCCGGTAAGCACATCCAGCGCAGCTCCGGAGAGATGTCCCGTCTCGAGGGCCTCAACGAGGGCGGCCTCATCGAGCAACTCGCCGCGGGCGGTGTTAAGGAGCAGCGCTCCTCTTTTGATGCTGAAAATGCGTTCGCGGGATAAGAAACCGCGGGTGTCCGTGTTCAAAGGAAGATGGATGGAAAGAACGTCCGATCCGCTCAGTAGCGAGCTTAAGTCACGCTGTTCGACTCCGGCGCCCGCTTTACCGATGCTTTCGGAATTGTGATCGAAGGCGAGCACGCGCATGCCGAATGCAAGGCCATATCGCGCAACCATGCGACCCAGCCTGCCGCAGCCCAGGATTCCCAGCGTTTTGCCGTTAACTTCGGACCCGATGAAAGACTCCCGGCGCCAGTTCCCTGCCAGAACATCCTGGACGCCCGATGGAATCCGCCGCGTGAGTGCAAGCAGCAAAGCCCATGTGTGCTCGGCCGTCGCGTGCACCGTTTCGAGAAAGTCCAGCTCTCCACGCAGGGAGATCACGCGGATGCTGCGTTTGGCCGCCTCGGACGTGTCGATATGATCAAGGCCAGTGGTTGGCGTAACAATCCAACGGAGGGAGCGAAACGCATCCAACACGGACGCATCCATCGGAACGCCCAAAGTGGTGAATACCGCTTCATATGAACCCTGGGCGGCCAGTCGAAGCAGTGTTTCGTGGTTCTCGTACCGGACATAGTCCACATCGCCGATTTCTTCGATGATCCTTCGTGCGGAGGGACCGTGGAGTGCAGGTTCGATCACGAGGATTCGCATGCTTTCAGGAGCTGCTCTGCAATTAAGAGGTCGACTTCTTCGTCGACGTTGACCGATCGCTCACGTGGCATAACGTAGGCGGCTTTGTTCCGGGGATTGAACGTTCGTTCTCTGCGCAAGGCTTGCTCCCGTATCGCGTAAACCACGCCGTTTCGATGATAAACCGCCGGCAAATCCTGACGATTGAGCTGTTCACCGGCTTTGTCATAAGGGATCAGACGGTTTCCTTCCAGTGAATACATGCGCGCCGGATGGTGGTCCGAAACTTGATAGACGCTGACGACGGCATCGTGGTCCGATCCCATCAGAAGCGTCAGCGCATCATCGATGTCTTTGGCGGACCTTAGCGGGCACGTTGGTTGCAGAAGGACAAGGCTCTCGTATTCGCGTCCGCGACTTTTCAAAACATCCAGTGCGTGGATCGCCACCGGGGCCGCAGGCGTGTCATCCTGCGCCAGTTCGGCCGGACGCATGAGAACTTCCACGCGATAACGGGCGGCGAGTTCGGCGATTGCCGTGGAATCCGTCGAGACGACGAGATCTGTAAGCAGGCGGCTCTGTTGGGCGGACCGGATCGTATATGCGATCAAGGGTTCGCCATTCACCAGACGAATGTTCTTCCCTGGGATTCCCTTTGAACCCCCGCGAGCAGGAATCAGGCCCAGAGCCCGCCAACCTCCGGTCATAGATAACGCAACGTCTTGATGACGGAGAGCTCTGCAGTGGCCAGCACTTCGGCGATTCTTTGTCCTGCGTTGCCGTCGCCAAAGAGGGTGCTTTGAGGATGACGTCCGATATGGAGCTGCTTCTTGATGCCGGTGCGGATGGCTTCCGCATCGTAGCCGACATCAACAACGTTGCCGGCTCGCTCGCGCCGATCCTGCCGGGTGCCGATGTTCACGCAAGGCACTCCGAGATAGGCGCCTTCCCTGAGCCCGCTGCTGCTGTTGCCCACAATGCAGGCGCAGTTGTTCAGCACGCGCGCATAATCCTCGACGGAAAAATTGCGGTAGAAATGAACGAAATCCGGATCGCATTGTTCGCGATAAACGCGCAGGCCTTTGGAAATGTCGTCGGATCCGGCATCTACATTGGGCCATAGCCATACGGTCGGCATCCTCAGCTCGTGAATGGCCTTAATGGTCTCCTGGACCTGTTTCAAACCGCTTCCGAATTCCGTCGTGACGGGATGCTGCAGAACGAGTAAGTACGGTTTCGAATAGTCGAGCTGCGCTCCCGTTCCGCCGTACTTACTCATAACGCCATCCAGTGATAGGTCGAGATTCGCGATGATATCGATGGATGGGCATCCGGTCATGTGTATGGACGCCGGATCCTCTCCCATTCTTTTGATGTTCTCCGCGCTTTGAACGGTGGCGGGAAAATGGACGTGCGCCAGCTTCGTTACAGCATGCCTGACGCTTTCGTCGATCGATCCGGTGATTTCCCCGCCTTGCGTGTGCGCGAGTGGAATATTCATGTAGCTCGCGGTGACCGCGGTCGCCATTGTTTCGTAGCGGTCTGCGACCGTGAGCACGGCATCCGGCTTCAAATTTTCAAGAAGAGTAGAGAGTTCGACGATTGCGATTCCTGTGGATTTCGCCATCGTGGTGGGATTTTCACCTTCAATAACGAAGTACACTGTCGCCGTGGGCTCGAAGCCGTCTTTGCGAATAACGTCAATGGCGTTGCCGAATCGATACAACAGAGCGGACGCACCGACAATGAGCTGCAGCTCCAGATCCGGGCGTTTCCGAATGGCTTGAAGAACAGATTTGATTCTTCCGTAATTCGCCCGGCTTACCACCACTACAGCAATTTTTCTTTTTTTCACGGCTTACTGAAGATCTTCGAGAACGAAAACGGTATTTCTCGGAATAGATCGGAGCGTCTTTTTTCCAATGAGTTGATGGGCGTCAGGCTCGCAAATACCCAGACCGGGTTTCTTGAAGGCGATGTCAGCGGCCTGAACCACAGTTCCTGCAGGCAAATCCCGGATCGCTACGGCGCTTTTGCCGAAAAGGGTCCTGAGAGGCTGAAGTTCCTTGGCGATTCTATCCTTATCGACAGGATGATCCAGCATCCGCTCAATAAATCGAATGCCCTCCACCAGTTCGCGGAGCTCCCGGGTTGTAATGGATGAAGAGACATCCGGACCAAACATTTCACGGCTCAAAGTGACATGGACTTCGATTGCACTCGCGCCCAGGACTGCAGCAGCCAAGCCCGGATAGATGGTTCCGGAATGATCCGAAAGTCCGACGTCGCATTGATATCGCCGCTGGAATTCCTGCATCACGTTCAAGCCGACCGATTCTGCGGGATTGGGATAACTGGTTGTGCACTGCATTAGCGTGAAGTGCGCGCTGGACGCCTTGAGCGAGCCCACAAGGCGATCAATTTCCTCGAAAGAGCTCATACCGGTCGAGACATAGACAGGTTTCCGGGTCGCCAGAATCCGATCGAGCATCTGCGTTGAAGCTGTTTCTCCCGAACCAATTTTCCACGCCTCGACTCCTATCCCCTGCAATAAATCCACTGCTTCCACGGAAAAGGGCGAGCTGAGAAATGTAAGGCCTTTTTCTTCCGCGTGTTCTTTCAGGCCTAGCCACTGATCCTTCGTAAATTCCATGCGTTTCCAGTACGCAAATCTTGATTCATCCTGAAGGCTGAAGGGAACGCGAAACGGTTCGCTGGGCGTGCTTTCTGCTTCCGCAATGTGGGTCTGGAACTTGATCGCGTTGGCGACGGTGCTGGCGACGGCATCGACGAAAGCATGAGCGAGTCCAAGACTGCCCTCATGGTTCTGCGCGACTTCAGCGATCACGAAGACGCGCCTAGACTTCATTAGCTTCCATTCGACGGATCAACGCTTCAATGTGAGGATCTTTGGTCCGGAAGAAGGAGCGCATCGGTTTGAAGGCGCCTTTCTTCAAGAAATAGAGAAGCGTACCTGCCCAATATGCGGCCGGCGCAAACGGCATAGGAATTCCGTAACGAATTGGAAACGCCTTTGCCCACTCCGATCGAGGCGTTTCCTTGGCATCTTTGAGATCATTCACCAAGTCTTCTCCGATTCGATCGCTTGCGGCTTGCGCATATGGCCAGTCGTAGATCTCTTTCAATAACGCCGCCACTTCATTGTCCGATCGCGGAGACACCGTCAACCGATGTTGAGCAGCCAATTTCAACATGTCGAAGAGCTCATCCTCGGTCTTCGGCAGATGATAGAACGGGACGAATACGTCGAATCCGCCCGCCTTCCCATCGATGTGTGCGAAGAGATGCTCCTGATCGATGGCGCCCGCCAGGGAAACGACGGGCACTCCCATGACGAGAGCCTCAAGACCCGTGGTGGACCAGCACGTGAGCAGGGTATCGATTTCAGATAGAAATTCGATCATCGGCTGGTTCAATTTCACGCGCACCCGGTCAGGAAAGCGCTTTTGAAGAAAGAGAAATTCGCGATGATCTTCGAGTGGGCCGGGACGCAGAATGATTTCGCCGTCGGTCTGTTCTATGAATCTCCGCAAATAGCGCATCATTCTGCGCAGGATGGCATGATCACGCCAAACGATGTCTTCATAGTGCCGTCCGGGCGCAGCAACAGGAAAGACAAGGTCCGGATGAAAATCAAAGTACGTCTCGGCGTAATGCGGATGGCCGTAATAGGCGCTGACTCCTTTCGCCGAAAATGCCACTCCCAGCGTGAACTTACGATTTGCGGCCGGCCGTTTGAGATTCCGGTAAACATCCAGCCTGCAATTTCCGGTAACCAGAAGCTGGTCGGGACGGAACATGCCGGTCTGGAGAAGCCAATGACGAACATTCTCGCTCCAAAGATAGCATCGTGAAATCCACTCCACGGAATCGAGCTTGAAGTATCCGCGGCCCATGAAAACCGAAAGCATCGTTTCGGGTGTGAGCTGAGCGCCCTCAGACGGCACCACATATACTTTGCAGTACTGCGCCGCGGTTTTTGCAAAGGGAAGATTCCCTCGATTGCAGACAACCGCGTGCGGCCGCATTTTTCTAAACCCAACGGTGATGTTGTTTTGGGTGTAAAGCCCGGTCTCCACGCCGCGCCGTTGCAGGGCGCGCTGGACGAGCCGCGTCGCCAGCAAATCTCTGTTGGCGTTATCCGCGAAAATCAGAACTCGCTTGCGTTCCTTCATCAACGTGCGTCGGCGCGCCGAATCCATTCCTTTCCGAGACAGAATTCCACCTGCGCCGCATTGAATCTTCCCAGGGGTTTCTCCATGAGTTCAAAGTAATGCGCATCGTGATCTTGATTCCATTCATAGGTCCAGTTTCTCTGAACATTCGCTTTAAGAAATCTCGCATTCGCAGTACGGCCATCCACAACAATCATTGTGCCGGGAAGCAAAAAATGTTCGATCGTCAGGATATCCGCGGCCATCGGCAGCCTGTCCTGATGCGCGGTGGTAATGCCTCGCACGTGGTTACGAGGTGAGAACTGGTCGGGTCCATCCAAATAGATGACGTCCGGACAGATGTTAGGAAGCCTGCGAAATAAGGTGCAGATGCGGCTGTTGAACTCGGCCATCACGACGTCCGCCCTAAGGAAATGCACGCGATTCTTCAGCACCCCGAGATTCCGTCGAGTGACATCGATGAACTTCCTGTTCGCATCCACAGAATGGACTTCGAAAAGATTCTGGCGCCTGAGGCTCGATTTCCAGAAGCCTCCGTAGTCCCGTTCGTTCTTTTGCAACGCGTCCGCGATAATGACTGTGGATCTGCCGACGCCGAATTCAAGTACCGTCGCCGCCTTTCGACTGCGGATCAGTTGATGCAGACGAACCAGATCGTCCCACTCCGGCGGGAGAGGGTCTCTGTTTGCCGGGTTTACCGAGTCCGTGATTCCCTTTTCCGGGCGGCGTTCGGAGAACGCAATAAGGTGATCGAGACCGTTTCTACGCACGTAGTCTGCTGTGGAATTCGGCCAGCTCTGAGTTGCGCTCTTCATTGCCTTCGGGACGACAGGGTTAATGGCAGCACATCCCAGTACTTGTCGAAGTAGTAAAGGTTGCCACGGTGATACTTCG
>CAZIPZ010000066.1:18029-19162 GCA_964541075.1 uncultured Solibacteraceae bacterium | reverse complement strand
CGCGACGCCTTTTCTTGCTACTTCCGTGAACTATTGGTGAGAAATGCGGGTTAGATGTCTTTCGATTCTCGCCGGTATGCGCGGCGCTCTTATTCTGCGTTGCGCGTGATCTTCCGATGCGTGGTTTACAGGGATGAACCGCCCGTCCGTTTGCATTCGCTGATGAGCAGTCGCCCAGTCAGGCAATTCTTCACCTTGTTGTTCCCAGTTGACAGATGTGGCTTCGCTGCACCAGTGAGCGAGTTTGGGCATGGCGCGGCCATGATCTCCGGAGTTGCGAAACGCACGCATGCTTGTTCGGTCCTTCCAAGCCGTGATGGTCCAGAAAGTGCGACTTGCGTCAGCCAGGAGTTTACCGGAGAGGAACCCGCCGGCCTTCACGATCTGCCGTGAGGCACAGTGACTCTTCCAAAAGAAACCTGGCAAAAAACGGGCGGATCGGAGCTTCAATCGAGTCACTGAAATCAGGGGCATTGTGTAATGTAGCTGAGGAGGTTGTTCATAGTTGCGTTTATTGCGGAATATCTCTCGCCTGAGACATTCAACAGCTCTGCAGCAGATTGAACAAAAGGGCCGGGCGTCAAATCGGCGGCGCCTCCGTGAATGATGGCGTGCGCGCTATCCGGAGTTGACTCCAAATGGAACTGCAATCCGATGGCGTTCCTCCCAATCTGAAAGGCCTGATGCACGCAAGCGGCGCTTCGAGCGAGATGAGACGCGCCGGGCGGCAGGTCGAAAGTCTCACCGTGCCAATGAAACACCATCAGTTCAGTGGGCATTGGAAAAGCACAAGCGCGCTCTAGTCCCTGGACTGAAAACCATCCAATTTCCTTTACGGCATTGCGATAAACGCGGCTTCCAAGTGAGCTTGCCATTATCTGCGCACCCAAGCAGACTCCAAGCACTGGAATGCCTCGCTCAATCGCTCGGCGAACGAAGGTCTTTTCACGGTGCAGCCACGGCAATGCAGCCTCATCATTGACACTCATGGGCCCGCCCATCGCGATGATCAGGTCGAGCGACCCAAGATCCGGCAGGTCAGGGCTTTGATAAAAGCGAGAATACGAAACATCGGCTCTGCGGCATTCCAGCCAAGGCCCTATGCATCCAAGACCTTCGAACTCGACATGCTG
>CAZIPZ010000066.1:0-18019 GCA_964541075.1 uncultured Solibacteraceae bacterium | reverse complement strand
CTCACTGGGCCTGCCTATTCAGGATGGCGGGCTTATGACTGGTCATATGAAGCTTCAACCTCTTGCGGTCGAGCATCACTTCTGTCGTGCAGGCTGATGAGCTCTTCACTTTCCTATGCAAATACTTTCCAAGTACAAAACGGCTCAAGCCTTCGAAGACTTGGACAGCACCGCAACTCAGAACTGTCTCCAGGACAGCCTTGATCGGAGACGGTGTGATTTCGCGATATGCTTCGCGATGCCTGAGCGGATCAAAATTCGGGAAATGCCTTCGGACGAACGGATTGCTTTCCACAAAGCGATCGTACACGGGTTTGCCGAAGATAGGCTTCAACGACGCGACTTGTTGCGCCGTGAACATGTCCCGCTCAAAGATCGGTAGTGCATCATCACTCAGGACGTAGTTGATGCACAAATGCTTGCGAAGCCCCTTGAACCTTGCCCAGACCATTGCGGCAAGGAAGAACGACCAAAGCCTTCCGTCAGCTACCACGACAAAAAGGTCGAGATCCTCATCGGTCGTCATGTTCCGATGAGCGGTTGAACCGGAGAACGCCATCATTCTCACAAAGGGCATTGAGGCTAGCGTCCTCAGATGATCTCTTGCGGCAGAAATCGCATCGTCGCTGATTTGTTCTCGCAGCGTCCGCGTTTCCATAAGCCGTTGGTCAGGTTTGTATTCCATCAAATGGAGGACGCGCTCAAAGTCCCGATGCTCAATCTTGAGGCCGATCAGCCGCTCATGAAGTTCGTCCGGCTGCAGCGGATAGTCAAACATACACGAGTAGGCCACAGTCCTCTCAATCGCATCCTTGATCGCGCGCCGATCGGGGACGCCTAGAGCCCTTGCGCTAACCGGCATTGGACGGCTGTCCAATGCCTCGCGATATGCATCCAAGGTCAATTGTGCCGTCCTTGTCCATGAAAACTCTGCAGCTCGATCGAGGCCTCTGCTAGAGAGGCGTTGCCGCAAGGCATCGTCTCCCGCAATGAGAGCCAAGGCATCGGTCATACTACCGACATCCAGTGGATCGATGAGCAGAGCAGCATCTGCGGCGACTTCCCTCAATGATGAATTGTTGGCCGCAATCACCGGAGTCCCGCATGCCATCGCTTCGACGACAGGAAGACCAAAACCTTCAAGTAAAGATGGGTAGACAAATGCGTCCGCGCCGCTGAACAACCCTGGAAGGTCCGCTCTATCCACATACCCTAGAAACTTAACGCGTCCATTCAGTCCAATCGCCTTGGCCTTCTCTTCAACCCTTGCCCCTCGATACCATCGGTTTCCAACGATCACGAGGTGGTGAGTCTTGATCGGCAAACGAGCAAATGCCTCAAGCAGACGTTCGAGATTTTTGCGGGGTTCGATATTACCGACGTAAAGAAAATACGGGTCGCCCCGAGGCGCTTGCATTGGCTTGAATTCCGGTGAAGCGGCCAGCGGCGTCACCCGAATACGGCTCTCTGGAATCGCCAAGTGGCGGATGATCTCCCACTTGGAGTATTCCGAGTTGGTGAGAATCAGCTTGGCGTGCCGCGCCACCCGAGGAACCAGGGGTCTTGTATACAAACGCTTCGCTATAGGATGTGAATTGCGAAGAGTAACCATGCCCATGTCATGGATGGTGACCACGTATGGTCTGCGCTCCGAGAAAGGCGCCAAGAAATTTGTATAGTGGCAAACATCGGGCCGGGCATTGTTAAGAATTGAGGGCAGCAGCGCGTGCAGGTAGACCGCACGCACGGGGAAAAACCCGGACTCCGACACCTGCAGATTGCCAGTCGCTGAGAACCCGTCAAGCTTCAACGGACGGTGGGAAAAGACAAAATACTCGTCATGATGGTCGATAGACAGGAGTCCCTTCAACAACTCCTCACAGTAGTAACCAACACCAGACTTGCGTCCATGCAAGACGGTGGCATCAAACGCGATCTTCATGTGCCAATCCCACCAACATCCAAAACGCGAAATAGATCGGAGTCGTCATCAGAAATTCGTCAACCAGACCATGAATCAAAAAAACGATGACGCCCGCCGAAGCCGCTCCGATGCTCCACCGAATTGCTCCGATCACCGCAAGAAAGGCCGAAAGCCCCAGAAGACCGCTGCCGCACAGGATCTCCAGGTAGAGATTGTTCGATCTGATTTTCGTATCCCAGTGATCGAACCCGAGGCTCTTCCCATAAAGCAACCGGAAGTTGTCCGGTCCGATGCCGATTAGCGGGGATTGAGCAGCCAAGGTCGCAGCCGTTTTCCACAAAACCGTCCGCGACACCTGAGGATCGATCGCGCCTTGTTCCCGGGAAGCTCCGTACCAGCGGCTTACGTCCGTGTTGTAGTCCGAGGATTCCGTGTCGCGGTCAATATGCGCTTCAACAATGCCCGGAGTCACGCCATTCGCAGTGAACCATCCACGCCCTGCCTGTTTCAGATCCCACACCAGTAGGTAAACGCCCGGATCGTTTGGAGTCTGGAACTCCGCCTTTACGGTGATGGATTCGTCGGGCGCAAGGTCTCTCGGCAATGCCGTCGAAACGGGCCTTACGTACGCCATTCGGCGGCGGACGGTGTCATACCAATGATAGGAAATTGCAACTGCATTCTCGCCTTCGGCAGGCCAGGTATTGACGCCCTTGTTCCGGACAGTGACGTCAAGCACTGCCCGGACTGATGGATTCCTGTCCACTGCGTTGTAGCGGAGCGAATATTCAGCGGCAATCGGGGGGCCCGATTCGGCGTTTTCGAAGCGTTCAACTAAGACGGGATGGAACGCAACAAGCACCAGATAGCTTACTGCACCGGCGACCGCCATCTTGAAAACAGCTCGCCTATTCTGCACTGCACAGAAGCCCAGCAATACAGCGCTAGCCGCAATCAACGCACCGCGTGAGTACGTCAGAAGCAACGCCACCCATAGGAGCACAGAGCCCGCTATGCGCAAAACGGCAGCATTTGGGATCAACCACAGAATCGGAAGTGAAATGGCGTAGAACGCGGCAGCGGTCGTTGGATATTCGAAGGATCCGCTTAGCCGCGGCGTGACGCCAAAGTAGAACTCGCGGTCGCGAAACAAATCGGGCATCCCTGCTCCAGCGTATTCCAACAGCCCGTACGCCGCCGCAGCGATAGCCGCAAAAGACCACAACCTTAGTAATGTATTCCGGCTTGTGCGATGGCACATCGCAATCCACAGGAGCGACACGCCTGCTGTAGTGCGCAGCGCCCCCTTCATTGAATTGGCCCACAACTCTCCCGCAAACGCGGCAGCCAACCACTGTGTTGATGCGAATACAGCTGCGAGGATGACCAATCGGTCGCGAAATAGTTTCTTGCGATTTCGAATCAGTATTGGTGCACCCACCACCAAAGAGCCGATGAAGAGCCACTGTAGATTGCTGAAGAGTGGAAAGAACCTCAGTTCAAAAGGCAGACAAACGATTAGGCCAACGATCGCCGCCCTTGAAATCCGTTCAGGCGTGTCCATGGGTCAAACGTTTAGGCTGGGTGCGATGGACTGAGATAAGGTCCATGACGGCAACGCCGCTTCGAGCCACAGCGACCTTCAGAGCCTCGCGCGCGATTCTCTGATAGGGGCGCTTCCTGGAGCTCCACATCTTCGCAACGTTTACTTCTTTGACAAGCCACCGAACGGCAAACCAGTAGTACAAACGAGGATATTTCGACTTGAAGAGCAGTTTATTTTGGTTACGGGACGACCAATTCTCGTCAGGGATAATTCTATCCTGAACACGCTCGTAGAATTCTGTCCCCTTCATAGGGAATGCCACGGACGTCCCGAAGACGTCCGGTTTGACATCCTTTAGCAGGTCGATCGTCTTGCGAATGTCAGACGTTGTTTCTTCCGGATAGCCCAGAAGAATGAAAAATCCCGCCTGCATGCCCACTTCCTGCGTTGTTCGCGCTGCTTTGCGGATCTGTTCGAGCGTTGTTCCTTTCTTCATGCTGTCCAAAACGTTCTGGGATCCGGATTCGGCGCCGTACCAAATGCGAAAGCATCCGGATTCCTTCATACCCGTCAGAATCTCCCGATCGACAAGATCCACGCGACTCAAACATTCATAGGGATGCTGCGCGCCTCGCCGTTGGACTTCCTCAAAAAACTGCAGCGACCACTTTCGGTTTATCGTGAGCACGTCATCGGAAATCCAAAGGATGTCCGTATTGTACTTCCGCTTTAACATAACCATTTCGTCGACGACGTTGGAGGGCGAGCGCTGTCGATGCGTGTGTCCGAAGACCTCGCTTGAACACCATGCGCAATGGAAAGGACAACCTCTCGCCGTAATCAACGACACGGAACTCTCGCCATGCTTCGTTTTCCAGGCTCTGAAATAGTCCTCCATGACGATAACGTCACGGTCGGGCCACGGCAGACTGTCAAGATCAACGATCGCGGGGCGAGGCGCGGTGCGCACCGCCTTCCCATATCGGTTGAAAATGATTCCCGGAAATGCTTCCAGGTCCGACATGCCTCGCGCATGGAGCCAGGGAATAAGCGCCTCCAGTGTACGTTCCCCTTCGTTGACTCCAATGATGTCGACGCCATTTCTAAAATATAGTTCCGCCCATTCCGGAGCATCCGGTCCACCACACACAACGAATTTGACTCCACTGTCCTTTGCCATTTTCGCGAGCCTGAATACGTTTTCACGGGTGATGATGTTGGCATAAATACCCACGATGGCCGGACGCGTTCGCCGAACCGTCTCTCGGAAGTCCTCAGGATCCCGAAACGTCGCGTCGAACACTTCGACGGAGAAACCGGCGCGCTTCAAATATGCGGAAAGATAAAGAATCCCCAAAGGAGGATACGGCTTCATCACACGTCTTTCGATGAAGTCATGTTTCAAGAAGTATGCGTGCGCCAGGAGTATGTCCGTCATATTTGTTTCCTACAATCCTTCGATTTCCGGTTGACGATACTTGAAAAGGCGATTCGCTACGAATCGGATTTCGTATGGAGCTCTGTAAAAGCCGGTGAAGTACCGCCAGCCTCCCAGTAGTTTCAGAGTCGCTACCTGCCACGACCTCAACTTGATGTCCGAAACGGTGGGGTAGCGTGCGTTAAGCACCCGCTCGAAATCCATGATGCGGTCAACGTGCTCTTTCCTGAGCCACGGCGTACGCGGGTCCTTTCGAAGGTCAAAGCTCGCCCATTTGGCGTCCAACCAATCCATAAGGTTCTCCGGAAACTCAAATCCATGCCGCCTGGCGTTTTGATAGAGCGCGGCATCATCAAATGAAACCGGAGTATAGATGTATATGATGATTTCGCTTTCCGGATTGATCTCCTTTATTCGCCGAATGTAGCGAATATCGTTTTCGACATCGCGTCCCACATCCTCACTCGGCGCCCCTAGAACAAACGAGAATTCAGGAACGATCTTGAAACTCTTCATGCGGCGAGCCAGATCCAAAACCATATCCGGCGTCTGTGTTCCACCTTTATCCATCAGCTCTAGAGTCGCGGCCGAACTCGATTCGACCCCGAAAAATATCATCCGGCAGCCACTATCGGACATCTTCCGCCAAGTACGTTCCGAGTAGTGTGCGAGCGTATCCGGTCTAGCCTCGCCCCACCATCTAAGACCTTCTCGTTGAAGCCTTTCAGCGATTTCGTGAATTCGCTTTTCAGACACGAAAAAATTGTTATCAATGAATTCGATTGCGTTGACGTTGTAGTGATCTCGCAGCCAAATGACATCCTGAACGACTTTATCCGAACTCCGCGCCAACCATCTGCCCTTGTATGCCGCGGCCACCGCGCAAAAACCGCAAAGGAACGGACATCCATAACTGGAATGGTAAACGGCCGTACGCGTGCCGAGGATCGTTTTCGTCAAGTAACGCTCAACGGCAATGCGGTGATATGGAATCGGGGGAAGGCCGTTTGGATCCGTTGCCGCCCGCTTTGGATTGTGGACAATTCCTCCGCTGGAACGATATGAAAGACTCTGCACGCTATTTAGCGGCGTTCCGGTCTCGAGGGCGTTGATCAATTCGGCAAACGCCCACTCCCCTTCACCCCGCACGACGTAGTCAACAATTCCGGAACGAAGCACAACATCGGTGTGTAGCGTCGGAAAATACCCACCCCAGATCACGTTCAAGTTTGGGTTCGACGACTTTAGTTCTGAAGTTAGCTTGATGGCTTCAATCAATTGCGGTCCGGGCATGACAGTAACGCCGAGATAACGGACGCCATTGCGAACAGCCTGTTGGAGGGACCGGCGGACGTCTCGGTCGATATTGCCGTCGATGAGCTGATATGAATAACGCCCTTCAAGAACGGCGCCCAGTGAAAGGATCGACAAAGGGATTCGGTGCTTCCATTGAGCACTCTTGGGATTGAGCAATGCAATCATGGACGCACCACATGTGTTCGAACCGAAAACCCAAGCGCGGATCGAACCCGGCCCATGAATTTCAATACCCACAACTCCATCGGCAGGCCATAGCTCTCGGATCTAAGACGCAAACGAGCCACAGGACCGAAGGTTCGGAGAGCTATCGATCGCGCTAAGGAACGGCCGCCGACCGGCGCTGCGCCAAAACCAATCCGAATGTATTCGCGAATGCGCTGAATGTGGGCGTGCGTTCGATCGTCGAGCCAGGGCAAACGTTGAAACTTTGGATAGAAACCGGCCCACTCCTCCAGGCTTTGCGGTTCCTTTAACCCAAGTGTTACGGCTTGCCGAAAATTCGGCGCCCCGGGATAGGGGGTGTAGATGTTGCTGTGAAATTCCGTGGTCGGGAACCTGGATTTGATATCGCACAACATTTTCGAGGTCTGCCGGCGGTCTTCCTCCGTTTCGCGGGGAAGACCGAAGATTAAGGAGAATGTGCAGGTGATTCCCGCACGATGCAGTTTCTCAGCAACGTCATAGAGAACACGCTTTCCCTGGAAGCGAACTTTGTTAACAGATTCCAGAACTTCATCAGAACCGGATTCAGCGCCGATGAAGACGCGCGAGAGGCCGCCCTGTCGAAGAATGCGCAAATCTTCGTCGCTGCTTCTCAGAAGAAAATTCGCCGTTGTCTGAATCATCCATTCGAACTTCAAGCCGGACTGAATAAAGCCACGCGCAATATCGATGCCGCGCTGGCGGTCGACAAGAAAGTTGTCGTCCACGATGTCCACCATATCCAGCCTGAAATTTCGAACCATTTCCGTCACCTCTGAAACGACGCGATCCGCGGACAACGCATTCCAGGCGCGACCATAAAGGCTCGCATTCGAACAAAAGGAGCAGTCGTAAGGACAGCCGTGACTGGAGGTATAAACGAGCCATCGCTGCTTGGAGAGTTTGGCGTATCGTTCAAAGTCAATGAGGTGGTAAGGCTTCGCAGGCAGATCCTTGATGAACGTGGTCGGTCTGTTCGCGTTGTGAATCACTTCACCGCTCCGCGTCTTGAATGAACATCCCAAAACGCCGGATAGATCTTTACCGGCTTCAAGGCGCGGTACAATCTCACCGAGCGTCAATTCGCCCTGCCCGCGCACGACGACATCCACATATGGAGCTCCCAAGCACTGTCCAGCCAGCATGGAAGGATGCCAACCTCCAAGAATCACGGGAAAGCCAGGCTTCTTTTGCTTAACGGCAGTCGCCACTTCAATCGCCTCCTCGATCATCGGGCCAGTGACGATTGAAATTCCAAGGCAAACGGAGTGATCAAGCTGGCTCAGGATTCTTTCCTTGTAGTGCGGATCGACCGTTGAATCAATGATCTCCACACTGTATCCCTGGGGTTCCAGAACAGCGGCGAGAGCAAGCAACGCCAAAGGAGGCGTCGCTTCGATGCTGCGATAAGACGGGAAAAACAGTATGACCTTAGGTCTCATAAAGTCGTGGCGGGTTGCGAGAGGGACCCAGTCTACTGCGTCTCTTCATGGAGGGCAATGGAGTAAATCGCCGTAAAACGATAGCCGCGTCGGCGATCGCTGGCGAAGTAAATTTGCTTCGAGTCGCTCGAATAGACAGGCATGAAGTCGTTGGCTGCGCTGCGCGTGATGAGCTTGCGTACTCCGTCGCCGAGAGGGAGTTCCCCCACGTCCCAATTTCCAGATTCGTCGGTTGAAAACGCGATAAAGCGACCATCAGGACGATATGCTGGATAACGATAATTCGAGTCGCCCTCCAACAGAATTCGGAACTCGCCTTGCGCCCGGCGCCATTCGGAAATCCGATATCTTCCGTTCACCCACTCCGAGAAGGCGATCGCCTGCCCGCTTGGGGAGAAAACCGGATCATGAATAATCGATTGCCTGCGGAACAACTCGCGCCACGAACCCTGATGAGTCCACTCCAGAATCGCCCAGTCGATTCCGAGTCTGCGAATCGCGATAACGCTCGTCCGGCCCATCGCAGGTTCGATCAGGTCTTCTCCACGTATCCGCGCCCCGTCGGGCGAACGCCCAAAGACAGCTGAATGCGATTCATAGACGATGCCTGATCCGAATGCGGCTGGACTAAACACCGTATACCCTTCAGGCCTTAACGACGAGAACGTCAGCCCCCCTGAACCTACAACGGGCCGTATTTCCATAAGACCCGACGATTCGGGCTGAACCATGACAGCAAAGTCGGCGGTATCTGCAATCCACCGTCGATATTCGAAGCCAGCCGAAATGGCCCCGACCAGCATGGCTGCCCCAACGATTTGAATGGCCCGCCTTTTGTTACGCCAGGGACGCACGAACGCCAGCCAAAAGGCGCCAACAAGGAAAACCCTCGGAAAAGCCAGCACCATTAAGGGACCCGAATCCCAACGAACTCCTGCACCCATGTAGTTCGAACAAATCAAGGCGAACGCGCCAGCCCACACCATTTGAAGCCGCAGATCCTTCTGGCGGTGAATCGCCGCTGCGATCGCTGGAAAAAACAGGAACTGATGGTAGCTGGCCTGACTGGGAGTAATGAGGGAAATCGCAGTGGTAAAGACGCCGTATGTAATCAGCGGTGATGCCATCACGTTGAGGCTCAACAGCAGAATGACGACGGTGAACAATGGGCGCAATACAAAGTAAAGCAACGGCGCGTCAAGTATAGGATGCGGATTCAGGCCCGGTTCTGGAACGAGAGCTCTGCGCAGGAGCGCATGAAACGTGTTCCACCGAACGTTATACGGATCCTGAATCTCTCCCCGCAGAACACGCGGCGCCACTTCTTGGGCGAAAATGCGGTGAGGCTCCCACCCCATCGCCAGTATCCCGACGAAGCTCAACGCCGCAATTCCGACCGCTCCCCAGATGACTGCTCTCCACTGCCGTTTTTGAAGGAAGTACACCAGAATTACGGCCGGAAAAATCTTAACCACCGCGCCAAGCGACACACACCAACCGGCAAGCGTTGGGCGGCGATCCGCCCATAGAACGGCGGCGACCAGCAGCAGCGTAAGGATGATGTAGAACTGGCCGTAGACGAAGTTATTCCCGAGTGCATCTCCTCCAAGAAGGGCAATCAGCAATACTGTCATGGGAGGCGCATTCAAGTGGCGCGCCACAAGCGAAACGATGACGATAAAAAATGCCAGATTGAGGACGATCCAGATCCGTTTTGCCGTCAAGGGAGTGAAACCTGCAATGGGCCGCATGACCAATGCAGAAAACGGAGCGAAGTAGTTGAAGAGAGCCGTTTGGTTATGGATTCCCGCACGATCAGCCTCACGCTGGAACCAAGACGCATCGTAGAGATCGGCCAATGGCTCATCGTGGGCCACGGCCCAGGCGGCGACATAGTAGTTTGGGAAATCAGTACTGATTTCACTCCAACCTGGAATAATGTGCATCCAGATCAGACGGGCTGTCAGAATGGCTGCCGCGGCCACGATCAGGCGGGATTTCATCGAACCTCGATCACGACCATGGATTCGCCAAGCGCCCATCGCCGAACAATAACCCTTCGCACCGAGAATCCTTCGGCTTCGAACATCTTCTCTACTATGGCGATATCGAGGTCCATCGAAAGCACCAGAACTATTGCGCCGCCGGTTTTTAGGTGACTCCGGGCGGCGCGGGCGAATCGAACAATGACAGCGTAGTCCTTTCCCGCATAGAGGGCGACTTCCGCAACAGTTCTCGGTTCCTGAGGAAAAAAGGGCGGGTTCCATGCAATTACGTCAAACCGTTCACCATCAAGGTTTGAGAAGAGATCGCTGATTCGGCATTCAACCAACAGTCCAGCGGCGAAAGCATTTTCGCGGGCGCACTCAACAGCGGCTGGATTGATATCCACGGCGACCACGTCAGCACCCGATCGCGCCGCAAACAAGGCAATAACTCCGGATCCCGTTCCCATGTCGAGAAATCTCTTGCCTTTTAAGTCCAAGGATGTGACATACCGGCCCAAGATGGAGCTGCTCCCGAAATATCGTGGATGAAACACAGAAGGGGACACGCGAAAGACAAACCCTCCTACTTTGGTCCGGACGGTCGTGTTGGCAGCCATCTTCAGCCAGCATCGAAGCAAGATGGGATGTGTCAGACGGCGTAGAGCGCCAGTGGAAATCATTCGACGTTCCTGCCCCGCAAGGAGTCGGCGAAGTAGCGTTCAATGGGCAAGCCGTACCAGTCGCGATTGCACCGGAAACGAGATATCCTCTTCAGCATTCGCCTCATGGTGGATTGCTGTACGCCGCCATATCCATGTCGAAGATAAAAATTCAGATTCCGAATCCTTCGAACGAACTTTGGATTATTTCGAGGCAACCATGCTCCTTCGATATTGAAGTTCTCCCAGTCCTCCAGGCGATCGGGAAGGCGAAAGCCGCCTTGCTGGAGATCGCGCACCAATTCTGTCCCCGGATACGGCGAGTACACGTAGATCGATGTCTCGAGGGTTGAATCAAGTCTGCGAATAGCTTTCAGCACGTCTAGGGTGGCCTGAAAATCTCGCTCAGTCTCTCCGGGAAAACCGGTGATGAAACTGTAGGATATGCCGACGCCGGCCTTGGAAGCCCGTTCGCCGGCGCGAAGTATTTCCTCGACCCGGTACTCCTTCTTAATCCGGTCCAACACTTCCTGGGATCCGGACTCGGCTCCGACGTTGATCTTCAGGCATCCAGCGGAACGCAACCGACCCCAAAAATCCTCGGGAAGCCGGCAAAGCTCGTCGGCGCGGGCGGTGCCTTTCCAGCTGAAAGGAGTTCGGGTTTTTATAAATACATCAACGAGCGCCTGAATTCGTTTCAGGCTCGCGAATAGGTCATCATCCAAAAAGAAAACCTCATCCATTCTGTAGCGTGCATAAAGATCCTGAAGTTCTGTAAGAACTCGCTCGGGGGGAAGTGCGGTCCATTTGCTTCGATAGACCATCGGGTCCGCACAGAACGTGCATCGATACGGGCACCCACGCGATGAGCTGTAATCCAGTTGCCGATGTCCCTTGCGTTGAAAGTAAGCCTCAACATCGAGGAGCTCATAACGGGCGGCTGGAAACCGATCCATTCTTTCAAGCGCACGAACAGCCGTTCGGCGCGGATTCCCATCAACGGCGACGCAAAGACCGGAAATGCTTTGCCACCGTGCAGGATCGTCGATAGCGTTAATGAGGTCCACAAAGGAAGCCTCGCCTTGAGCAATCACAACAGCATCGACAGCACCGCTCGCAATGCATTGTTCGGGAAGAATAGACGGGTGCCAGCCGCCCCAAATGATCGGCGTCGACGCACAGCGACGCTTCAATTCACGCGAAAGTTTCAGCGCTCCTGCGATCGGGAACCCTGAAAAGACCGTCATTCCGACGCACGCGGCACGTTCGGCGTCCCTCAATATTTTATCGGCAGCATCAGGTTCGATGCGGGCGTCATGAATGCGCACGTCAAACCGTGTAGGGTCTAGCGCGGATCCCACGGCCAGCGGGCCCAGAGGCATCGCATAGAACTCCGACTGCGGGTTAAAGAGAAGGATGAGACGTTTCACGATACCGCCACACCGTAACAAAATGGTCGGACCATGTTGCGGTCCACCGGTTCGAACACCACCAACGGTCAAGGGGCTTCATCGGGCGGAGTGTTCTGAATCTTTCCAAATGCTCGAAACCTGGAACCGGCAAGAAGGCGCGCAGACCCGTCACCTGCTTCAGGACGAATTCGACGCCCAGCGTTTTATGAATGGTGTTTACGCTGTGATGGTAAACCGCCACTGGAATTCCATCAATCATCGCTTCCGCAGGTTGCCGACAACGCCGAAGAGCGAGATCCGGCCGTCCTTTTATGAGAAACACCAAGCACTCGAGCGGATACACTCGGCCCATCGTCGTCAGAATCACGTGGCCGGTTGGGGAAAGCGAACGTCGCGCTAGCTGGCTCAACCACTTCAGATCAGCGCAGCAGTTGAGCGCTCCAAAGTTTGAGAAGATCAGATCGAATTTGCCTTCGGGGACATATGTTCGGATGTCGGCAACAGCGGTTTGAACTGGCGCGTCCGCCTTGAGCCGCAGCCGCGAAATCATTTCTGAGGAAAAATCGACGGCGGTTACACGAAGTCCGCGCCGAGCGAAGTGGATGGCGTCGTCGCCGGTGCCGCAGCCAAGATCGAGAACACGCATCCCAGGCGACAAGTAGCGATCCGCCGTTTGCCACACTTCGGACCGAAGCAGTCGATCGAAAAACACCTGATCGTAGACTGCGGCATGGCGGTCGAATGCCTGACGAGCCCAGTTCACGGCGGGAAGGATAACAGAAAGGAGAACAAATAGGGACGGTGAGGCATCCAAGTTTGGGAAACTTCACCGTCACAAACCAGTAGGATGCGTCAATTCGCGCTAGTTCATCGAAGCCCCAGCTTGATTATAGAACGCAACATTGCCGCTGGCGCTCTGTCCGGCGGAGCCGCTGAACAGAATGAACTCCGTCGTGTAGCCGCCGCCATCGGCGAGGTGTGGAAAGATCCCTTCGCCGTTAGACGGCGGAATTGTTTCATTCGAAGGCATCGCCGTCGTTACCAAAAAATCGCCCCGCTCGTTATAGCGTCCACGAAGACCGACTACAGCAACACCCGAAGGGGCGGTCGTGGTTATCCGAACGACTCCGTGAAATGGATACGGAATTCCGCCAAATCCGGGCAATTCTTTCATGAAGGCGGCTCTCTGTTCAGAGGGGCCGAGCGTGATCGATGAAGTCATGCCGGTAGGCAAGCCATTCATGTCTGTAAGCTCCAATGCGACCGTTGCAGACGCCGTCGTTGAGGGATTCGCAATGGCAATACCCGTTTGAATCTGTCCGGGATACTCGCCACATTCTTCGTCGTACAAACGAAATGCAGCGCCTGAGCGCAGCACCGGCACTCCGGCTTCAGACACCGTTACGCCGCCGTTTCTATATGTGAAGATCGAAAGTCCTGACGGGGAAACACTGCCGCCTGTCGGTGTCACTCGAACCGCGCCGACGCGAATACTGGCCCCTGCCCCGGACGTTACGATTTTCTGAGAAGACCTCGCCGCTATGGAATATGCCGCTGTTGATCCGCCTTGCCCGAGAAACTGTACCGAACCGCTGATCTGCGTATCCGTGGGATTCACAAGAACAACCTGAGTAGACCAACCACCGCCCTCGGCATAATGAGGAAGAAACACGTCCTCGGATCCTGCCGTTCCCAATCCGGCAACAGGAAGAGTTGTGATCAGAAACTCACCGCGCTCATTGGTAAACCCGCGCAGTGCGATCACGCCGACAGGGATCGACGCGCTGAATGTAAGAGTGCCTTGCACCGACCCGACGCCGTAAGGGCTCTCGTTCAGGAAACGGGCGATCTGCCCGTTTGGGGGCAATGTGAAACTGCCGCTTCCAAAGTTCTCACCTGCCAAATTCGTGAAATAGAAGTTAACGGTTGCAGGAGTCGGATTCGGATTGGCGATGGCGAGACCTGTGTTCACCGCGCCAGCCACCTCCGCATAGATACGACCCGAAAGGACCGCTTGGGCCGCCGGAACAGTCGCCTCAGTGACGAGGACTCCTCCCTGCCTGAAACGGAACATCAAAAAGCCTGCGGGTGTGGTGCTGCCGCCGCTTGCCTGAACGCGAGCATAGCCAACGGTCGTCAATGCATCCGATCCGTTCGTGGTGTAAGACATGGCGCCCCGATCGGCAATAGCGAACGTCTTTGGCGCCGCCAAACCGGACAACGCATAGGCGCCCCTTTCAGTCTTACCAGCTGACGCGTTCATTGCGCATGGGAATTCTGCCGCGTTCAATCTGCCCGTAAAAGCGATGAATAGGAAAAACATTATGAACCTTGCTCGAGTCATCAATCACCTCTTCCGTTCGAGCAAAGCAATGAGAATGCCAGTCTGCTGAAACGACTTAGTCAGCAGATTGTGGCAATGGAGTATCCATGCTGGGCGCCCAGGGGTCACGTTTTCAGCCCCTGGGTTCACTCAAGCCTAGTTGAGGGTGAGGTTCAGAGCTGTCCCACTTTGTCCGAATAAACCAATCGTGCCGTTGGTGGACTGGCCCGCCGATCCGCTAAAAAGGACAAGCTGCGTCGTGTATCCACCACCGTTGACGAGATGCGGAAATAGCATTTCCCCCGCCGAAGGCGCACTTCCTTCATCGCTTGGGGGCGTCGTGGTGACCAGGAAGTCCCCGCGCTCATTGTACCGGCCGCGCAATCCGACTACGGACGCTCCCGCTGAGGCGCCGGAAATGCGCAGGACGCCCTGAAACGGGATGGGTAGAGTGGGAAACAGTTCGTGAACAAATCTTGCGATTTGGCCACTCGCGGGCAACGTGACCGATCTGGTAAGGCCGGTCGACGTTCCATCGAGACGGAACAGTTCAAGATTCAACGTTGAATTGGACTGACCAACGTTCGCGACGGCAAAACCAGTTTGAATCGTCCCGGCGGATGTGCCTGCGCTGTTCACTTCCACATAGAGTCGATGTGCGTTTCCACGGATACCCTGCACTCCGGCCTCCGAAACCGTGAACGCGCCGGGTTTGTATGAAAACACGACCAAGGAAGTTGGTGAGACGCTACCTTGCGCTGAGGTGATGCGCACGGATCCAGTGCTAATTGCCGGAGGGGATGTTGTCACGAGTTTGAACGAGCCGCGTCTAGGAATGGCGAACGAAAAACTGCTGGCGGCGGTCCCGTTAGCGGTGAGCGTTACCGGCGCAGCGGCGACGGTTTCGCTTCCCTGCCCCATAAATTGGATCGAGCCACTCAGAGCGCCATCGGTCGGATTAACAAGAATAATTTGCGTTGTCCAGCCGGCGCCTGCGGCGAAATGCGGCAGATACGTTGTCGCCGTCGTGGCGGGAACATCCAAGTTGACGACCGGCAGAGTCGTGATGAGAAACTCGCCACGCTCATTCGTAAATCCTCGAAGAGCAACCACCGAAACCGGCGCGTCCGACGAAAAAGTGAAGCTTCCCTGCACCGATGAACCGCCGTTGAACGGGTCTTCGTTCAAGAACTTTGCGGTCTGCTGGTTCGCCCCTAAGACAAGCGATCCACCGCCGAAATCCACTCCTGCGGAATTGGTAAAACTGAAGGTGATGTTGGCGGCTTGACTATTCGGATTGGCAATCGCGAGACCTGTATTTACAGCGCCTCCGACTTCAGCGTAGATGCGGCCCGTACGAATCAATGGGGAAGCAGGCACACCGGCTTCGGTGACGAGAACATTACTCTGGTGGAAGCCAAAAATACTGACGCCCGACGGAGTCGTATTGCCGGCGCTGGGAAGAATGCGGCCGTATCCGACATCAATGTTCGCTCCTGCGCCATCAGTAAGCCGTGACATACCCGAAAGGTTTGGAAGCATGAATGTGACTGGAGGAGGCTCGATAACTATCGCGGGAGATCTTCTCTCAACGAGAGTGTAGATGAAGTCGCCGGTGCTCTGAACATTTCCATTTGCGGCGTTTCCCGCCAGGTTGAAGCGAACAGATCCAGCGCTTGCGCTGGCCGGCGCCGTCCAATTGACGTTGAACACTCCAGTGAAAGGCGCGAGCGTTGTTGCGAGCTGATTGTGCTGAGCATACTGGACGCCCGCGCTCGTCACTACGGACACTCTATTGCTGCCCGGAGTGAAAGAACCCGCCTGTGCGTTTGTGGAATCCGTGACCGCGGACAGCTGGAACCCATACTTTGCAGAGCTTGACCTGGCTACGGTCACCGTGAGCTGATAGGTCTGTCCGGGCGTCCACTCTGAAGGCAAGCCCGCGAGTGTCGTGGAACCCCCTGATGCATTGAGGGGATTGCCGACATGACAACCTGATGCATTGCACGCGGCCTGTCCGAATATACCGTTCGAAGCGGGATCGGGACCGTTCTGGTATCCAAATAGAAGGCCGGCCCAAACCAAACCCAAGATGAGCGTAAACAGGAAAGTGTGTTTCGTCTGCATGCGGCAGCATTAAATAACGAAGCCACGCTCCGATTAAAATGTTTTTTCGTCTTCAGGGCTTTTGGGTGGGCCGAATGATGATTTCGCTGATGAAACTGTTGGGCTCCTGAGTGACAAGCATTGCCACGACACGAGCGACATCTTCGGGACGCAGCATTCGTTCGCGAGCTTTCGCAGGGTTCTTATCGGAAAAGAACTGCGTATCGGTGGAGCCAGGACAAATCACCGAAACACGAATTCCGTATTGGCGAACTTCTTCCGCTACCGATTCCGAAAAACCCACAACTCCAAATTTGGAAGCGCAGTATGCTGCCCGACTAGGCGAACCAACCTTTCCGGCAATTGAAGCGATATTGATGATGTGCCCGGCTTTTCTTTGGATCATCGATGGCAACGCGAGACGGGATGTCCAAAAAACAGATCTAAGGTTGGTTTCCATCAGAGTGTCGTAGTCTTCGTCCTTGAAATCGACCGCGTTTCCGAAAATCCCGACGCCTGCTGCATTCACGAGTATATCCACGGGCCCAAGAGTAGTTGATACCTGCTCGAACAGTCGTTCCACTTCGTCCTTTTTGCGGACATCGGTAGGAATGACGCTGGCGCCAGGGCCAATCAAACTGGCCGTCAGTTCGAGCTCGGTTCGGCTTCGTGCAGCGAGAACGACCTTGGCTCGCAGTCGCCCAAGCTCAAGAGCGATGGAGCGTCCGATGCCACGGCCGGCGCCAGTCACCACAGCCACATGATTCTCGATGAATGCCATATCAGTCTCCGGTTACTCCCACTTCCTGGTCTTTGTATTGAAGTTGATAGAGCTTGTAGTATATGCCGCGCTGCGACAGCAGTTCCTGATGTCCGCCCATCTCACGAACGCGCCCCTTATGCATCACGATGATTTTGTCGCATTTCTGAATGGTTGAAAGACGATGTGCAATGATGATGGACGTCCGCCCGCGCATCAGCCGGTCAATCGCGTTTCGAATTTGAAGTTCAGTCTCCGTGTCCACACTCGATGTGGCTTCATCGAGAATCAGAATTTGGGGATCATGCGCGAGAGCGCGGGCAAATGCCAGCAATTGTCGCTGTCCGACGGACAAGGTCGTGCCGCGCTCGTTGACGGCATGATCCAGGCCGAGCGGAAGTGTTCGGATAAAGGAAGATAGATTCACGTCGTCGGCTGCCGTCGCAACTTGCTCTCTCGAAATAGGAGAACCCAACCGAATGTTCGACTCCAAGGTTCCGGAAAACAGGAACACGTCTTGCAGGACGAGTGCGAAAGAACGCCGCAAAGAACCCAAATCCAGCAAGGCGATATCTACTCCATCCAGAAGGATTTGTCCCTTTTGAATGTCATAGAACCGCGTCAGCAGGCTCGTCACCGTTGTCTTCCCTGCTCCTGTGTGCCCAACGATGGCGACGGACTCGCCGGCATTCACACGAAAAGATACGTCGCGCAGAACCCAATCCTCATTGTTGTAAGCAAACCATACATTTCGAAGCTCGATCTGACCAAGGGAACGCTCCTTACGCTCGATCGGCGACGGAGGATTAACAATGAGAGGCTCCGTATCGATTAGCGTGAAGATCCGTTCGGAACTCGCCATTGCCGACTGAAGGATGTTGTATTTCTCACTCATGTCGG
>CAZIPZ010000065.1:11163-19307 GCA_964541075.1 uncultured Solibacteraceae bacterium | reverse complement strand
CATTACGATAAGCGAGCTTACTTTGCCTGGATCGGATTCAAATGGCTGGAGCGCCTGGCCAGGGGTGGCAGAAAGATTCACTTGGTCACCGACAGCGACCGACTAGTCCGTGAATTCGGTCGCCTGACATACCTTCCAATCACGGTTCTTCCGACTCCACATACCGACAGGGTCGCAGCGTTCTCCGAACTTAGGGCAAAGCCTCAGTTCGTGTGGCTCGGTGGTATTAGAAGCGAAAAGGACTTTGCTACTTTCGCCGAAGCCGTGCAGCTTTTGGAGCCGGAGCTTCGGCGGGATTGCATTGAATTTGTCATCCAGACTAACCTTGACGACCCGTATGACACTGAAAGCCGCATGGCGCGCGAAAAGCTGAAGGCCGCCGCATTGCCTAACGTGAAGTTGATTGAAAGGCCCCTAAGTGGCGAGGAGTACACCCAACTGCTATTGAACTCGAGCGCCGTCGTTATTCCTCGAAGAACTCAGTTTTATCGTTCACGGACTTCCGGAATATTTGTGGAAGCACTGGCGGCTGGCAAACCCGTCGTCGTTACCGACAATACCTGGATGTCCGACCAGTTGATGAAGTACGGCGCTGGCGTTGCGTTTCGAGACCAGGATCCGAAGGATATGGCCGGCGCGATCCAGGTTTTAATAGCAAACTACGAGGGCTTCAAGAAGAAGGCGGAAGAGTCCGCCGCGAAGTGGTTGAAAATTCACAATCCTGAAGCCCTTTATGATGCCCTGCAAAGGGCTCGGACCAATAGTCTGAAAGGTCTTTAATCCATGAGCAGGATTCTCGTTACAGGTGGCGCCGGATACATCGGATCGGTTCTCGTCGGACACTTGCTCAGGGCGGGGCACTCAGTGACAGTTTTGGATCGCTTGATGTACAAGCAGCGGAGCTTGCTTGGATATTGCTCCGACCTGAACTTCGACTTCGTGCTGGGCGATGTTCGTGATGAGGCGACTCTCAAAAATCTTGTGCCGAAACACGATGTGATTATCCCGCTTGCGGCTCTCGTGGGCGCGAAACTTTGCGATTCTGACCCTCTATCGGCCGAATCCGTCAACTACGAGGCGATCGCGGCTCTCCTTCGTTTTAGGAGTTCCACGCAGCCGATTCTTTATCCATGCACCAACAGCGGCTATGGCGCGAGGAGTGGCGCTGTTCACTGCACCGAAGAAACTCCGCTCGAGCCGATTTCCCTGTATGGCGTTACAAAGGTTCGGGCGGAGAAGATCTTGCTGGGGAGTCCAAACGCTGCGTCCTTCAGACTAGCAACAGTTTTCGGCGTATCTCCGAGAATGCGAACGGACCTGCTGGTCAACGACTTCGTTTATCGAGCGGTGACAGACGGGTTTCTCGTTCTCTACGAGAGACACTTCAAGCGAAACTACGTCCACATCGAAGACGTCGCCCGCTGTTTTGTATACGCGCTGGAACATTTTGACGACATGAAGGGGCACAGCTACAACGTTGGTCTGAATGATGCGAATTTGTCGAAGGAAGAACTCGCATTGAAGATCAAGGAGCACGTTCCAGACTTGTACATACACCACGCAGAAATAGGATCGGATCCCGACAAGCGAAATTACATTGTCTCCAATGACAAGATCGCCGCGAAAGGCTTCCGTGCCGTTCACTCGTTAGACAGGGGAATTCAAGATCTGATGAAGGCGTATCACATGATGTCGCGTGCGGATTCATCAAACGTTTAGGCTGCAGTGCGATGATCATTTCAAGAACACCTGTCCGGGTCAGTTTTCTTGGGGGTGGCAGCGACTATCCAGAGTATTTCTCAAGGGAGAGCGGGTACACGCTGTCCGCCACGATCGACAAATTCTGCTATATCACTGTTCAGGAGCTGCGCGAGTTCTTCGATCATAGGCTTCGCATCAGCTACTCCAGACTGGAACTGACGAAGCAAGTTGACGAAATCATCCATCCCTCGGTGCGTGAATGTCTGAGGCATCTTGGAATCGAGCATGGGGTCGAGATCCACTGTATGACGGATCTTCCTGCACGCACGGGTCTGGGCTCTTCCTCCGCATTTACAGTCGGTCTTCTTAATGCCCTATATGCGTGGCAGGGGAAATTCGCCACGCCACGGCAGCTCGCCGAAGAGGCCGTTCACGTTGAAAGAGACCTAATCAAAGAACGTGTAGGTTTACAGGATCAGTACGCGTGCGCCTTTGGCGGCTTTCTATATGCGACCTACACGCCTCAAGGCGATGTGAACATCCGGTCGATTCCGCTGACGAACGATCGCATCAATGCGCTCGAAGACAGGCTGATGCTTTTTTATACCGGACTCCAGCGGCACGCTTCGGAAATTCTTGCCGAGCAACTCGATCGAACGAGAACGGGCGAACTGCATCCGAAGTTGAAGGAACTGGCTTCACTTGTTCCTCAGGCCGTAGACGCAGTGTGCAATGGTCGGGAGCTCGAAAACCTTGGCAAGCTCATGCATCGGGGCTGGATGATCAAGCGAAGTCTGTCCACTGTGGTCAGCGGGGAAGCAATCGATCACTGGTATGAGAGAGCAATAGGCGCGGGTTCAACCGGTGGAAAACTTCTGGGCGCCGGCGGAGGCGGATTTCTCCTTCTCTATGTGGAACCCGAAAAACAGGACAAGGTCCGTGCGGCGTTGTCCGACCTTCAGGAAGTCCGATTCCGGTTCGAGAGCCAGGGAAGTTCGATCCTATTTAGCTCGCGATGAAGACAAAGGTTTTCCACGTCATTACTAAACTCGAGTTGGGCGGGGCGCAGGAAGTGACTTTAATGACTCTGGAGCGCCTGCCTAGAGACCGCTATGAGCTTGGTTTGGTGACTGGTCATGAAGGATTGCTTATTGACCGCGCCAATCAGATCTCCGATATCCAACGATTTTGGCTCAGTTCGCTGGTGCGCGAGGTTCATCCAATCAAGGACATTTCCGCTTTCCTCGCCTTGTGGCGCCTTTTCTTCCGCGAGCGCCCGGACGTTGTACACACCCACAGTTCAAAGGCTGGCATTCTGGGACGCTGGGCTGCAAGAACAGCAGGCGTCCCCATAATCTTTCACACCGTCCATGGATTCAGTTTTCACGATTTTCAATCGCCAGTCGTGCGAAACATTTATCGGTGGCTTGAGCGTGTGACGACAAAGATCACTACGAGGACAGTCGTCGTTTCCTACGCGAACGCAGAGAAGGGTGAGAAAGCGGGCGTGTTTGGAAGGAAAGACTGGATTCTGTGCCGCGATGCGATACCGGTTGCGAAATTTTTGGCATGCGGGGAAAGAAAGAAGAGCCTTGCCAAATGGGGTATTGATCCGCGAAAGGTCGTCATTGGAATGGTGGCTTGTCTGAAACCACAGAAGTCACCCGTTGATTTCATCGATGTCGCTGCCAGAGTTGCAGCAAAGGCTTCGAATGTTCACTTTGTCCTAGCTGGCGATGGAGAACTTCGCCCAGCGGTAGAAGCCAGGATTCGTGAACACAGTCTTTCGGAACACGTTACGTTGCTTGGCTGGCAGGATGATATGCCCGAGGTCTACCGGAACCTCGATGTTGTCGTCCTCACATCCCTCTGGGAGGGCTTGCCTTGTGTCTTTTCCGAGGCAATGGCGAGCGAGCTGCCCATTGTCGCTACTAATGTCGACGGGGCGCGCGAAGCGATCATTGACGGTGACAACGGTTTCCTCCATGAGGCTCACGACGTGAACGGGATGGCAGCGTCCGTGTTGAAACTCGTGGAAAATCCTTCGCTGTGCCGGGAGATGGGCCTTCGCGGAAGGGCTCGAGTTTCCGAGTTCGACATCGAGACATCCGTAAACAACCTAGAAGCAGCCTATCGCCAGTTGTTAAAGCTCTAAACTCCGGAGACATTCCTTTCGTTCTTATGCGTCCGTAGTATTGCTTCGATGGTCGATCGTTCATCCAGTCACTTCAGCTTTCTGATCAGTCGTGTGTCGCATGACGGACGGGGTTTCATTCTGCTCGCTTGCATGCTTTCTCCATTCCGACACTGCACCAGCCGTTCAGTTTCGTCCGTAACGATTGCCTTCAAGTGGCCGAATCAGATGATTCGCGGCTCTGGGATCGGGATGATGAACTTTCCTCCACGGGCTCGATAGTCCTTTTCCTTAACAAGTAGTTCATCAAGGAAGTTCCAGGGAAGCATTAAGTAATAGTCCGGAGGTTTGCCTTGGACATCCTCTTCCGGTATGACTGGAATGTGCATTCCGGGTGTATATAGTCCACATTTCAGCCGGTTCTTTTCAGTGGCGTAGTCTAGAATGTTCGGACCGATCTTACAGTAGTTTAGTAATGTATTTCCCTTTGCGGGAGCGCCATACGCCGCGATTTGCTTTCCTTGGGATTTGAGGTCCAGAAGCATCGCAACAAGTTCCGAGCGGATTTGCGCAGCTTTTCGAGCAAAGTCTTCGAATCGACGGACGTCGTGCAGACCTTTGGTGCGCTCCTCGGCGTTGAGGCGGTCAGGGTTAGCCGTTCGAGTGAACCGATCCTTTTTACCAACGTACGCGACAATCGACCCGCCGTGGATGTTTGCGCGGCGGACGTCGAAGATCTCCATGCCGAAGCGGCGGAATAGCACATCCAGCGGTTTAACCGAATAATGGCAAACGTGTTCGTGATAGACGTTGTCAAAGGAGTTGCGTTCGATCATATCGACCAGGTAGATCGCTTGGACCACAAAGACCCCGTCTTCATCAAGGAGTGTTCGAACGCCGAGGACGAAGTCATCCAGGTTGTCGACATGAAAAAAAACACCGGCAGCGTTAATGATCTTTGCTGACCCGTATTTCTCCCGGATTTCGGACGCTACTCGGCTCGAAAAAAAATCGTTCACCGTATTGATGCCTGCATCGATAGCTAGATTTGCGATCTTCGTAGCTGGTTCAACACCGAGAGTCCTGACGGCGAAGCCTGAAAAGGCTTTCAGAAAAGTGCCATCGTTGCTGCCGATGTCGACAATAAGCGAGTCCTGCGGGATCGTGAATCTGTCCACCAAGTCTTTTGCAACGTTGCGAAAATGCTCAGACAACGTTGCTGTGGTTCCTGAGACGTAAGGGTGGTCTTTGAACATTACCTCCGGGGCGACGACTTCCACCATTTGGACGAGGCCGCAATCACTGCAGAAGTGAAGCTCTAACGGGTAGAAGGATTCAGGCTGATCGAGTTCACTTTGTGTCAGGAAACGATTGCAATGCGGTTGTTGGCCCAGATCAAGAAATTTTGTCAGGTGACTGCCTTTACAGATTCTGCAGGTCGGCACTATAGGTCTCCCGGAACCAGCGAATGGTCTCCTTCAATCCGTCTTCAAGCGAGATCGCGGGCTTGAAGCCGAGTGCATTCATTTTAGTTGTATCGAGTCTCTTGGCCTTCGGACCTAAAGGACGGCTTGTGTCGAAGACGACCTGGGCAGAGGTGTGCTCTGATTCTCGAAGAATGATGTGGAGCGCGTCTCTAATTGAAGTGGTCCTTCCGGTTGAGATATTCACCGGGTCGCAGATGGCGTGATGTTCAAGTACGAATAACAGACCGCGCGCGATATCGCGTGCATGGGTGAAATCGCGAACCGTCTCTCCTGTTCCCCACAATACAAATGGATTCTGCCGCGAAACGGCTTTTCTTATCAGTGCCGGCAGCACGTGGGAACGCTCCATGTCAAAGTAGTCGCGGGGACCGTACCCATTTCCGCCGCGCACGATGCCTATTTTCATGGCTGCACTGTCCGCATAAACCTTGCACTGCAGTTCTGCAATCCTTTTCACGTCGCCGGTCGGATTTTCGGCGACGCCTCGGATGGAATCACCCCAGGCGGCGTCTTCTTTTAAAGCTTCCGAAGACGCGGCGTAGACTGAAGAGTTGCTGAGTAGACCGAACCGCTTTACGCCCTCCAGCCGCGAAGCCTCGAGAATCTGAGTATTCATCAGAAGGTTATTCGTGAACGTGGCGACCGGTTCAAGCGTTACCTGCCCGACTCCACCAGTGAAGCCCGCGGCATGAATGACAAAATCGACGCCGCTTACCGCAGCCCGGCAGAAATCCATGGAGAGCAAATCACCCGTAACAACCTCAACCTTATTGTCAAAAGGATGAGGGCGATTGTGTTGGGTAATTCGGACGCGCGCCCCCCGCGCAAGCAATTCCTCTACGATATGTGAGCCGATCATGCCGGCCCCACCTGTTACTAAGATCTTCTTGTCAGAATAGATCGATACCATTCAATGGTGTCCTGTAATCCTTGGCGCAAGCCAATCTTCGCTTGAAATTCCAACTTTTCTTCGGCTTTTCTGGTGGTCAAATGCTTGCGAGGGTGTCCTTCGGGCTTCGTCGAATCAAAGGCAATCTCCGCGTCCTTATGCCCGGAAAGGTCCAGCACCATGCGCGCTAGATCACTGATGTGCGTGACTTCGCACGATGCAACATTTACTGGATCGCACACAGCGTATTTTTCTAGGGCCAGCAGTAAAGCTCGCGCAACGTCGTCCGCGTGGATGAACGAACGCTCTACTTTTCCGGTCCCCCAGACTACAAATGGATTCCGGCGCTCAAAAGCTCGAACGATCAGAGATGGGACGACATGCGCTCTCGTCGGGTGAAAGTCATCATGAGGGCCGTAGGGGTTGCTTGGCCGCACGATTGCGATCTGCATTCCATTGTTTTCTGCAAAAATCCTGGCCTGTATTTCGCCTATACGTTTTGCCCAGCCAAAAGAAAGCTCGGATGCATGCGGATCTCCGTTCCAGGGGGTCTCGTCGTCGAGAACACTTGATGCACCGGAATAAACTGAAGAGCTGCTTGTGAAAAGATAGCGCGAGACGTTTTCAATGAAGGCCGCGTCCAGCATTGCTGTGTTTATTAGAACATTGTTGGTAAAAAGTGAGGATTGACGTCCGACATTCTCACCGAGCCCCCACCCATACGCCGCAAGATGAAAGACCAAGTCCATTGATTTAGCGGCTCGCCGGCAGTCGTCGTACCTCGTGAGATCCGCTTTAATGACTTCGTAGTCCCTTGAGGTGGGAGGGTCCGAGCGATGGGTGGTGATGCGTACGTCGGCGTTACAAGCGAGGAGACGCCGTACGACGTGACTGCCCAGAAAACCCAGGCCGCCGGTCACTAACACTCGCTTTGCTCGATAGAACTCGCTCACGGGCGTAACAGTGAACCACAGAGGACACTATCGTGTCGACCTGAGCTTCAGAAAGTGAAGCATAAAGTGGCAATGTCAGTTCTCGTGAAGCGAACTGCTCCGTCACGGGCAGGTGGAGCGGTGTTTGGGAGAACTCCTGGTGTTGGTGAAATGCGGAAAACCAATGAATCGGTGAATAATGGAGGCTTGTCTGGATTCCTTGCGATTTCAACGCCTCTTCCATGTGATTTCGTTGTTCTAAATTGGAGAAAACGACTGGATAGATGTGATAGGAAGCCTTCTTGGGCAGTTTCACGGATGAAAGAGGAAGAATTACGTCCAACCCCTCCTCCTTAAACCGCTGATTATAGAAGCTGGCAATATCTTTTCTCCGCTGATTGAAATGCTCTAGCTTTTTGAGCTGCGCCAGACCTAGCGCTGCCCGAATGTCGTCGAAGCGGAAGTTATACCCAAACTCGAGAACGTCGTAGTGCGCCGGACGCCCTTTGTCCCGGTCCCAGCTGTTTACTGTCATTCCATGAGATCGCAGCAGCCGTATACGATGCGCAAGGCTCGTGTCGTTCGTTGTAACCATCCCGCCTTCAGCAGTCGTGATGTTCTTGTTCCCGAAGAAGCTGAAGCATCCTGCAGCACCAAGGTTTCCGCACCGGCGATTGCCGAAACTAGCACCGGGTGCGTGGGCGGCATCCTCCACGAGAAACAGACCCTTCGATTCAGCCAAAGCGCAAAGCCGATCCATGTCCGCCGGAATGCCTGCATAATGCACGGGGAGAATCGCCTTTGTTCGAGCGGTGATTTTCGCTCGTGCGTCATCGGGATCCATTGTCGGATTTTCGAGACCGCAGATGTCAACCAGCACGGGCTTTGCGCCACAATGAATGACCGCAGCAGCCGTCGCGACGAACGTCATTGAAGGGCACAGTACTTCGTCTCCCGGCCCGATTCCGAGACCTTTGAGCGCCAGGAAGAGTGCCGCGGTT
>CAZIPZ010000065.1:7162-11153 GCA_964541075.1 uncultured Solibacteraceae bacterium | reverse complement strand
GCGGTTCCATTGGACACGGCCACCGCATGGCGGGTTTCAGTAATGTCGGCAAAAGCCCTTTCGAAGGCTTCTGTTCGTGGACCTGCAGTTATCCACGCCGAATCCAGAGCTTCCAGAATTCCGTCGAATTCCTGCTCGTTAAAATCGAGTTCCGACAGCCGCGCTTTCCACATTGGGTTTTAGGAAAAGATGCTCCATGTTGGGAAATTCTTCATTTGCACGTTGGTAGTCGTCAGGCCTCCCGATGTCCATCCAGTAGGCTTCACTTTCGTAGGCGAGCACTTTCTTGCCGTTCGAAATCAGGCGATGAACGAGTTCGGGAAAATCGAACTTCTGTGCGCGAGGAATGAAGTCGCGAACGATTGGTGAAAACACGTAGATGCCCATGCTGACCAGATAATCGAGGCTTGGTTTTTCACGATATTTGATGATCTGACCATTGGTTTCCGTTTCAACCACTCCGAACTGCACGGTCTCTGTTCGCCGTTTGGTTCCAATTGTGGCGATTGCGGCGCTTTCGTAGTGAAAACGAACGATCTTGCCGAAGTCGATCGTCGTCAAGAGATCTCCGTTTAGCACGAGCATTGATCGTTCATAGCGGGGAAGCCTGCTTACAGGTCCAGCTGTTCCCAGTGGAGATGTTTCGTATGCGTACTCAATCTCCAAACCCAAGTCGTGACCATCTTTGAAATATGCCTGGATTAATCCCGCCAAGTGCCCTACGGCCAACGTCACCTTGTGGAATCCCTGAGCGGCTAACTGACGCAACAAGATCTCCAGAATCGGACGTTCACCGACAGGCATGAGCGGCTTGGGTAACGATGTGGTGTAAGGCATCAGCCGTGTGCCTTTTCCGCCGGCGAGGATTACAACCGGTGTTTGCTCGCAAAGGATCGACATAGGAGAAGGCTTATTAATGGGTCTCATATTGTTCGTCGGTTTTCTTGACCTCGTCTAGAAAAGGTCATTCCGACGTCATTCTGATCGGTTTCGCGTCTGATTCTTGACTCCAGAGGGCTGAAATCGTTCTCGTCTAAATCCGACGCACTGTAGCGATACACGGATGCTGACGGCCAGCAAGTCACAAGTTCTTCAATGAGATGACCTATGGCTGAGTCATCAGCGGCGATGTCATCAATGTTTGATTCTGTGAAACTCACTTTGAACCTCCGGCTTTCAGAGAGGCAAGTCGGCGGCCATAGCACGGTTCAGAGGGAAAGCGGGAGTCTACCGAGCGCGTTGCTCGATAAGGCGGGCGATCGCCCGCACGTAGGTGTTGCTCGGAAAGAGGTTGCAGGCCACATTGATTTCCTCGATCGCAGAATCGATTTCGTTGCCTGCGGAAAGGCAGAGTGCCAAGCCAACGTGCGTATCAAACTTCATTGGGCTCAGTTCGGTCGCTTTTTTGTAGTTTTGAGTTGCCTGCTCAAGATAGGAGCGGTTTTGAGTCTTTTGAAACTGATCCAGAAGGATCTCGCCCGACGCTTGTCGTAAATCTGAATTGAAGGGGCTAACCCCAATGGCCAGATCCAATGTCTTCACGGCCTCTAGCGGTTTTCCGGTTTCGTACTCAATCCTGGCGCGATGCTCCAATTCCCCAGCCACGACTGCCAAACCGGAGAAAATCAGACAGCTCATCGCTACGGTCCAGATACCTGCCGTGAGCATCCTTGAAGGGGTGAAAGGGGGCCGTTTTCCCCCGGAAAATGTAAGACCGTTCAAAATTGCGCCCATCGTTCCAATGCACGGAAAGTACACGTTGATATCAAGCAGGTTGTGGACGAACCACGCGATCAGCGCGACGAGCGCAGTTGATCTTCCTAAATCGGCTCGGACATCCGGTTTCCTCCGGACTACGAGGACGACTCCAGCCATTGCTGTCAGGATCGCAATCCAACCGATCTCGGACATCAATTGCAGCGGGGTGTTATGGGCGAATTGGGTGTCGTTGGCTGCGGGGAGCTTGTATTGGGGATAGATGATTCCAAAGGTGTTCAGGCCGGTGCCCAAAGGATGCACGGCAAAGATATTCCATGCCGAAACCCAATTCTTGAACCGCAGGACGATAGGGTTGCCTTCCGTGAGAGTCTCTTGGCGGGCTGCAATGAAGAATGCTCCCGCCACAACCAGTGTCAGTAATACGGCGAGGATCTTCTTAAATTCGATCCGGCCATAGCGAACCATGCACCATGCAGTTGCTGCAGCGAACAGACCGAGGAGAAAACCGAATGAGTGAGTAAGAATACCGGCTGTAAGCGCCATCACGAGGCTAAGCGACAGAAGGGCGTTCAGCGCACGATTTTGCCTCCAGAGCGCTGCATGAATCGGTATGGAAGCCAGGAGAAAACCCCAAAGCGTTCCCGGCAGTGCAAACGTTGAAAATATACGTCCTGTCTGAAGGCGGTCGAGCATACCCCTTTTCATGGCTTCGCTCGCGCCGGAAGCGACAATTTCTTGGGAGACAGCGCCAATTCCCCAGAAATGCTGATAGAGGCCATAGCTTGAAACGACAAGGCACAACCCCACAATGACAAACGCGAACCATCGGTGCACGATGAGATCGGCGGTCATGAAAAAACCGACCAGACAGTAGTACGCCCACAGCGCCACGATAAATGAAAATGAGCGGTAGATGTCGACCGAGAACAACAGGGAATGAGCTAAAAGGACCAGAAAGCCAACAAAGCCGCCCAACAGATATTTTTCAGGAACGCGTCGTTCGGCAAGCGCGATCAGAAATGAAAACGTCGAACTGAGCGCCACAATTGTTCCGCCCACCGGATATGCCTCAGGTGGCATCAGCACCGCGAAAAATAGGGTCGTCAACGCCAAGCCTATCTTCATTGGTTTTTCGCAGACAATTGCGGCCTGCCCAGCAGCATCGCGTCGTAGGTGTCCGGCATTTGAACGCCTTGATACTTCGCCACAATGGATAACGCCCTTTGTCGATACTCATTACCCTGATCAGCCCTTCCCGCCTGATCGTTCCATTCTGCAATTCTGAGATAGGCTGGAACATAGTTCGGCTCGAATGCGATGGCCTTATCCAGTTCCTGCTCGGCCTCGTCGCGGAAACCGGCGTTATAGAGAGCCTCAGCAAGGTTTTTTCGAACGAAAGGGTTGAATGGATCAATCTCCAGAATTTGCCGATCGATATGAATGATCTTTTCGTGAATCGGCAGGTCGTGGGCGATGTCGCCCGTTAAACGTTCGATTTCGACTGCCTCGAGATGTCGCAAAGGTTCCAGCGCGTTCGGGTGATTCTCGGAAGCTTTCGTGAAAAAGTTTTGCGCGATGTCGAGCATTTGCACGTCCCTGTTCTTACGATAGAGATCCAGGTAGACGGCTCCTGCATTGTCCAGAAAGATCGAGCAACTAGGGACAATCGCGGCAGCAAGTCGATGGAGTGTTTCAGCAGTTTCAAGGTTGCCCGCAACATAGGCTGCGTGTCCGGTTTCGTTGAAGTGCAAAGCGGCGGCTGGTGCAAGCGATGAATGGATGTACACGATCGCGGTTCCCATTACAGCAACGGCGGTTTTTGACGGCGACCATCTTAGAAAGAGAGGCCATGGCTGTCGAGGTAGGACGTCAGCGAGAGAAAAAACAATCAACCCGGAAGCCAGGACCGGAACGTTCCAATTGTTATCGACGAGCGCATGCGCGCCGAGACCAGTTGCCACAAGCAACGCCGACTCGTTAAAGATCCGGGCATCCGCCGTTGTGCTGCGCGCACGTCGTACCACAAGGACAACCAAATAGCCTGCGATCGCCAACAACAGTACAGTTGCCGGCAACCCGATCTCTGAAGCGTACTGAAGATATTCAGAGTGAGCGATTCCCGGCCGCTTCTTGAATCGCGAGATCTGACCTTCGACGGGAGGCGCAAGCTTCTTCGAGACGTCGTCGAATTCATTGAGCCCGACTCCGAGGACAGGATTGTCCCAGACAAGCTTCAATGCTCCCAGCCAGACCTGGGGACGCATATAGTTGT